>KL569380.1:66962-67804 GCA_000715685.1 Streptomyces lilacinus
CCGCCGACGATCTGCCGGCCCGGGCCGACAGCACCACGGGGGCGGCCGGCCGGGCGGTCGCGGTCCGCGGTTTCGCGGGGTCGTGTTTCACGCCGCTGTGTTTCACGTGAAACGTGGTCGCGTGCGCCGGCGGCCGCTGCGCGTGGCGTGGCCTCGCGCAGCATGCTGCTTCGGGACGCCGTTTCACGTGAAACATCCGTCGTCGCCTCGGGGGCGGTGGCGTCCAGCAGGGCCTCGGCGGCGAGCGCCGCGTCGATCCGCTCGGCGATGTCGACGGGCATGCGCGTGGGCCCGGGCAGGGTGCCCAGCAGCCCGCGGATCTCGCTCAGCGAGCTCCGTACGTCCTCGCACAGATCGCACCCCGCGAGGTGTTCCCGGACGTCCGCGGTCCGGGAAGGGGAGAGGACACCTTCGGTGAGTGCGGAGATCTCCGCGACCTCCGGGTGCCCATCCGTGCCGGTCCTTGAAGTCACGCTCGCCCACCTCCGCCCTTCACTGCGTCTGTGTCGCTCGGTCCTGCCGGTGGTGGGACGGACGTCCCCTGCGACCGGTTCCTTTCCCTCTCGGCGGTGGGGCTACCCCTGCCGTCCGGGCGCAGATGGGTGAGCATCGGCAGCAACCGTGCCCGACCCCGGGCGCATCTGCTCTTCACCGTGCCGGCCGGAACGTCCAGCACCTCGGCCGCCTCGGCGACCGGATAGCCCTGCATGTCCACGAGGACGAGTGCGGCCCGCTGATCCGGCGGCAGTTTGGCGAGGGCTTGAATCAGCTCGCGATGGAGGTCTCCGCGCTCCGCGGGGGCGGCGGCGGACTCATGGGGCTCGAGGCTGTCTCTTATACAC
>KL569380.1:68077-70052 GCA_000715685.1 Streptomyces lilacinus
AGCGGTGCGGTGCGGCGGGACGCGGCCTTGCGGGCCCGGTCGAGGCAGGCGTTCACGGTGATGCGGTGCAGCCAGGTGGTGACGGCGGACTGGCCGCGGAAGGTGTGGGCGGCGCGGTAGGCGGAGACCAGGGCGTCCTGGACGGCGTCGGCGGCCTCCTCCCGGTCCCCGAGCGTGCGCAGCGCGACGGCCCAGAGCCGGTCCCGATGGCGCCGCACTATCTCGCCGAAGGCGTCGGGGTCGCCGTCCACATGCCGCGCCAGGAGCTCGGCGTCGCTCGCGCCGTCATGCGGGACGTCGTCCACCGTCGAGCCCTCCCCCTTGAGCGACGTGACCCCGCCGTCAGCCGGCGAACTTCACTTCGGTGATGGCTTGCTTGTAGCCGGCCTGGCTGTAGGTCTTGGAGTCATACGGAGAGTAGGGCACGTCGGTGATCCACAGCAGGACGTACCGGGTCTCGGCCGGCTCCTTGAGCGCGATCTTCACGGTCTTGCCGGACGTCTGCTCCGTCGACAGCGGCTTCATCGCGCTCGGTGGGGACGACGGACTCAGCGAGTCGACCGCGTAGAGCGACAGCTTCGTGTGGTTGCCGCCGTACCGCAGTTGGATGGTGGCGTCGCTGAGCTTCTGCTTCTCCCCGAGGTCGTAGACGATGCCGACGCCCGCCTTGAACGGAGAGAGCGGCGGCCCCTCGTTGTAGGAACGCGACCGCCAGAGCGTGTCGGGGTCGTCGTCGTAGGTGGCGCCCACCTTGTCGCTCTGCTGGGGCTGGCCGTCGGGCGCGTACTCCCGGGCCCCCGCGATGCGGATCGGACCGGGGCCGGATTCCTTCGGCTCGTCCCCCGACGACTGCGAGCGCGGGGTGTCCGACTCGCCGTCCTTGAGGAGCGTGTCCGCGAGCTGCCAGCTGCCCAGGCCCAGGGCGGCGATGAGCAGTGCCGAGACCGTCCACTTCAGGGCGCGGCCGGTGCGGCCCTCGAGCGGGGCCGGCGGGGGGACGGGCAGGGGCGCGACCGGTCCGCCGCCGCGCGGCGACGGGTGGGCGCGCGGGAAGGGCGGCGGCGTGGCGTAGGCCGACTCCGGCGGCCGGATGCGCGGCATCGCCGCGACCGCCTTGGCCAGCTCCTCCGGCGTGGTGCAGGGCTGCTCCTGCCGGGAGGCGGTGGCGCCGTCGCTGACCAGGGCCCGCATGGCGAGCTCCGACAGGCCTCGGTGGACCCCGGCGCGCACCTGGTCGGGGGCGATGAGGCCGACGCCCTTGGGCAGGCCGGACAGACCGTGGGCGTTGCCCTCGTACGGCCAGCGCTGGGTGAGCGCGGCGTACAGGAGCGCGCCGATGGCCTCGGTGTCCGTGCGCTGGGGGTGGTCGGAGGTGATGCCCCGGAGGGCGGCCATCACGGCGAGGCCCCGGATCCGGTACTGGCCGGTCTCCGTGCGGAGCACGGAGCCGGGGTTCAGCCGCAGATGGGCCAGGCCCTCGCGGTGGGCCGCGGCCATGGCCTGCGAGACCTGGCTGACGAGCTGGTACGCCTCGTGCGGCTCGAGTGGGCCCGAGGCGAGGACGGGGGTCAGCTCGGTGGCGTCGGGCAGCCACTCGTGGACCACGTAGACGAGGTCGTTCTCCTCGACGGCGTCGAGGACCTGGACGAAGCGGGGGTCGCCCAGCAGGGCCGCCGAGCGGGCGGCGGCCAGGACGGGCCGGGCGCGGGGGTGGTCGGCGGGCAGGAGGTGGACGCCGACCGCGCGCCGCAGCTTCTCGTCGACGGCACGCCAGCTGCTGAATCCCTCCAGACGGGTGACGCACTCCTCCAGGCGGTACCTTCTGGCGAGCTTGTGACCGCTGTGCGGCTCGGTCTGCTGTGCGTCGCGCGCGGGGCTTTCGCTCTCCGCGCGCTGGGTGTCCTTGTGGGTGCTGACCTTTTCCTGGGCCGTCGCCCCGTCGGTCGTGGCCTGCCCCGCCTCGGCGGTCAGTGGT
>KL569380.1:70316-71701 GCA_000715685.1 Streptomyces lilacinus
CGTCGACGGCAGCCGTGCTCCGTTCCGCCACCGTCGTTCCTGCCTCCCCATCCGTTGCACGCTGTCCACAGCCAAGACAATTGTGCCCACAGTCCGGCGCTATGCACGACACGCGGCGGCGGGCGATGGTTGCGCTCCGGTCAGCGACCGAGGCGGCCGCGAACCATACCGACCATGGCGGTCAATTCCTCGATGCGCATCCGCTTCGCGGCGATGTAGAAGACCACGATCAGGATCAGTCCTCCGCCGACCAGGGACGCGAGTGAACCGATGACGGCGTTGCCCAGAACCTGACCGATTCCGTAAGCGACGGCGCCGCCGATCAGGGCCGCGGGAATGCACGCGCCGACCAGGCGGGCGTAGGTGCGGATGACGTGCGAGCCGTCCAGGTCGCCGCCCAGCCGGGTGCGCAGTCGGCTCCAGGCGACGCCGACGCCGACGGCGTACCCCAGACCGTAGGAGGCGGCCATGCCGGCGACGGCCCAGCGGGCGGGCAGCACGAAGTAGCTCAGGGCGGCGGCCGCCGCGAAGACCGCGGAGACGATCAGGGTGTTGTAGAAGGGCGTCCGGGTGTCCTCGTAGGCGTAGAAGCCGCGGAGGATGACGTACTGGGCGGAGAAGGGGATCAGGCCGAGGCCGAAGGCCATCAGGATGAAGCCGATGTTGGTCGCGCCTTCCGCGCCCGAGCCGCTCGAGAACATCAGGGTGGACATGGGAACGCCGAGCGCCAGGAAGGCGAAGGCGCAGGGCACGATCGCGACGGCCGAGGTGCGCAGCCCGTGGGAGAGGTCGTCACGGACGGCCGAGACGTCCCCGTCGTGGGCGGCGCGCGAGATCCGGGGCAGGACGGCGGTCATCACGGAGACGGTGATGATGGCCTGCGGCATCTGCCACAGCTGCAGCGCGAAGTTGTAGGCCGTGATGCCCGTACCGGTGTGTCCGCTCTTCTCGGCCAGCGCGCCGGCCTTGGTGGCGAGCTGTGTGACCACGACCATGCTCAGCTGGTTGGCGAGCACGAAGAAGAAGGTCCACTTGGCGAGGCCGGCGGCCTTGCCGAGGCCCTGGCCGCGCCAGTCGAAGCGGGGCCGGACGCGGAAGCCCGCGTCGCGCAGGTAGGGCAGCATCGCCAGGGCCTGGACGGTGAGGCCCAGCAGCGTGCCGAGGCCCAGCAGCCGCACGCCCTCGGGCGTGATGGTGGCGGCGCTGACCTTGCTGTCGGTGAAGGGACCGAAGGCCCAGATGAACGAGCCGAAGGTGGCGATGATGACGATGTTGTTCAGGACCGGGGTCCACATCATCGCGCCGAACCTGCCCCGGGCGTTGAGGATCTGGCCCAGGACCACGTGGACGCCCATGAAGAACATCTGTCTCTTATACACATCTCT
>KL569380.1:71962-77500 GCA_000715685.1 Streptomyces lilacinus
GGCGAATGCCACCGCCACGTCCATCCGGTCCGGGTCGGCGGCGATGGTCGGGGACATCGCCTGGATGAAGAACGGCGCTCCCAGCACACAGACGGTCGTGACGCCGGCCAGCAGCACGACGACGAGGGTGAGGAGCCGGTTGGCGTAGGCCTCGCCGCCGTCCTCGTCGTTCTTCATCGAGCGGACGAGCTGCGGGATGAAGACGGCGTTCAGCGCGCCGCCGCCGACGAGGATGTAGATCATCGTCGGCAGGACGTTGGCGACCTGGTAGTCGTCGTTGAGCGTGCCGACGCCGATCGCGGCGGCCATGACGAGGTTCCGGCCGAAGCCCAGGACGCGGGAGACCATCGTTCCCGCGGCCATGAGGGCGCTGGACTTCAGCAGGCCGGCCGCCTTGCCGCCGCTCTTCGCCGGCGCCGCCGCGGCGGCCTCCGGCTCCGGCTCGGCGACGGGCTCGGTCACGGGGGGCTGGACCGGCGGGGGGACATACGGGCCGGGAGCCGGGACCTGCCGGCCGGCCGGCCGCGGGGGCTCGTACGGCTGCTGCTGGTCGCGGTAGAGGTGGGCGAAGGCGTCCCGCTGCGGGTGATCGCCCGAAGGCTGCTCCCCGAAGCCGCCCACGCCGATGACCTGCGTCGCGTCCTGGTCGCCGTACTGCTGAGCCGGCGCCTCGGCACGCTGCGCCTGGGCCGGGGGCCACACGCGGGGGTTGGAGGCGTGCGGGGGAGCGGGCGGCGGCGGGTAGGCGCCCGGCTGTGCCGGCGGCGCCGCGCGGTCGTACAGCGCGTCGCTCACCGGGTCCTGGGCGGACGGGTCGTGCCCGGGGTAGGGGTTCGACGCGTAGGCGTCGCGCAGGTACGGGTCCCGGGCGTACGGGCCCTGGTGCCCCTGGTCGGCGGCCGGCGGGGTCTGGCCGTGCGGGCTCTGGGCAGGCGGGGTCGGCGGGTACTGGTCCCGCTGCCCACCGCCGGTGCCCCGACCGCGGTCACCGTCGTACGGCGCGCTCATCGCTACCCCACCTCATCGTCCGCGGCGGGCTGGCCCCACCACACATCAACGTTCCACTTTCTCACCTGAGCCGGACCGGTCCCCGTTCCGCGCTCCGGTTTCCGCCGCCGGATCACCCGGCTGCTCCGGCTTGTCGTCGCCGGGGCCGCCGTCGTCGCCCGAGTCTCCGCCGTCGTCCTCGTCGGGGCCGCCACCCGCGGCCTTACGGGCCGCAGCGCGCTTGCGCTGGAGGTAGATGCGCAGTCCCGCGAGGACCAGGAGGAGGACCCCACCGGCGATGACCAGCAGAACCATAGGGGTGATGGAGGTGACATGCACAGTGAAGGTGATCGGCTCACCGTACGGCTGGCCGTCCTCCGCGTACAGCTGGGCCGTCACCTTGACCGGACCGTTGGCGTTGGCACGCGTCTCGAACTTCACCGTCTGCTGCCGTCCGCCGCCGATCTCGACCGGCTGGGGCGCCTCGATCGTGAGGCGGTTCGGCTGGTTGGACGTGAGGACCAGCTTCAGGCCGCGCACGCCCTGCAGCAGCCCGTTGTGCACGGTCACCGGGATCGTCGCGCTGCGCCCGGAGAGGGTCGCGTCGGACTTCTTGACGAGCTGGACCTGGCGGGTGAGCTGGTCCAGGTAGGACTGGACCGCGTCCCGGAACGCCGCGGCGCCCCGAGGGTTGCCGCGCCAGGAGGTGGACATCTCGCGCATGATCGCGCTGCCGAAGGGGGTGACCACGCGGTCCTGGGAGGTGAGGATGACCTTGAAGCTGTCCAGGGTGCTCTGGGTCCGCTGGATGGCCTCGAACGCCTCCGTGGACAGCTCCTGCGCGCGCAGGGAGTCCGGGTAGGCGCCCGTCCCGGGCACCTGCTGGTTGGCGGCGGGGTCGGGCTGGAACCTCGCCGCGGTCCCCAGGTCGACGGGCTGGGTCCAGCGGCCGTCCGTGAGGCCCTTGAGCGCCGTCGCCATCGCCTGTGCCTGGCTCGTGGTGGGCATGCGCTGCGGGGCGACGACGATGCTGCGCTCGTTCTCCGGAGCCTGCTTGTTGACCACGAGGCTCTGCGCGAGGAAGCGCTGCACGGCGAGCGAGGCGTCGTCGGCCCTGACCATCTCGCCCTCGAAGGCCTTGGAGAGCCGGGCGTCCGCCACGATCGCGGTGTTGCCGCCGCCGATCTGGCGGGCCGCCGTGGGGGCGTAGGGCGAGGCACCGGGCTCGCGGAGGCTGTCGCTGCGGGCGATCACGTTGTGGGCGCCTGCCGAGGTGGCCACGTCCACGATCGAGGAGTCGACGGCGCCGTCGACCGGCCACGCGAAGTCCGTGCGCGGCTTCACCCCGAGGATCGTGTCGACGGTCGTCGAGGCGAGCTCCGTGGCGGACTGGAGGTGGCTCAGGGCGCCGGAGACGTCCTTGCCCCGGTGGGCGAGCGAGGCGATGTCCGGGTCGCCGAAGGGCAGCGCCACCACCTGGTGGTCCGCGACGGCCTCCTGCAGCTGGTTGAGCCACTGCTTGGCCACGGCCTGGCCCCTGCCCTGGGTGACCTGCTCGTTCGGCCCGCCGACCCGGTAGCTCTTGGTCATGGCCTCGACCGTGGCGAGCAGGTCGGGATCGATCACCCAGGTGACCGGAAGGTTCTTGCCCAGCGCCACCAGCTGCTGCAGCCGGCCGCCGGGGGCCAGCTCCGCGGCCAGGTCGTCATTGGGGAAGACCGGGGTCTGCTGCTGGTCGGACTCGGTCCGGGCGGTGAGGTGGGTGGCGGAGATCAGCGGCCACAGGAACGTCAGCTGCGTCTTCTTGCCGTCGGTCCCGGAGGGCTGCCAGGGCAGGAGCGTCCGCTGGATGCCCAGCACCCGCTCGTTGGTCTGCCCGGCGGACTGGCCGGAGAGGGTCACGCCGAGCTGGTAGACCCCGTCCTTGCCGAGGTCGAGGTCCTTCGCCGGGACGGTCAGGGTGAAGTCGCGCCCGACACCGGGGGCCAGGGGGTCGATCTTCTGGGCGTGATTGCCGCCCACCTCGGAGCCGTCCGTGCCCGGTGCGAAGGGGGCGCGATCACCGATCTCGTCCAGGTCGCTGCGCGTGGTGATCTGCGGCCCCACCCGCAGCCCCACGTGGGCGCCGACGATCGTCGACTTGCCGGTGTTGGTGACCCTGCCCGAGATGACGAGCGTGTCGTCCTGCTTGGGGGCGACCGGCGTCACGGAGTCGAGGGAGACGTCGACCACATGGGAGCCGCCCGAGTCCGCCTCGGCGGCCGGGGCCGCCGGCAGCTGCCCGAGGCCCACGAACAGCAGCACCCCGGCCAGCAGCAGCGCGGTGCGCCGGAACCACCGGCAGGCAGGAGCGGAACTCGTCCCCTGGAACTCTGCCGCCTCGGCCACGCGCTGTCCGTCCCTCGTCGTCGTCAGTGGTCGTCGGATGGTGCGTCCACGAATGGTAACGAGGCCCGCTGTGACGAAGTGCTGCGGACCGCAGTACAAGATCGCCGCCGGGCCCGTTGTCCGGGCTGCACCTGCTTTGCGAGGGCTGTCGTGAAGCGCCCGATAACGAGGAGGCCTCGGCGCGCGCGGACACGTACCCTCTTCTGTTGTGCCGAACGCCAACAATGACAGCCTCACCCCGCCGTCGACGAATGAGCTCAACCACGTGCAGCGTCGTGCCGTGAGTGAGCTCCTGCGGGTCTCCCCCGTGGCCGACGATCTCGCTCGCCGCTTCAAGGACGCGGGCTTCACGCTCGCCCTGGTCGGCGGATCGGTGCGCGACGCATTGCTCGGCCGGCTCGGCAACGACCTCGACTTCACCACGGACGCCCGTCCGGAGGACGTGCTGAAGATCGTCCGGCCGTGGGCGGACGCGGTCTGGGAGGTCGGCATCGCCTTCGGAACGGTGGGATGCCGCAAGTCGGACTTCGACATCGAGGTCACCACGTACCGGTCGGAAGCGTACGACCGCACTTCGCGGAAGCCCGAGGTCTCCTACGGCGACTCCATCGAGGAGGACCTGGTCCGCCGCGACTTCACGGTCAACGCGATGGCCGTCGCGCTGCCGGAGAAGGAGTTCATCGACCCGCACAACGGTCTGGAGGACCTCGCCGCGCGGGTCCTGCGCACCCCCGGCACCCCGGAGGAGTCCTTCTCGGACGACCCGCTGCGCATGATGCGGGCCGCCCGCTTCGCCGCCCAGCTGGACTTCGAGGTGGCGCCCGAGGTCGTGGCCGCGATGACGGACATGGCCGGTCGCCTCGAGATCGTCTCGGCCGAGCGGATCCGGGACGAGCTGAACAAGCTCATCCTGTCCGACCACCCCCGCAAGGGCCTCACGCTGCTCGTCGACACCGGGCTCGCCAAGCTCGTGCTGCCCGAGCTGCCCGCGCTGCGGCTGGAGCGTGACGAGCACCACCGGCACAAGGACGTCTACGAGCACACGCTCATCGTCCTGGAGCAGGCCATCGACCTCGAGGAGAGCGGCCCCGACCTGGTGCTGCGCCTCGCCGCGCTGCTCCACGACATCGGCAAGCCGAAGACGCGCCGCTTCGAGAAGGACGGCCGGGTCTCCTTCCACCACCACGAGGTGGTCGGCGCGAAGATGACCAAGGCCCGGATGACCAAGCTCAAGTACTCCAACGACCTGGTCAAGGACGTCTCGAAGCTGGTCGAGCTGCACCTGCGCTTCCACGGCTACGGCACCGGGGAGTGGACGGACTCGGCCGTCCGCCGGTACGTGCGCGACGCCGGACCGCTGCTGGATCGGCTGCACAAGCTCACCCGGTCCGACTGCACCACCCGTAACAAGCGGAAGGCCGGCGCGCTCTCCCGGGCCTACGACGGGCTCGAGGAGCGCATCGCACGGCTGCAGGAGCAGGAGGAGCTGGACTCGATCCGCCCCGACCTCGACGGCAACGACATCATGAAGGTCCTGGGCATCGGCCCCGGGCCGGAGGTCGGCAAGGCGTACAAGCACATGCTGGAGCTGCGGCTGGAGCACGGCCCCATGGAGCGGGAGGCCGCCGTCGCCGCGCTCAAGAAGTGGTGGGCGACGCTCGACAAGGCCTGATGTTTCACGTGAAACGTGATCGGGGGCGGTGTTTCACGTGAAACACCGCCCCCGAGCCGTCTGACGGGTTACTTCTTGGCGTCACCCAGGCAGAGCGTGAACTTGTCGGAGCGCTCCTCCCAGGTGAGCGCCGCCGTGGTGCCCTCGACGCTGTTGCAGGCGAGGGTGTACAGCGTGGAGCCGTCGACCTTCTTGAGCACCTTGTGGCTCGCCTTGCTGTCGGTGCAGTCGACCTTCTTGATGTCCGGCTTGGAGTCCGTGCCCTTGTTCTGCAAGCAGTCGCCGACCCCCAGCACCGTGGTGTCGTCGTCCAGGATCATGTGCTTGGCGACGTAGATGCCGACGCTGGCGATGATGGCGAGAACGATGCCGCCGATCTTCTTGCCGATCTTCTTGCCCCTGGACGGGGCCGCGGCCGGCGCGGGGGCGGTGGGGAACCCGCCGGGCTGGCCGTACGGCGCGGCCGGCGGCTGCTGACCGTAGGGG
This sequence comes from Streptomyces lilacinus, assembly GCA_000715685.1. GTDB lineage: Bacteria > Actinomycetota > Actinomycetes > Streptomycetales > Streptomycetaceae > Streptomyces > Streptomyces lilacinus. The sequence goes on from KL569380.1 coordinate 77,496, forward strand.
CCGGG
>KL569380.1:77780-84206 GCA_000715685.1 Streptomyces lilacinus
GCTGGCCGTAGGGGTTGCCACCCTGCGGGGTGTACGGGTTCTGGGCGGGCGGCGGAGTGGTCACAGCGATCCTTCGGCGGGGGTGAGATTCGATCGGCGAATGCAGCCCGTAACGTATCCCGTGTTCATGACATTGCCGCTCTCACCTGCGGTCCTGTGGCCTTGATGTAATACTTACCGGCGGCGAAAAACGGCCAATCCCCCAGCAATCGCCGCGTAGAGCAGGGCCACCGCCATGATCCTGTCTCTTATACACATAGACAGCGGCGGCACCCACGAAGGCGACGTTGAACAGCACGTCGTAGAGCGAGAAGATCCGCCCCCGGAAGGCGTCGTCGACCGATGCCTGGACCACGGTGTCCGTGGCGATCTTGGCCCCCTGTGTGGTGAGGCCCAGGAAGAAGGCGCCGACCAGCATGGGCACGGGCTCGAAGGGCAGCCCGAGGGCGGGCTCGAGGACCGCCGCGGTCGCGGCGCAGACCACCATCCAGCCCAGGCGCCCCAGCCGGCCGACTGCCCACGGGGTGATGACGGCGGCCGAGAAGAACCCCAACCCCGAGGCCGCGACCGCGTAGCCGAGCAGGGCCAGCCCACCGGAGTCGTCGTCGGACCAGGCGTACCGACAGAGCATCAGCAGGGTGACCGTCAGCGCGCCGTAGCAGAAGCGCATCAGCGCCATCGCCGCCAGGGCCCGGGCGGCCACGGCCCGTTCGCGCAGATGGCGCAGCCCCTCGACGAGGCCCCGCGTGGTGACGGCGAGGGCCGTGCGCAGTCGGGTCGGCGGGGTCGGGACGTCCGGCCCGAGCAGGCCGATGGGCATGCGCAGCGAGCAGAGACCGCCGCACAGGTAGAGAACCGCGCCGAGGAGCACCACACAGGCGTCGGACGCCGGGCCCCCTGGAGCGGCGAGCCGGACGGCGAAGGCCAGGCCGCCGCCCGCGGTCGCGGCGAGGGTGCCGGCCGTCGGGGAGACGGAGTTGGCCATGACCAGGCGCTCGGGGGTGTCGACGACGTGGGGGAGCGCGGCCGAGAGCCCGGCGAGGACGAAGCGGTTGACGGCGGTGACGGAGAGGGCCGAGGCGTAGAAGAGCCAGTCGGGCACCCGGCCGACGATGAGCAGCGCGGTCACGGCGGCCAACGCGGCACGCAGCACGTTGCCGTGGAGCAGCACTTGTCGGCGACGCCATCGGTCGAGGAGGACGCCGGCGAAGGGCCCGAGGAGGGAGTAGGGCAGCAGCAGGACGGCCATGGCGGAGGCGATGGCCGCGGGGGACGCCTCTTTCTCGGGGGAGAAGACGACGTACGCGGCGAGCGCGACCTGGTAGACGCCGTCGGCGGCCTGGGACAGCAGCCTGACCGCCAGCAGGCGGCGGAAATCTCGCAGCCGGAGCAGCACGCGCAGATCACGCACAACAGGCATGGTCCACAGCCTCACACAACGCACGGGTCCCCGGGTGGATTACCCGGGGACCCGTGCGGAGGGGCTGAGGCGGCGCTTCTAGCGCTCGACCTCACCCTTGATGAACTTCTCGACGTTCTCGCGGGCGATGTCGTCGAAGTACTGCACCGGCGGGGACTTCATGAAGTACGACGAGGCGGAGAGGATCGGGCCACCGATGCCCCGGTCCTTGGCGATCTTCGCGGCGCGCAGGGCGTCGATGATGACACCGGCGGAGTTCGGGGAGTCCCAGACCTCGAGCTTGTACTCCAGGTTCAGCGGGACGTCGCCGAAGGCACGGCCCTCGAGGCGGACGTAGGCCCACTTGCGGTCGTCCAGCCAGGCCACGTAGTCCGACGGGCCGATGTGGACGTTCTTCTCGCCCAGCTCGCGGTCGGGGATCTGGGAGGTGACGGCCTGCGTCTTGGAGATCTTCTTGGACTCCAGGCGCTCGCGCTCGAGCATGTTCTTGAAGTCCATGTTGCCGCCGACGTTCAGCTGCATCGTGCGGTCCAGGATGACGCCCCGGTCCTCGAACAGCTTGGCCATCACGCGGTGCGTGATGGTGGCGCCGACCTGCGACTTGATGTCGTCACCGACGATCGGCACGCCCGCCTCGGTGAACTTGTCCGCCCACTCCTTGGTGCCGGCGATGAAGACCGGGAGGGCGTTGACGAAGCCGACCTTGGCGTCGATGGCGCACTGCGCGTAGTACTTGGCGGCGTCCTCGGAGCCGACCGGCAGGTAGCAGACCAGGACATCGACCTGCTTGTCCTTGAGGACCTGGACGACGTCGACGGGGGCCTCGGCGGACTCCTCGATGGTCTGGCGGTAGTACTTGCCCAGGCCGTCGAGGGTGTGGCCGCGCTGCACGGTGACACCGGTCTGCGGAACGTCGCAGATCTTGATGGTGTTGTTCTCGCTGGCACCGATGGCGTCCGCGAGGTCGAGACCGACCTTCTTCGCGTCGACGTCGAAGGCGGCGACGAACTCGACGTCACGGACGTGGTACTCGCCGAACTGCACGTGCATCAGACCCGGCACGCGGCCGTTGGGGTCGGCGTCCTTGTAGTACTCGACGCCCTGCACCAGCGAGGCGGCGCAGTTGCCCACACCGACGATCGCTACGCGAACCGAACCCATTCCGGTTGCTCCCTGTTTGTACTCGACGAAGCCCTGCGGGGTGCAGAGCTCACTGGTCCGGGCCGTTGCGCTTGTCACGCCCGGCCCGCTCGCTCTCGATCAGCTCGTTCAGCCAGCGGACCTCGCGCTCCACGGACTCCATGCCGTGGCGCTGAAGTTCGAGGGTGTAGTCGTCCAGCCGCTCCCGGGTGCGGGCGAGGGAGGCGCGCATCTTCTCGAGACGCTCCTCCAGACGGCTGCGGCGGCCTTCCAGCACCCGCATCCGTACATCCCGCGAGGTCTGCCCGAAAAACGCGAAGCGGGCGGCGAAGTGCTCGTCCTCCCACGCGTCCGGGCCGGTGTGGGCGAGCAGCTCCTCGAAGTGCTCCTTGCCCTCTGCCGTCAGGCGGTAGACAATCTTCGCCCGCCGTCCGGCCAGGGACGCCGCACGGGCGTCCTCCGGAGCGCTCCCGGGCTCCTCGACCAGCCAGCCGTTCGCCACGAGGGACTTCAGGCAGGGGTAGAGGGTGCCGTAGCTGAACGCACGGAACACCCCGAGAGAGGTGTTCAAGCGCTTCCGCAGCTCGTAGCCGTGCATCGGGGACTCGCGGAGCAGGCCGAGGACGGCGAACTCGAGGATGCCGGAGCGTCTGCTCATGTTTCGCCTCCTTGTCCCCCACAGCCTAGTCCTTGTGATCCCTAATCCTTATTGGTCCCTTATGCCGACCTGATGTGTCGTGCTGATGTGCCGAGCTGATGTATCGACTCGATACATCCAGACGATAGAACGGGCTTGATCCCGCGACAAGTAGGGGCACGGTGAACGAGGTCACATCACTGATTCGTGGGACACAACGGGCCTGATTTGGAGTGAACATCCCCAGTGGGCGGGATTTGGCCGTGCGTAGTCTGTGGGCCATGCAGACCAAAGGGAACCGGGTGACGTCGCCAGACGTCCTCGTCCCGTATGCAGTGCGGCCCGTGGCTCAGGGGAACAGCCGGGTCGTACGCCGGGGGGAACGCAAGCCACCTGCCGCTGTCAGGCGATAGCGCCTGCCCGAGGAGTAATCGTTCGATGAGCGAGCACCGCCGCAAGCCGCCGCAGCCCTGTCTCTTATACACATTAAGAGACAGCACCAAGCAACTCCACCGGCCACGGTCGGGGCGAACCCCGGTCCGACGGCCGGCGTGCCGTCCAGCGCTCCGTCGGCGCCGGTGGACGCAGACGCTCGCCCGATGCGGGATCCGGCGGTGGAGGCCGCGGGCGCAGGGACGGCGGACGCCCCGTGGCCAAGCGCTTCATCGACTACCCGCGCGCCGGCAAGGACGGAGTGCGGCGCTGGATCCCGTCCTGGAAGCTGATCACGGGACTGGTCTTCACCTTCGCCGCCCTGGTCATCGGCACCGTGGGAGTGGCGCTGGCGGTCGTGCAGGTACCGAGCGCCCAGAAGGCCTCGGTGGTGCAGAAGAACGTCTACTACTGGTCCGACGGCAAGCAGATGGTCGTCGCCGGTGGTGGCAGTCTCAACCGGCAGATCGTCGACATCAGCAAGATCCCGAAGTCGATGCAGAACGCGGTCATTTCGGCCGAGAACGCCAGCTTCGAGGACGACTGGGGCGTCGACCCCATGGGCATCGCCCGTGCCGTCGTGAAGATGGCGCAGGGCGGTGAGACCCAGAGTGGCTCGACCATCACCCAGCAGTTCGTGAAGAACACCTACCTGAGCCAGGAGCAGACGCTCAAGCGCAAGGCGACCGAGCTCCTCATCTCCGTGAAGGTGGGCGCCACCAAGGACAAGCCCTTCATCCTCGCCGGCTACCTGAACACCGCGTACTACGGGCGCGGCGCGTACGGCATCCAGGCGGCGGCGCGGGCGTACTTCGACAAGGACTGCGCGGACCTGACGCCCAGCGAGAGCGCCTTCCTCTCGGCCACGCTGAACGGCCCGAACCTGTACGACCCCTACGGCGGCCAGGGCCCGGCGGCCACGCCGGAGAAGAACACCAAGCGCGCCACCGAACGCTGGAAGTGGACGCTGGACCGTGAGGTCCAGGTCCACCGCCTGAGTCCCGCCGAGCGCGACAAGTGGGTCGCACAGGGCTTCCCGAAGGTGCAGAAGCCCAAGCCGGCGACCAACCGGGCCGGCCAGATCGGCTACCTCACCGACCTCGCGGACAACTACATCGTCGCCCACTCCAAGATCAGCAAGGCGGAGCTGGACAAGGGCGGCTATCAGATCTACACGACGTTCGACCGGAACAAGGTCGAGACGCTGTCGAAGTCGGTCGAGGAGGTGCGCAAGGCGAACATCAAGCCGCAGGTGCGCGACGTCGACCAGTTCGTGCAGTTCGGCGGCGCCTCGGTGGAGCCCAAGACCGGCAAGATCGTCGCGATCTACGGCGGTGAGAACGCGCTGGAGCACTTCACCAACAACTCCGACTACACCGGCGTCCAGGTCGGCTCCACCTTCAAGCCCTTCGTCCTGGCCGCGGCGATGACGCACGGCAAGCGCAACCCGGCGCTCGGCGCCAAGCAGAGCGACAGCCAGCGCACCCTCGTCTCGCCGGAGAGCGTCTACAACGGCAACAACAAGGTCACGCTGCGGATGTACAACGGCTCCGTCTGGCACGACCAGGACGGCAAGGAATGGCACCAGGCGAACGACGGTGACGAGGACAAGGGACTCATCAGCCTCCGCACCGCCATGCAGTTCTCGGTGAACACCCCCTACATCCAGCTCGGCATGGACGTCGGCACGGACCTGGTGCAGGAGGCCGCGATCCGCGCCGGCCTGGACAAGGACCAGCTGGCGTCGCTCACCCCGACCTTCTCCCTGGGCACCTCGGCGCCCAGCGCCATCCGGCTGGCGGGCGCGTACGCCACGTTCGCGGCCAGCGGCAAGCAGGTCGACCCCTACTCGGTCGAGAAGGTGGAGAAGAACGGCAAGCCGGCGTTCGAGCACGAGGAGAAGAGCGCCCAGGCCTTCGACGCCAACGTCGCCAACAACGTCACCGACGTGCTGAAGAACGTCGTGGAGGCGGGCACCGGCACCTCGGCGAAGCTGGGCGACCGTCCGGTGGCGGGCAAGACCGGTACGACCGACGGCAACCGCTCCGCCTGGTTCGCGGGCTACACCCCGCAGCTGTCGACGGCGATCGGCATGTACCGCGTCGACCCCAACGCCAAGAAGCAGGAGTTCCTCTCCATGCGCGGCGTGGGCGGCAAGCCCACGATCCACGGCGCGTCGTTCCCCGCGGAGATCTGGGCCGACTACATGGGCAAGGCGCTCAAGGGCCAGCCCGCCCTGCAGTTCGACCCGCCGCAGCCGATCGGGCAGAAGGTCTACGGGGACGGCGCCAGCCCCTCCCCCAGCGCCGCGCCCTCGACGGCGCCCTCGGCCTCGCCGTCGCCGTCGGCCTCCCCGTCGGCCTCGAAGTCCCCCTCCGCCTCCCCGTCCCCGAGCAAGTCGTGCCGTCCCTTCGACCGGAAGTGCAAGCCGGGCGGCGGCCCGGGTGGCGTCACCGGGGGCACCACCGACGGGACCGACAGCACGGGAGGCATCGGTGATCCCGGCGAGTCCGCTTCACCGGGGGCGACCAGGCGGCCGCCGGGCAACGGAGGACTCTTCGGCGGACCGGGAGGCTGAGCAGCGGCTGAACAGTCGCCCCCCTGGGCCGATCATCCGATGAATCGGATGCGAGCCGTTTGAGCAGGTCTTTTCGAGGGCCGTCCCGCTTTCCCGCGGGGCGGCCCTCGTGGTTGTCCACAGGCCCCGCCCGGTCCCCGGCCCGTACGGCAGGATGTGGGCATGAGGAGCGTGCGGGACGACCAGCTTGTACGGCCCACCGTCGAGGACGAGGTGGCC
>KL569380.1:84446-89668 GCA_000715685.1 Streptomyces lilacinus
ATGTGTATAAGAGACAGCGGTGGGGCGGCGCGCGCGGCTCGGCGCCGGCTGGTGGTCGCCGGTGCGGGTGATCGCGCTCGTGGCGATCGGGATGTTCGCGCTCGGCATGGTGCAGAAGCTCCCGTGCTACGACCACGGCTGGTTCTTCGGAGCCACCACGCAGTACACGCACGCGTGCTACTCCGACATCCCCCACCTCTACAGCGGCCGTGGCTTCGACCAGGGCCTCATCCCGTACTTCGACCGGATCCCCGAGTCCGTCTCCGGCGGCATGGAGTATTTGGAATACCCGGTCCTCACAGGGCTGTTCATGGAGGTCGCGGCGCTGCTGACACCCGGCGGCGGCACGATCCAGCATCAGGAGCAGCTGTACTGGTTCGTCAACGCCGGCATGCTGCTGGCCTGCACGGCCGTCATCGCGGTGTGCGTGGCCCGTACGCACCGGCGCCGCCCGTGGGACGCGCTGCTGGTCGCGCTCGCTCCGGCCTTCGCGCTCACGGCCACCATCAACTGGGACCTGTTCGCGGTCGCCCTGACGGCCGCCGCGATGCTGATGTGGTCACGCGGGCGGGCGCTCGCCGCCGGTGTGCTGATCGGCCTGGCCGCCGCGGCGAAGCTGTACCCGGCGCTCCTGCTGGGGCCGTTGCTCATCCTGTGCGTGCGGGCCGGACGGCCGAGGGCGTTCCTGTCCGCGGCGCTGGGCGCCGCGGGTTCCTGGCTGGTGGTGAATCTGCCGGTCATGCTCACGCACGGCGCGAGCGGTTTCCACATCCGCGAGGGCTGGGCGAAGTTCTACACCTTCAGCCAGGACCGGCCCGTCGACTTCGGGTCGGTGTGGCTCTTCATCTCCCAGCGCACCGGCGATCCGCTGGACGACGCCAACACCTACGCCTCGGTGCTGATGGTCCTCGGCTGCCTGGGCATCGGGGTCCTCGGGCTGTGCGCGCCCCGGCGCCCGCGCTTCGCGCAGCTGACCTTCCTGGTGGTGGCGCTGTTCATCCTGGTCAACAAGGTCTACTCGCCGCAGTACGTCCTGTGGCTGGTGCCGCTCGCCGCGCTCGCCCGCCCGAAGTGGCGTGACTTCCTGATCTGGCAGGGCTGCGAGGTCCTGTACTACCTGGGCATCTGGTTCTACCTGGCCTACACGGGCAGCGGCGACAAGCACCAGGGCCTGCCGCCGGAGGGCTACCAACTCGCGATCATCGCGCACCTGCTGGGCACGCTGTACCTCTGCGCGCTGGTCGTGCGGGACATCCTGCTGCCGGAGCGGGACGTCGTGCGCGGGGAGGGGTCGGACGACCCCTCCGGAGGCGTCCTGGACGGGGCGCCCGACATATTCGTCCTCGGCTCCGCGCGCCGCGAGCGGCACACGGAGCCCGCTGCGGGCACACGCGTCGAATGGGGCGCGGGGAGCCACGACCTCCAGACCGGCCTCCGGGGCCGACCTTCAGGTCACTGACTCCCCGCCCCGCAACCACGGGGGTGGATCAGTGGGATCAGCGCGATCAGTGGTCGAGAATCCGGTCGAACTGCGTGGTGGTGTGCCGCAGATGGGCCACCAGCTCGTCACCGACCTGCGGTGCCGGGGCATCGCTCGGCACGAAGAGGATGGACACCTGCATGTGCGGGGGCTCCGCGAACCACCGCTGCTTGCCGGCCCAGACGAAGGGCGACAGGTTGCGGTTCATGGTCGCGAGACCCGCACGGGCCACGCCCTTGGCGCGCGGCATCATGCCGTGCAGCGCCTTCGGCGCCTCCAGGCCGACGCCGTGCGAGGTGCCGCCGGCCACCACGACCAGGTAGCCGTCGCCGGTGGCCTTCTGCTGGCGGTAGCCGAAGCGGTCGCCCTTGGCCACGGGCGTGACGTCCAGCACCGCGCCGCGGTACTGGGTCGCGTCGTGGTCGCCGAGCCACAGCCGGGTGCCGATGCGGGCCCGGAAGCGGGTGTGGGGGAACCGCTGCTGCAGCTGGGGATGTGTATAAGAGACAGCCATCCAGGCGGCGACCTCCTCGACCCCGCTGGTGCCGTCGGCGTGGTCGAGCGGGAGGTGTATCGCGAAGCCCTCCAGGCGCACGTCCTCGATGGCGGCGTGCAGCTTGGGCAGGTCCTCCTCGCTGATGCCGTGCCGCTTCATGCTGCTCATGACCTCGATGACGACGCGCGCGCCCACCAGGCCGCGCACGCCCTCCACCGAGGAGACCGACCGGATGTGTATAAGAGACAGGGAAGGGGGTCAGCACCAGCAGGTCGCCGCTGAAGAAGTCCTTGATCCGGGCGGCTTCGTAGGTCGTGCCGACGGCGAGGATGTCGGACCCCATGCGCGTGACCTCTTCGGCCAGTCGCTCATGGCCGAAGCCGTAGCCGTTTCCCTTGCAGACCGGGATGATCCCGGGGAACTGCTGGATGACGGACTGCTGGTGTGCCCGCCAGCGCGCGGTGTCGACGTAAAGCGTGAGCGCCATGGCCGGTCCCGGAACCTTTCCCTGTCTCTGCTGAATGACGTGGTCGTGTGCTTAGCGCCGCGACATGTACATGTCCAGGGCCTTGTGGAGCAGCTTGTTGAGCGGGAAGTCCCACTCACCGAGGTACTCGGCCGCCTGGCCACCCGTGCCGACCTTGAACTGGATCAGGCCGAAGAGGTGGTCGTTCTCGTCGAGCGAGTCGCCGATGCCCCGGAGGTCGTAGACGCTCGCGCCCAGGGCGTAGGCGTCCCGGAGCATCCGCCACTGCATGGCGTTCGACGGCCGGACCTCGCGCTTGTGGTTGGCGGAGGCGCCGTAGGAGTACCAGACGTGCCCGCCGACGATCAGCATGGTCGCGGCGGCGACGGCCTCTCCCTCGTGCACGGCGAAGTACAGCCGCATGCGGTTGGGATCCTCGGAGTTGAGGGCCGTCCACATGCGCTGGAAGTAGCTCAGCGGGCGCGGGCGGAACTTGTCGCGCTCGGCGGTGATCTCGTACAGGTGCTGCCAGGTCGCCAGGTCCTCGTAGCCGCCCTGGACGACCTCGACGCCGGCCTTCTCGGCCTTCTTGATGTTGCGGCGCCACAGCTGGTTGAAGCCCTTGTGGACGTCCTCCAGAGAGCGACCCTCCAGCGGCACCTGGAAGACGTAGCGCGGCTGGACGTCGCCGAAGCCGGCGCCGTCCTCCTCGCCCTGCTGCCAGCCCATGCGGCGCAGCTGGTCGGCGACCTCGAAGGCGCGCGGCTCGATGAAGGTGGCCTCGACGTCCCGCAGGCGCTTGACGTCGGGGTCGGCGATGCCGGTCTTGATCGCGTTGGCGTCCCAACGGCGGATGACGACGGGCGGGCCCATCTTCACGGAGAAGGCGCCCTGCTGCTTCAGGTGGGCCAGCATCGGCTCCAGCCAGTCCTTCAGGTTCGGCGCGAACCAGTTGATGACCGGGCCCTCGGGCAGGTAGGCCAGGTAACGCTTGATCTTGGGCAGCTGGCGGTAGAGCACCAGGCCGGCGCCCACGATCTGGCCGGTCTTGTCGAACCAGCCCAGGTTCTCCGAGCGCCACTCGGACTTCACATCGGCCCACCCCGGCACCTGCATGTGACTGGCCGCGGGCAGGCTCTGGATGAATGCCAGATGCTGCTCTCGGCTGATTGTCCTCAGGGTCAGGCTCATGCGGGGCGCTCCTCGGCAGGTTTGTCCCCAGGGTCGGGGCTCCGGCTCTCGCGCCGAAGCCTACTGCGACCGGGGAGCGCCTCGATTGGGCGTACGGCCCGTTATCCGATCACACCCCCGAAGAGCCCCCCGTGCGCCATCCCCAGGAAGAAGCCGATGGCCGAGGCGCCGAGCCCGATGATCAACAGAAAGCGCTCGCCCGTGGTGGCCGAGATGAACTGTCCCCAGGCCCCCGTGAGGATGCCCACAAGGCCGCTCCAGGAGCTGAGCAGGTGGAGATCGGCGAAGGCCGAGGAGACGAAGGCGAGCACACCGAGCACGACCGTCACGGCGACGAGGGTGTTCTCGACGGGATGGGGCTTTCCGTCGCTGTTCAGCACACCGCTGACCAGCGTGCGGAGCCCGCGGGGCTGTCGTGCTGCCTGTGTCATGGGGGCACCTCCTGAAGGCAGGCGGCGCGCTATGGCGCCGGTCACACCCGTTCGGTCCAGAGTGAGGGGCCGGGTCGCCGGATTTCAACCGCACGCCGGAGTGCGGGTACTCTGTACGGTCTGCACCGGTGTCTGCCCGGACCCAGCTTCGGTCCCAGGGGCAACCCAGGGACTTTCCGCTGATTGTCAGTGTCCGCCGATACCGTTGTTCACGCATCACGACCCTCCTGCCACGGATCGACCGTGGCCGCTGAGTCCAAAGGAGGTGGGTTCCACATGCGTCACTACGAGGTGATGGTCATCCTCGACCCCGATCTCGAGGAGCGCGCTGTCTCCCCGCTGATCGAGAACTTCCTCTCCGTCGTCCGTGAGGGCAACGGAAAGGTCGAGAAGGTCGACACCTGGGGCCGTCGTCGTCTCGCTTACGAGATCAAGAAGAAGCCCGAGGGCATCTACTCGGTCATCGACCTGCAGGCCGAGCCTGCGGTCGTCAAGGAGCTCGACCGCCAGATGAACCTGAACGAGTCGGTCCTCCGGACCAAGGTCCTCCGTCCCGAGACCCACTGAACCTGACGGTTCAGAGGTAATCGGGCTGCATCTCCACGAGTAGCAAGCAGCCAGCAGCACACCCGCCGAGAGGTTCATCCATGGCAGGCGAGACCGTCATCACGGTCGTCGGCAATCTCGTCGACGACCCCGAGCTGCGCTTCACCCCGTCCGGTGCGGCGGTCGCGAAGTTCCGTGTCGCGTCCACTCCCCGCACCTTCGACCGCCAGACCAACGAGTGGAAGGACGGCGAGAGCCTCTTCCTCACGTGCTCGGTGTGGCGGCAGGCGGCGGAGAACGTCGCCGAGTCGCTCCAGCGAGGCATGCGCGTCATCGTGCAGGGCCGGCTGAAGCAGCGGTCCTACGAGGACCGTGAGGGCGTCAAGCGCACGGTCTACGAGCTCGACGTCGAAGAGGTCGGCGCCAGCCTGAAGAACGCCACGGCGAAGGTCACCAAGACCACGGGTCGCGGTGGCCAGGGTGGCTATGGCGGCGGCAACGGTGGCGGCCAGGGTGGCGGCGGTTGGGGCTCCGGTCCCGGCGGCGGCCAGCAGGGCGGCGGGGCTCCCGCCGACGACCCCTGGGCCACCGGCGCTCCGTCCGGCGGCCAGC
>KL569380.1:89925-90927 GCA_000715685.1 Streptomyces lilacinus
CAGGGCGGCGGCGGAGGCGGCTGGGGCGGCGGCTCCGGCAACTCCGGCGGCGGCTACTCGGACGAGCCGCCCTTCTAGGCCCTTCACGGGGCCCGGGCCTCTCGAGGTCCGAGGGCGTCAGCACAAAACTTCTTGATTCACAGGAGAGAGACAATGGCGAAGCCGCCTCCGCGCAAGCCGAAGAAGAAGGTCTGCGCGTTCTGCAAGGACAAGACCGCTTACGTGGACTACAAGGACACGAACATGCTGCGGAAGTTCATTTCCGACCGCGGCAAGATCCGTGCCCGTCGCGTGACCGGCAACTGCACCCAGCACCAGCGTGACGTCGCCACGGCCGTGAAGAACAGCCGTGAGATGGCGCTGCTGCCCTACACCTCGTCCGCGCGATAAGGGAAGGGTGACCAACTAATGAAGATCATCCTCACCCACGAGGTCTCCGGCCTCGGCACCGCCGGTGACGTCGTCGACGTCAAGGACGGCTACGCCCGCAACTACCTGGTCCCGCGCGGTTTCGCGATCCGCTGGACCAAGGGTGGCGAGCAGGACGTCGCTCAGATCCGCCGCGCTCGCAAGATCCGTGAGATCGCGACGATCGAGCAGGCCAACGAGGTCAAGGGTCAGCTCGAGGGCGTCAAGGTCCGCCTGGTGACCCGCGCCGGCGAGGCCGGCCGCCTGTTCGGCTCCGTGACCCCCGCCGACATCGCTTCCGCGATCAAGGCGTCGGGCGGTCCCGAGGTCGACAAGCGCCGCGTCGAGGTCGGTACGCCGATCAAGACCCTGGGCTCGCACCAGGTGTCCGTGCGTCTGCACGCCGACGTCGTCGCCAAGGTCGGCGTCGAGGTCGTCGCGGCCTGATCACCGCGCTCGGCACAGCCGAGAAGGGCCGCACCCCGCTGGGGTGCGGCCCTTCCGCCGTTTCGGGGCCACTGCCTGCTGCCGTTTTGGGCCGCTGCCTCGCTGCCGTTTCGGAGCCACCGCTCACTGCCGTTTCGGAGCCACCGC
>KL569380.1:91215-93261 GCA_000715685.1 Streptomyces lilacinus
CTGCCGTTTCGGAGCCACCGCTCACTGCCGTCGCGGAGCCACCGCTCACTGCCGCTTTGGGCAACCGCCTCACTGCGACCGGCCCGCTTGTTCACTGCGACCGGCCCGCCAGGTCAGCCGCGCACAGCACCCGTCACGAGCCAGCGGCCCGAGCGGGTGCGGAGCCACAGGGTCACCATCCGCACCGTCAACATCAGGGTCATGGCCCACCACAGCGCGGTCAGTCCGCCGCCCAGCCCGGGCACGAGCAGGGCGACGGGGGCGAAGACCGCCAGGACGAGCAGGGTCGCCCAGGCCAGGTAGGTGCCGTCCCCGGCACCCATCAGCACCCCGTCCAGGACGAAGACCACGCCCCCGACGGGCTGGCTCAGGGCCACCACCAGCAGGGCGGGCAGCAGCGTGTCCCGCACGGCCGGGTCGGAGGTGAACAGCGGGATGAAGAGCGGTCGCGCGGCCACCACCAGCACCCCCAGCACCACCCCCGAGGCGATGCCCCACTGCACCATGCGGCGGCAGGCGGCCCGCGCCCCGGCGGCGTCCCCGGCGCCCAGGTAGCGGCCTATGATCGCCTGCCCGGCGATGGCGATGGCGTCCAGCGCGAAGGCCAGCAGGTTCCACAGGGACAGCACGATCTGGTGGGCGGCGATGTCCGTGTCCCCGAGCCGGGCGGCGACCGAGGTCGCGATCAGCAGCACGGCGCGCAGCGCGAGCGTCCGCACCAGCAGCGGGGCGCCGGCCTGGGCGCAGGCCCGGATGCCGGTGGCGTCGGGCCGCAGCGACGCGTCGTGCCGCCGCGCGGCCCGGACGACGACGGCGAGGTAGACGGCGGCCATGGCGCACTGGGCGAGCACCGTGCCCCAGGCGGAGCCCGCGACGCCGAGGCCGGCGCCGTAGACGAGGGTGACGTTGAGCGCGGCGTTGGCGGCGAAGCCGCCGACGGCCACGTACAGCGGGGTCCGGGTGTCCTGCAGGCCGCGCAGCACTCCGGTGGCGGCGAGCACGACGAGCATCGCGGGGATGCCGAGCGCGCTCACGCGCAGGTAGGTGATGGCGTGCGGCGCCGCCGTCGTGGAGGCGCCGGAGACGTCGACGAGGAGTGGGGCGGTGGCCAGCACGGCGGCGGTGACCACCGCCCCCAGCATGAGAGCGAGCCAGATGCCGTCCATGCCCTGCCGGATGGCGGCCGGCAGGTCGCCGGCGCCCACCCGGCGCGAGACGGCGGCGGTGGTGGCGTACGCGAGGAAGACGAAGACGCCCACGGCCGTGGTGAGGAGGGCGGCCGCGATGCCCAGGCCGGCGAGCTGAGCGGTGCCGAGGTGGCCGACGATGGCGCTGTCGGCCATCAGGAAGAGGGGCTCGGCGACGAGTGCCCCGAAGGCCGGAACGGCCAGGGCGACGATCTCGCGATCATGTCGACGGGCGTCCTGGCGCGTCGGCGCTGGGGTCTGGGTCACAGAGGTCCCTCCCATCTTCCACAGGTAATCAGTGCTTCTAGCTTAGGCCCCTTACGCAACCACGCGGTGTGTGATCTTCTCTGCGCCGTTTGTCGTGATCTCGAGTCGAGCGCAAAAGTTTTTCTCCTGCACAGCCGGTGGATGGTGAAAGTGCAGGTCAGGGGCGTGAGGCGCAGGTGATTGTGTGTTTGTCCACAGCGCTTTCCCCCGCGCTGTGCACAGGTTGGAGGGACTTCTCCACAGGCTGAGGCTGCTCATCCACACCCCCTGTGGATAACCAGATTGGCTGACGGTGCCGACGGCCCTACCGTGGACCGGCGCCCGCCGTCCGTTTTCCCGCCCCGGCCCCGTCTCGCGGACCTCACGAGTTCGACACGAACTCGCCGCGAACCCGCCGCGTCACGACCGGAGTCGGGCGACCCATTTGTCAGAGCCGTGCCGTAAGAAAGAGGGGCACGGCGAGGTCCGCGTCGCGGACGGGAGGAGGTGGCCCGGGTGAGCGTTCCCGAGCCCATGGAGGACCCCTGGGCCGACAGCGGCCCGGGCGACCGGCTCCCCTTCCCCCGCTCCCGCCGCTGTCTCTTATACACAT
>KL569380.1:93509-101448 GCA_000715685.1 Streptomyces lilacinus
CCCCCGCCGCGGCGACGGCAAGGGCCGCGGCGAGCAGCACGACCGCGGCGGTGACGACGGCGGCTCCTGGGGCCGGGACACCGGCTTCGAGCGGGTGCCGCCCCAGGACCTCGACGCCGAGCAGTCCGTCCTCGGCGGCATGCTGCTGTCCAAGGACGCCATCGCCGACGTCGTCGAGGTCCTCAAGGGCAACGACTTCTACCGCCCGGCGCACGAGACGATCTACCAGGCCATCCTGGACCTGTACGCCAAGGGCGAGCCCGCCGACCCCATCACCGTGGCGGCCGAGCTCACCAAGCGCGGCGAGATCACCCGCGTCGGCGGCGCGGCGTATCTGCACACCCTGGTCCAGTCGGTCCCGACCGCGGCCAACGCCGAGTACTACGCCGAGATCGTCCACGAGCGGGCGGTCCTCCGCCGCCTGGTCGAGGCCGGCACCCGCATCACGCAGATGGGATACGCGGCCGACGGCGACGTCGACGACATCGTCAACAAGGCCCAGGCCGAGGTCTACGCCGTCACCGAGCAGCGCACCAGCGAGGACTATCTGCCGCTCGGCGACATCATGGAGGGCGCGCTCGACGAGATCGAGGCCATCGGCTCGCGCAGCGGCGAGATGACCGGCGTCCCGACCGGCTTCACCGACCTCGACGCGCTCACGAACGGCCTCCACCCCGGCCAGATGATCGTCATCGCGGCCCGTCCCGCGATGGGTAAGTCCACCCTGGCGCTGGACTTCGCGCGAGCCTGCTCGATCAAGCACAACATGCCGAGCGTGATCTTCTCGCTCGAAATGGGGCGCAACGAGATCGCGATGCGTCTGCTGTCCGCCGAGGCCCGGGTGGCGCTGCACCACATGCGGTCCGGCTCCATGACGGACGAGGACTGGACGCGCCTGGCGCGCCGCATGCCGGACGTCTCGCAGGCCCCGCTGTTCATCGACGACTCGCCGAACCTGTCGATGATGGAGATCCGCGCCAAGTGCCGCCGCCTGAAGCAGCGCAGCGGCATCAAGCTCGTGATCATCGACTATCTGCAGCTGATGCAGGCCGGTGGCGCCAAGCGGGCCGAGAGCCGCCAGCAGGAGGTCTCGGACATGTCCCGAAACCTCAAGCTGCTGGCCAAGGAGCTGGAGCTGCCGGTCATCGCGCTGTCCCAGCTGAACCGTGGACCCGAGCAGCGTACGGACAAGAAGCCGATGGTCTCCGACCTCCGTGAGTCGGGTTCCATCGAGCAGGACGCCGACATGGTCATCCTGCTGCACCGCGAAGACGCCTACGAGAAGGAGTCGCCGCGCGCCGGCGAGGCGGACATCATCGTCGGCAAGCACCGAAACGGCCCCACGGCAACGATCACGGTGGCCTTCCAGGGCCACTACTCGCGCTTCGTGGACATGGCGTAGACGACATCGCTTAGACGGCAGGGCGTAAACGGCCGGAAAAATGCGTCGGCGGGCGAGGACATGGCCTGGTTAGGGTGCGGTCATGACCGTCTTGCTCGAAGAGTCCGCCGAAACCTCCCCGGACGCCGCCGATTTCGCGGAGCTGCTTCCGGCCACCCGCCGTGCCCTGCTGCACCGTCTGGCCACCGGTCAGGTGGACGGTCGGACGCCCTCGCTCGTGGGAGCGGTGGTGCGGGACGGGCGGATGGTGTGGTCGGCCGGGCGCGGGACCGTGGGCGGGGAGGTGCCGGGGGCCGGTACGCAGTATCGGATCGGCTCGATCACGAAGACCCTCGTCGCCGTGCTGGTCATGCGGCTGCGCGACGAGGGGCTGATCGACCTGGGGGACCCGCTGGCCCGGCACCTCGACGTGCCCGAGGCCGGCGGGGCGACCGTCGCGCAGCTGTTGTCGCACACGGCCGGGCTGGCGGCCGAGGCCCGAGGTCCCTGGTGGGAGCGCACGGACGGCGCGCTGCGCCCCGAGCTCGCGGACATCTTCGGCGAGCGTCCCCAGCGCCATGCGCCGGGGCGCGTGCACCACTACTCCAACCCCGGTTTCGCGCTCCTGGGCGCGCTGGTCGAGCGGCTGCGCGGGGAGAGCTGGTACGAGGTGCTGCGCCGTGAGGTGCTGGAGCCGCTCGGCATGGAGCGCACGACGCTCTCGCCCGAGGCGCCGCACGCCGAGGGGTGGGCCGTGCACCCCTGGGCGGACGTACTGCTTCCGGAACCGGCCGTGGACACCGGGCGGATGGCGCCCGCCGGGCAGTTGTGGTCGACGGCGGGTGACCTCGGCCGGTTCGCCGCGTTCCTGATGGACGGTGACGAGCGGGTGCTGGGGGCGGCGTCGCTGGCCGAGATGCGGGCGCCCGAGGCAGAGCCGCAGGGGGCGGACTGGACGGCCGGCTACGGCCTGGGTGTTCAGCTGGTGCGTCGCGACGGCCGGATCCTGGCCGGGCACACGGGCACCATGCCCGGCTTCGTGGCCCAGGTGTGGACGAGCCCGCGGGACGGGATCGCCTCGGTCGTGCTCGGCAACCTCACCTCCCTCAGCACGGCGGGCGCCGTGGCGGCGGACCTCATCAGGACGGTCGCCGAGAACGAGCCCCGCATTCCGGAGCCGTGGCGTCCGCTCGAGGGCGTGGACCCGGCGCTGCTGGAGCTGACCGGCCCCTGGTACTGGGGCGCCACCGCCTTCGTCCTGCGCCTGCGGGCCGACCGCGGACTGGACCTGACGCCCGTCGACGGTTCCGGACCCGGGCGTGCAGCGCACTTCCGCGCGGAGACCGACGGCACCTGGACCGGGCTCGACGGCTACTACGCGGGCGAGACGCTCACGGTCGTACGCGGCGCGGAGGGAGCGGTGAGCCATCTCGACCTCGGCACCTTCGTCTTCACGCGGCAGCCCTACGAGCCCGGGGGCGCCGTGCCGGGCGGCGTCGACACCGGCGGCTGGCGATAGTGCGATTGTCGGCACGCGGCAGGGGGCGGACGTAGAGTCGACGGGAGATTGGCGGGCGCCGGAACGCGGCGCGACATCCCCTGGAAGGCACCGTGACTGCGAACACCGCACCGGACCTGCTCGACTTCGCGCCCCTGGGCGCCGGTCACTTCGCCCGTATCGAGGACAAGGTCGCGGCGCTGATGCGCACCCGCGAGACCGTTGTCACGATGCAGGGCGAGGCGCTGCTGCCCCTTGAGGCCTGTATTCGTTCGGCCGTACGGCCCGGCAGCACCGCGCTGAACATCATCACGGGCCCGTACGGCGAGACGTTCGGCGGCTGGCTGCGGTCCTGCGGCGCGGAGGTCGTGACGGTGGCGGCGCCCTTCAGCGGCGCGGCGAGCGCCGAGCAGGTCGCCGAGGCGCTGCGCGCGAACCCCGCCGTCGACTTCGTCAGCCTCGTCCACGCGGAGGCGGCGACCGGCAACACCAACCCCGTCGCCGAGATCGCCGCGGTCGTCCGCGAGCACGGGGCGCTGCTGATGCTGGACGCGGTGGCCTCCGTCGCCGCCGAGCCGCTGCTCACCGACGAGTGGGGCGTCGACCTGTGCGTCATCGGTGGCCAGAAGGCCATGGCGGGCCCCGCCGGGGTGTCCGTCGTCTCCGTGAGCGCGCGTGCCTGGGAGCGGATCGCCGCCAACGAGCAGGCGCCCCGCCGCTCCTACCTCTCCCTGCTGGACTGGAAGGAGCGCTGGATCGACGGCGGTCGCGCGGCGCTGCCGCACGCGCCGGCCCAGCTGGAGATGCTGGCCCTGGAGCAGGCCGTCGACCGCCTGCACGCGGAGGGTCTGGACGGCGTCATCGCCCGCCACCGTGCCGCCGCCGCGGCCACTCGGGCAGGCGTACGGGCCCTGGGCGCCCTCACGCCGTACGTCGTCCGCGACGAGGACGCCGCCCCGGCAGCCACCACCCTGCGCGCCCCGGAGGGCAGCGACGCCCGCGACGTCGTGGCGGCGGCCCTGGCGGCCGACGCCTCCGTGCCCGTCCAGGCGGCGGCCGGCGCGCTCGCCCAGGAGATGATCCGCGTCAACCACTACGGGCTCGACGCGGACCGCGAGGTCGTGCTCGCGTCGCTCGCCGCGCTCGCCGAGGGGCTGCGCGCCCTCGGCGTACCGGTCGGGGACCAGGGCGAGGCCCTGGCGGTGGCCGGCAAGGCCTGGGACGCGGTGATCCCGGGCTGACGTCCGCGAGACGGCCCACCGGTCGCCTCCGTCAGAAGGCCTCACCAGCCGCCGTCGGCGCTTCCTGCGCCGGCGGCGGCTTTTGCGTTTCTCCCCGCTTCATTTCGGTTTCTTGCGTTTGGTGCCGGTATGGCGCGGCGATGGCTCACTCATTCGCCCGGATAAAATCGGAACCCACACCCCGTTTCGTCTTCCCCGCCCCGGAGGCACCCGCGCATGGCTCGGCGCAGGAACCGTTCCTCGTCCTCACAGGCTTCCCCGACGCTGCGTGCGGACGCCCGGCGCAACCGGGCTCTGGTGCTGCAGGCGGCGCGATCCGCCTTCGAGGAAGCGGGGTTGGCGGTCCCGCTGGGGGAGATCGCGCGCCGGGCCGGAGTGGGCGCGGGCACGGTCTACCGTCATTTCCCCTCCAAAGAAGCCCTGTTCAGGGCGACGGTGGTGGACCGCGTTCGCCTTTTCACGGACACAGCACGGGAGTTGGCGCACGCGGAGGACGCCGGGCCGGTCTTCTATCGCTACCTCGCGGCGGTGGTGCGGCTGTCGGTACGGAACAAGGGCCTCTGCGACGCGCTGGAGGGCAGTTTCGAGCCCTCCCCGGGGGTCGAAGAGGACTTCCGCGCCGCCCTCGAGGTGCTGCTGCGGCGCGCCCAACAGGCGGGCGCGGTAAGGGAAGACGTGACCATCGACGACGTGATGGCCCTGCTCATGGGCTGCCTGTCGATGGAGCAGCGGCGCGGGCCCGGCGTGGCCGCGGGGAGGATGACGGTGCTGGCGTGCGACAGTCTCCGCCCGGGCCGGCGCGTGACGAAACTGCCGCCCAACCCCGCACCTGACCGTAACGAAACGTGCTGTGCCGTATGCGGCGGACCGGTGGCCTCCGCTCGTACGGGCCGGCCCGCTCGGTACTGCGGTGCGGCCTGCCGGCAGAAGGCGCACCGGGAGCGGGCCCGGGCCCGTGTCGGGTCAGAGGCGGTACGTGAATCAGAGGTGGTACTTGAAGCCGAGGTGTGAGGCCTCGAAGCCCAGCCGCTCGACGCGGGTCGCGTCGGAGGTCAGCTGCACCAGCCGGCAGACCTCGCGACGCGAGGTGTCGATGGCCCACTGGACGAGCCGGCTGCCGAGGCCGCTGCCGCGCTCGTCGGCGTGGACGCGCACGCCCTCGATGACCGAGCGCGTCGCACCGCGCCGCGAGAGGCCCGGTATGACGGTGAGCTGGAGGGTGCCGACCGTGCGGCCGTCGCGGACGGCGACGGCCAGGTGCTGGTTGGGGTCGCCGGCCAGGCGGTCGAAGGCGGCGCGGTACGGGGTCAGGTCGTCCGGTGACTCGCGCCGGGCGCCGAGCGGATCGTCGGCCAGCAGGGCCACGATGGCGGGGATGTCGTCGGCGGTCGCGCGGCGGATCTCGAGGTCGCTCATGATCGGGACCCTATGCGCGGAGCGGCCGCCGGCCCAGGGGTTCGCGGCGGTCCTACGGGGGTGGGGCGACCCTACGGCGCGGGGGCGAGGGACTCCACGGCGGCGACGAGCGGCGCGAGCTCGGCGCGGGACGACGCCTCGCTCAGCGCTTCGCGCAGGGCGGTGTCGTTGGTGGGCCGGGCCTCCTCGAGGAGCACGCGGCCGGCGTCGGTGACGTCGGTGTAGATGCCGCGCCGGTCGGTGAGGCAGAGGTAGCGCGTGAGCAGGCCCCGGTCCTCGAGTCGGTTGACCAGGCGGGTGGTCGCGCTCTGGCTGAGGACGACCGCGTCGGCGACCTCGTTCATGCGCAGGTGGCCGCCCTCGCCGTTGTGCTGGCGGCTGAGGACGTCGAGCACGGAGAACTCG
This sequence comes from Streptomyces lilacinus, assembly GCA_000715685.1. GTDB lineage: Bacteria > Actinomycetota > Actinomycetes > Streptomycetales > Streptomycetaceae > Streptomyces > Streptomyces lilacinus. The sequence goes on from KL569380.1 coordinate 99,451, forward strand.
CGGACGCTCAGCTCGTGGTGCGCCTGCAGTGCTCGCTCGATGTGCGCCTCGATGCGGCTGTGGAGTGCGGAGAGCGCGCACCAGCCCTGTGCCAGGCCGACCAGAGCGGGGTCCGGGGTGCGGGACATGGGGGAGTCCTCCTTCGCCTCTGCGCCTCGCCGTTCTGCGTGGTCATGACCAGGATATCTCGCCCTCGCAATAGCCCGCGCTTGCAAGTACATGCGTCTGCAATTATTGTGGAGGCTGGTAAGGGCCGGCTGCAAGGATTAGTGGGTAGCCGTTGTGTCCTGCTTGCCCTGCCGTGTCTCCCCTGCATCCGTATGAAGGACCTCGTCATGCCTCTCGCCCTGTTGGCGCTCGCCATCGGCGCCTTCGGTATCGGCACGACCGAATTCGTCACGTCCGGCCTGCTCCCCGAGGTCGCGGACGAGTTCGGCGTCTCCATCCCGACCGCCGGCTACCTGACCACCGGATACGCGCTCGGTGTGGTCGTCGGCGCCCCGGTGCTGGCCATCATCGGCAGCCGCGTCTCGCGCAAGCGGATGCTGATGGCGCTGATGGGCCTGTTCGTCGCGGGCAACGCTCTCTCGGCGGCCGCTCCGGTCTTCGGCGTGATGCTCGCGGGGCGGATCGTCGCCTCGCTCGCGCACGGCGCGTTCTTCGGCATAGGCGCGATCGTGGCCGCCGGGCTGGTGGCTCCGCAGAAGAAGGCGGGCGCGATAGCGATGATGTTCACCGGCCTGACGGTCGCCAACGTGATCGGTGTGCCGCTGGGCACCCTGGTTGGCCAGAGCGTCGGCTGGCGCGTGACGTTCTCCCTGATCGCGGGGCTCGGCGTGCTCGCCGTACTCGGCGTCGCCGCGCTCGTGCCGCAGCAGGGACGCCCCGAGCGCACCCGGATCTCCGGCGAGCTGGCCGCCTTCCGCAACCCTCAGGTCCTGCTCGCCATGGCGATGACGGTCCTCGGCTTCGGCGGCGTCTTCACCATGAGCACCTACCTGGCCCCGATGATGACGGACGTCACCGGCTACGCGTCCTCGTCCGTCACCTGGCTGCTCGTCCTCTTCGGCCTGGGCATGGTCGTCGGCAACCTCGTCGGCGGCCGGTACGCCGACCGCGCGCTGATGCCGATGCTCTTCACCGGACTCGGCGGACTCGCGGTCCTGCTCGCCCTGCTGCCGCTCACCGCGCACAGCAAGATCGCGGCCGCGGTGAGCATCCCGCTCGTCGGCGCCTTCGGCTTCGCCACCGTGCCGCCGCTGCAGAAGCGCGTCCTGGACCAGACCGCCGACGCGCCCACCCTCGCCTCCGCCGTCAACATCGGCGCCTTCAACCTGGGCAACGCCATCGCGGCCTGGCTGGGCGGGATCGTCATATCCGCCGGCTTCGGCTACACCGCTCCCACCTGGGTCGGGGCGGCGATGGCCGGCACCGCGCTGCTGCTCGCCCTGCTCTCCGCGTCGCTGGAGCGGCGCACGGACAGGGTCGGCCGGATCGTTGCGGGGCGGCCGGTGACCGCGTCCTCCTCCGAGGCCGGTACGCAGACGGTGGCGGCCGGGCACTGACGTACCGCCGGGGGGCGAGGAGCGCGGGCGGCCGATGGACGGAGGGCGCCTACGCTCGATGCCCATGAGCAGACTGCATTTGTTCGATCTCGACGGGACGCTGATCCATGGTTCGGCGGCGGCGGTCGAGATCTCCCGGCAGCTGGGCCTGGAGCCGGAGATCGGTGAGCTGGAGAAGGCGTTCGCGGCGGGGGAGCTGACACCGCCCCGGTTCGCGGAGCTCGCGGTCGAGCTCTGGGACGGGCTGACCGAGGCGCAGGTCGCGGCGGCCTTCGAGGGCGCGCCCTGGCTCGCCGGCATCCGGGACGTATGGGCCGCGATACGGGCCCGGGGCGAACGGAGCGCGGTGATCTCGCTGTCGCCGAGCTTCTTCGTGGAGCGCCTGCTGGACTGGGGCGCCGACGCGGCCCACGGCTCGCGGTGGCCCTCGGTG
>KL569380.1:101698-102199 GCA_000715685.1 Streptomyces lilacinus
CCGTTCCGGGAGCCGGTGGACCCGGCGGGCATCCTCGACGCGGCGGCGAAGGTGCGGATCGCCGACGAGCTCTGCGCACGGTACGGGCTCGGCCGCGCCGACTGCGTCGCGTACGGCGATTCGATGTCGGACGCCCGGCTCTTCGCGGTCGTCCCGGTGTCGGTCGCGGTCAACGCGGACCACCATGTGCGGGACATCGCCTCGCACGCCTACACCGGCCGCGACCTCCGGGAGGCGTACGCATTCGTCGGCGAGGGCTAGGCCTCCGGGGGCGCGCGGACGGCGCTCGAACAGTTCGGAGCGGGCCAGCGTAGCCCCAACCCCCGCCCCTTCGCCCGTACTTCCTGCGAATCCATGGCCGCAGGGGCGAGGAGTGGCATGCTGCGCTTACTGGAACGGCCCAGCGACGTCCGAGGCGAGGCGACGATGAACGCTCCGATCACCCCGTCGGCCGACGGGAGCACGCCCGGCCAGGGGGGTGAACGGGGCTGGTTCACCCCC
>KL569380.1:102427-108378 GCA_000715685.1 Streptomyces lilacinus
CCCCCGCGGCCGGTACGGGCGCGGGGGAGCGGCCGGCCGCCCGGCGGAGAGCCGAGGGGGCGCCGCACCCCGGGAGCCCGACCGCGGGGACCCCCTCCACCGCCGTCCCGTCCGCCGGACCGGAACCCCCGACGGCCTCCTTGCCGTCCCGCTACCCCGCGCACCGGGCGCCACTCAGCAATCGCTGGCAGCCCCTCGCCTACCGGGAGCAGGCGCCACAGCGGTACCAGCCGCACCCCGAGCACCACGACCGGGAGCACCAACGCCCCACCGAGGACGCGCCCCAGGCCAGCCGGCCGTCGAAGCCCTCGGAGCCGTCGAGGCCTTCCGGGCCGTCGAAGCCCCCCGGGCAGTCGAAACCCTCCGAGCCGTCCCCCGACACCGTGCTCATACGCCGCACCATGGCCGAGATCGAGCCCATCGCCGACAAGGTCACGTCGTACTTCTACGCCCTGCTCTTCCTGCGCCACCCCGACCTGCGCGCCCTCTTCCCCGCCGCCATGGACACCCAGCGCGACCGGCTCTTCAAGGCCCTGCTCACCGCCGCGCGGCACGCCGACGACACCGCGACGCTCACGGCCTACCTCTCCCAACTGGGCCGCGGCCACCGCAAGTACGGCACGTCGCCCGCGCACTACCCCGCCGTGGGCGAGGCCCTGATCGGCGCGCTGTCCCGCCACGCGCCGCGGACCTGGGACGACGCGACGCAGGCCGCGTGGGTGCGCGTGTACACGGTCGTCTCGCAGATCATGATCGACGCCGCCGCCGAGGACGAGAAGAGCTCCCCTCCCTGGTGGCAGGCCGAGATCGTCGGCCATGAGCCGCGCACCCGGGACATCGCCGTCGTCACCGTCCGGCCCGACCAGCCCTACCCGTTCCTCGCCGGGCAGTACGCGAGTGTGGAGACCCCCTGGTGGCCGCGGGAGTGGCGGCACTACTCCTTCTCCTCCGCGCCCCGCTCCGACGGCCTGCTGACCTTCCACGTCAAGGCCGTGCCGGCCGGCTGGGTGTCCGGCGCCCTGGTGCACCGCGCCCGGCCGGGCGACGTGATCCGGCTCGGGCCGCCGGCCGGTTCGATGGTCGTCGACCACCGCACCGACAACGGCATGCTCTGCCTGGGGGGTGGCACCGGCATCGCCCCCATCAAGGCGCTGGTGGAGGACGTCGCCCGGCACGGCCGCAGCCGTCCGGTCGAGGTCTTCTACGGCGCCCGCCACGACGGTGACCTCTACGACATCGACACCATGCTGCGGCTGCAGAAGTCGCACCGCTGGCTCTCCGTCCGCCCGGTGATCTCCGACGGCCCCACGCTCGGCCTGAGCGGCGAACTTCCCCAGGTCGTCCGCAAGTACGGACCCTGGAACGCCTACGACGCCTTCCTCTCCGGACCGCCCGGCATGGTCCGCAGCGGTGTGGACACCCTGGTCGGCATCGGCATCCCGTCCCACCGCATACGGCACGACTCGATCGACGAGTTGATGGCGTCGGCCTCGCGGTGAGGCGACCGGGCCCGGATGCCCGGCGGCGTCCCTCAGCCCAGGTCGTGGGCGAGCAGGGCCACCACCCCTTCGACGTTGGCGTGGAGGAACGCCCGCAGCGACGGGGGCACCACCTCCACCGAGTCGATCCCCGCCCGGGTGAAGGGGATGCGCACGACCTCGTACGTCCCAAGGGGCTCGTCGACCTCCGGGCCGTGCCGCCGCGAGAGGTCCATGGACGCCAGTCGGCAGACGAAGAAGTGCTGCACCTTCACGCCGTGGGCGGCGTGATGCAGGGAGTGGGAGACGGTGTCGACGAAGGCCGGCACCACGTCGACGACCTTCGCGCCGAGCTCCTCGTCCATCTCGCGGTGGAGGGCGGCGACGACGGTGCTGTCCTCGGGCTCGACCCCGCCGCCGGGCGTGATCCAGTACGGAGCCTCGTCGGGCTTGGTGCGCTTGATCAGGATCATCTCGAGCCCGGGGGAGCCGGGCTCGCCGTCGAGCAGGATGGCGCGGGCGGTGCGTTTGACCACGGGCCGTTCGGTCATGGGGGACATCTGCCGCGTACGACGCCCGGCGAAACCCCTTCCGACCGGGAAACGGCGGCTCTCACCAGGACACGGCGGCGCGCAGCAGCCACTCGTGCGCCCGCGCCAGATGCGGATGCGCCAGCGTGCCGGCTCGTACGACCAGGAAATACGTGCGCAGCGGGGGTACGGGCGGATCCAGCAGCGCGACCACCTCGCCGGTGTCGAGGGCGTCGCCGCACAGATAGCGCGGCACCACGCCGATGCCCGCCCCGGCGATGACGCAGGAGAGCACGGCGCGCAGGTCGGGGACGACGACGGCGCCGGCGGTGACGGGCTTGGAGTCGAAGACCGTGGCCCAGTAGCGGGAGACGAGCGGCAGGCTCTCGTGGACCTCGACGACGGGCAGCGGTTCGAGCGCGCGGACGCCCTTGTCGCGGACGACGGCCGCGCCGCCGAGCCGGGCGGCCCAGCGCGGGGCGCCGATCAGGACGTGTTCCTCGTCGCACAGCGGGGTGGCGGTCAGCAGCCTGCCGCGCGGGCGGGAGGTGGTGATCGCGAGGTCGTGGTGGCCGGCGGCGAGGCCCTCGAAGAGTTCCTCGGCCATGCCGTGGGCGGCGCGTACGGTCAGGCCCTGGCCGATCAGCGGAGTCAGGGCGGGCAGGGCGCGCAGGGCGGTGAACTCCGGCGGCCCGGCGAGGTGGAGGGTGCGGCCGGTGCCCTCGTCGTCGATGCCGGCTTCGGTGATCTCCAGCAGCGCGTCGACATGCGGTGCGATCTTGTGGGCGAGTTCGTCGCCGATGGTCGTCGGGCGCACCCCGCGGGCCAGGCGGAGGAAGAGCGGCCGGCCCACCTGCCGTTCCAGTGTCCGGATCTGGCTGGTGACGGCGGGCTGGGAGAGGCCGAGGAGGGCGGCGGCGCGGGTGAAGGAACCGGCCCGATGCACCGTGACGAATGTGCGTAAAAGGGCCAGATCCATGCTGTCTCCCCGGGCTGTCGCCACTGATTGTGGGGGAACTATAAATAAGTCGATAGGGCTGTGTCGCCGGCGTGATTGGACACTGACGCAGAGTCAACTAGCCTGGGTCGCACGGCTCTTCCTGCGTGGGGCCGGGGCGGCTCGAGCCAAGAGGGGGGAGGCTCGAGCCGTCCGTTCGTGTGGCGCGGCAGGCCCCGGGCCGCCGGATCAGTCGTTGTCGTCCGGCAGGATCACGTGCATCGCCCAGGCCACGATCGAGATGATCACGCCACCGATCAGCGCGGCCCAGAAGCCCTCCACGTGGAAGGCCAGATCCAGCTTGCCCGCCAACCACGAGGTCAGCAGCAGCATCAACGCGTTGATCACGAGGGTGATCAGGCCGAGGGTCAGGATGAAGAGCGGGAACGACAGCAGCTTCACGACCGGCTTGACGATGAAGTTGACCGCGCCGAAGACGAGCGCGACGAGGAAGAGCGTGACCACCTTGCGGGCGGTGTTCTCGCCGGACAGCGTGATGCCCTTCAGAAGCCAGATGGCCACCGCCAGGGCCGCCGCGTTGGCGACCGTCTTGACTACGAAATTCTTCATGGTGAGATCGTTGCAGACGGGCGCGGCCGACGGGGATCCGCACGTTGATCATGACCGGCGCGGCAAGGAGTGGACGACGTATGAAGGCGTTCCGGCTGGATGAGCTGGAGGCGGAGCGGGCCGCGAACGACGGTGCGTATCTGCAGTTCCTGCGCGAGCGGAACATGTCCGTGGGCCTCTACGCGCTGGACGCGGGCGACACCGACCCGCAGGGACCGCACGCGCAGGACGAGGTCTACGTGGTGGTGAGCGGCCGGGCGTCGATCACGGTGGGGACGGAGACCACGCAGGTCGGCCGCGGCAGCGTCGTGTACGTGCCGGCCGGGGTGGCGCACAAGTTCCACCACATCAGCGAGGACCTCCGGGTCCTGGTCGTCTTTTCCCCGCCGGAGAGCTGATCTCTCACTCGAGGGCCCAGGATCGTCTCCGCCTGGGAGCCGACCCGCGCCCCCGTCATCCCGTAGGGGGAGGTTCAGGGGCGGACGGGGGACGCATGGCCCCCGTCGGCGGGTCCGCCCGTCCTAGCATCGAGAGCAGGCCGGGGCATTCCGCTCCGGGCGGCCGGAATCACGGTGCGGCATTCATGCGCGCCGGTGCGACGGCCGTGAAGTCGACAACGGCGCGTGAATGCGCGCGAAGCGGAGAGCAGGGGTCGAGATGGCTGAGAAGGGGATATTCGCGGGACTGCCGTGGTGGGTGACGTGGGTCGCCGTGCCGGTTCTCGTGCTGGTGGTGTTCGGCAGCCTGATCATGAGCCTGCTCGGCTTTGTCATCGGCCTGCTCTTCAAGGCACTGCTGCTGGTGGCGCTCGTCGCCGGTCTGGTCTTCGTCGTCAAGAAGTTCACGTCGTCCTCGTCGTCGAGGGGCGACTGGTAGGGCCGGCCGTCCCGGGCGAAGGGGAGAACGCCCGGGAACGCCCACCGGGCAGGGGGCGTCGCCCACGCCACCGTCCGGTGTCCGCTCGGTCAACTCAACGAAGCGGAAGGCGGGGAGTTATCTCCGCCGTCAACTTTTCTCCGTCAACTTGAACGCCCCGAAGCACCGCCCCAACGGAAATCCGTGCCTTCTCGGGCCACTTTGGCCAGTTCTCAGCCGTTCCGTGCCATCAAATCCCACGTTACGACTCCGCCCCGTAGTCGAGTCGCTACGCTCCAGAGTCGGAGAGCTCGTATGCTCACCCTCGGTCTCCATGAGTAACTGGAAAATCACTCCTTGTGATCCACTGGGCGTTCTTGTCAGACTATGGCGTCATTGGGGCCATCAGGCTTCAATCCCTGCCAAACCGACGAAGACGGGGCATTGGGCGATGCGCGACACAGTTCAGGCAGAAGTGGTCATGACCTTCCTCGTCTCCGAGGAGCTGTCCTTCCGGATCCCGGTGGAGCTGGGCTACGACAGCAGCGACCCCTACGCGGTGAAGTTCACCTTCCACCTCCCCGGCGATGCCCCGGTCACCTGGGCCTTCGCCCGGGAGCTGCTGCTCGACGGGCTGAGCCAGCCCTCGGGCGAGGGCGATGTGCACATCGCCCCCGCCTCCTCCCAGCACCTCTCGGACGTCTTCATCCGGCTGCAAGTGGGCGGGGAGGGCGCGCTGTTCCGGGCGGGGGCGGCGCCGCTGGTGGCCTTCCTCGACCGCACCGACCGCGTCGCCCCGCTCGGCGAGGAGCACACGGTCGCGGACTTCGACTACGAGCTCGCCGCGGCCCTCGACAGCATCCTCGCGGGCAACCCCGAGGGTCAGAACGCCGGTTAGCCGGCGCCCTGACCCGGTATGCCCCCGTCCCGCACGGGCACACCACCGTCTCCCTCCACCGGCCCCTCCGCCGGCCGTCCCACCGGCCCTCCCGCGGGCCCCCCGACCGGCTCGTCACCAGGCACACCGACCGGCACGTCGACCGGCACCCGCTCGACGCGCGGCGTGGCCGCCTCCCGGCCCCGCGTCGCGAACGCCGGCTCCCGGACCGCCGGGCCACGCGTGCCGCCCGTCCCACCGGTGACTCCGCCGGCCGCGCCACCGTACGTGCCACCGCTCGCACCCGTGTCCGCGCCCGCGTCCACCTCCGTGGACCCGACCGCGCCCGGTTTGCCGTCGGCCGTTCCCCTGTCTCTTATACACATCTCGTATAAGAGACAGAGCCCCAGCCCCGTACCCCCCATCGTCAGCGCCTTCGCGAACAGCTCGGACATGCCGTCCGCGCCGTTCAGCAGCACCATGTGATCCACGTTTCCGAACGCCTGGGAGGCGGCTCGGACGACCTCGGGCCACTGCTCGGCCAGTTGCTGCGCGACCACCGCGTCCTGGTTCTCCGCGAGGGCCGCCGCCCGTGCCTTGAGGGCCTCGGCCTCGGCGAGGCCCCCGGCCCTGGCCGCCTCGGC
>KL569381.1:0-146 GCA_000715685.1 Streptomyces lilacinus
ACTATTCGGCACGATTTTCTGACAGAGGGTCTCTAGTACTGCTTCGGCGTGGAACGAGAGTCTGTGGAAGGGATCGGGTCGGGCACGCTGTTGGGTATCTGAGGGTGCGAGCGTGAGCTTGCTCCTTCGAGATGCCGGCCCCGGTG
>KL569381.1:468-3650 GCA_000715685.1 Streptomyces lilacinus
GTTTGAGAACTGCACAGTGGACGCGAGCATCTGTGGCCAAGTTTTTAAGGGCGCACGGTGGATGCCTTGGCACCAGGAACCGATGAAGGACGTGGGAGGCCGCGATAGGCCCCGGGGAGCTGTCAACCGAGCTTTGATCCGGGGGTGTCCGAATGGGGAAACCCGGCAGTCGTCATGGGCTGTCACCCGCTGCTGAACACATAGGCAGTGTGGAGGGAACGCGGGGAAGTGAAACATCTCAGTACCCGCAGGAAGAGAAAACAACCGTGATTCCGGGAGTAGTGGCGAGCGAAACTGGATGAGGCCAAACCGTATGTGTGTGATACCCGGCAGGGGTTGCGCATGCGGGGTTGTGGGATCTCTCTTTCATGGTCTGCCGGCCATGAGACGAGTCAGAAACCGTTGATGTAGGCGAAGGACATGCGAAAGGTCCGGCGTAGAGGGTAAGACCCCCGTAGCTGAAACATTAGCGGCTCGTTTGAGAGACACCCAAGTAGCACGGGGCCCGAGAAATCCCGTGTGAATCTGGCGGGACCACCCGCTAAGCCTAAATATTCCCTGGTGACCGATAGCGGATAGTACCGTGAGGGAATGGTGAAAAGTACCGCGGGAGCGGAGTGAAATAGTACCTGAAACCGTGTGCCTACAAGCCGTGGGAGCGTCGCGTTGCATGCTTGCATGCAACGTCGTGACTGCGTGCCTTTTGAAGAATGAGCCTGCGAGTTTGCGGTGTGTTGCGAGGTTAACCCGTGTGGGGAAGCCGTAGCGAAAGCGAGTCCGAATAGGGCGGTTTAGTAGCGCGCTCAAGACCCGAAGCGGAGTGATCTAGCCATGGGCAGGTTGAAGCGGAGGTAAGACTTCGTGGAGGACCGAACCCACCAGGGTTGAAAACCTGGGGGATGACCTGTGGTTAGGGGTGAAAGGCCAATCAAACTCCGTGATAGCTGGTTCTCCCCGAAATGCATTTAGGTGCAGCGTCGTGTGTTTCTTGCCGGAGGTAGAGCACTGGATAGGCGATGGGCCCTACCGGGTTACTGACCTTAGCCAAACTCCGAATGCCGGTAAGTGAGAGCGCGGCAGTGAGACTGTGGGGGATAAGCTCCATGGTCGAGAGGGAAACAGCCCAGAGCATCGACTAAGGCCCCTAAGCGTACGCTAAGTGGGAAAGGATGTGGAGTCGCAGAGACAACCAGGAGGTTGGCTTAGAAGCAGCCACCCTTGAAAGAGTGCGTAATAGCTCACTGGTCAAGTGATTCCGCGCCGACAATGTAGCGGGGCTCAAGCGTACCGCCGAAGTCGTGTCATTGCAGTAGATACCCCCAACGGGGACTGTGATGGGTAGGGGAGCGTCGTGTGCCGGGTGAAGCAGCCGCGGAAGCGAGTTGTGGACGGTTCACGAGTGAGAATGCAGGCATGAGTAGCGATACACACGTGGGAAACGTGTGCGCCGATTGACTAAGGGTTCCTGGGTCAAGCTGATCTGCCCAGGGTAAGTCGGGACCTAAGGCGAGGCCGACAGGCGTAGTCGATGGACAACCGGTTGATATTCCGGTACCCGCTTTGAAACGCCCAATATCGAATCCATTAATGCTAAGGCCGTGAAGCCGCCCTGGATCCTTCGGGTGAAGGGGAGTGGTGGAGCCGCTGACCCAAGGTGGTAGTAGGTAAGCGATGGGGTGACGCAGGAAGGTAGTCCAGCCCGGGCGGTGGTAGTCCCGGGGTAAGGGTGTAGGCCGTGTGATAGGCAAATCCGTCACACGTTAAGGCTGAGACCTGATGCCGAGCCGATTGTGGTGAAGTGGATGATCCTATGCTGTCGAGAAAAGCCTCTAGCGAGTTTCATGGCGGCCCGTACCCTAAACCGACTCAGGTGGTCAGGTAGAGAATACCGAGGCGTTCGGGTGAACTATGGTTAAGGAACTCGGCAAAATGCCCCCGTAACTTCGGGAGAAGGGGGGCCACGTCTGGTGATCGGATTTACTCCGTGAGCTGGGTGTGGCCGCAGAGACCAGCGAGAAGCGACTGTTTACTAAAAACACAGGTCCGTGCGAAGCCGTAAGGCGATGTATACGGACTGACGCCTGCCCGGTGCTGGAACGTTAAGGGGACCGGTTAGCTTGGATTCGTCCAGGCGAAGCTGAGAACTTAAGCGCCAGTAAACGGCGGTGGTAACTATAACCATCCTAAGGTAGCGAAATTCCTTGTCGGGTAAGTTCCGACCTGCACGAATGGCGTAACGACTTCTCGACTGTCTCAACCATAGGCCCGGTGAAATTGCACTACGAGTAAAGATGCTCGTTTCGCGCAGCAGGACGGAAAGACCCCGGGACCTTTACTACAGCTTGATATTGGTGTTCGGTTCGGCTTGTGTAGGATAGGTGGGAGACTGTGAAGCATGCACGCCAGTGTGTGTGGAGTCGTCGTTGAAATACCACTCTGGTCGTGCTGGATGTCTAACCTGGGTCCGTGATCCGGATCAGGGACAGTGTCTGGTGGGTAGTTTAACTGGGGCGGTTGCCTCCTAAAGGGTAACGGAGGCGCCCAAAGGTTCCCTCAGCCTGGTTGGCAATCAGGTGTTGAGTGTAAGTGCACAAGGGAGCTTGACTGTGAGACCGACGGGTCGAGCAGGGACGAAAGTCGGGACTAGTGATCCGGCGGTGGCTTGTGGAAGCGCCGTCGCTCAACGGATAAAAGGTACCCCGGGGATAACAGGCTGATCTTCCCCAAGAGTCCATATCGACGGGATGGTTTGGCACCTCGATGTCGGCTCGTCGCATCCTGGGGCTGGAGTCGGTCCCAAGGGTTGGGCTGTTCGCCCATTAAAGCGGTACGCGAGCTGGGTTTAGAACGTCGTGAGACAGTTCGGTCCCTATCCGCTGTGCGCGTAGGAGTCTTGAGAAGGGCTGTCCCTAGTACGAGAGGACCGGGACGGACGAACCTCTGGTGTGCCAGTTGTTCTGCCAAGGGCATGGCTGGTTGGCTACGTTCGGGAGGGATAACCGCTGAAAGCATCTAAGCGGGAAGCCTGCTTCGAGATGAGGACTCCCACCCACTTGATGGGGTAAGGCTCCCAGTAGACGACTGGGTTGATAGGCCAGATATGGAAGCCGGGTAACCGGTGGAGTTGACTGGTACTAATAGGCCGAGGGCTTGTCCTCAGTTGCTCGCGTCCACTGTGTTAG
>KL569381.1:3987-4106 GCA_000715685.1 Streptomyces lilacinus
GTTTCGGTGGTCATAGCGTTAGGGAAACGCCCGGTTACATTCCGAACCCGGAAGCTAAGCCTTTCAGCGCCGATGGTACTGCAGGGGGGACCCTGTGGGAGAGTAGGACGCCGCCGAAC
>KL569381.1:4400-7169 GCA_000715685.1 Streptomyces lilacinus
GACGCCGCCGAACTATTATTCAAAAAAGCTCTGATGTATGAATCCAGGTTCATGCGTCAGAGCTTTTTTGTTTTCACGATGAACTGCGCAGCGTCACGCGTCGTTAACGTCCCGTGGGCACGATCCGCCGCATGGGGACAGAAGAGCAGTTGATTTCCGCTGGGGTGGGGTCCGGGGACGAGGTCATCGTGCCGTCGTACGCGACCAGTGCGGCTGCCGAGGCGGTGCGGAACGCGGGGGCGGTCCCCGTCTTCGCGGACATCGACCCTGCAAGTCTTTGTCTCGACCCGGCCTCCGTGGCCGATGCCGTGACCTCGCGCACCGCGGCCGTCGTCGCCGTCGATCTCTTCGGGCACTCCGCCGACCTGGCGGCTCTGCACCTCATCGCCTCCCGCTTCGCCCTGCTCCTCCTCGAAGCCCCGGAGCCGGACCCGTACCCGTATCCGGCCCCTTTCTCCACCCACATCGCTCAGCGCCAGCTCAACGCCGCCTATCTCGGCGCTCGCCTCACCGGGGTCGTAACGCCTTCCGTGGCTCCCGGCGCCGTGCACCGGTACCACTCCTACGTCGTGCGGGTCCCCGGAAACGGCCGGCCCGACAGGGATGCCTTCACCCGTGCGCTCCGCGCCCGCGGGGTGGCGTGCCGCGTGCCCGTACAGACGCCCGTGCACCGACTGCCGGGGTTTCGGCGGGAGTTGTGGCTGCCGGAGACCGAGCGAGCCGCCGACGAGTGTCTGGCTCTGCCGGTGGAGGCGGGGATGTCCCGGCGCGAGCTGCACCGGGTGTTGTCGGCCTGCAACGCGTTGGGCGGGCTGCTGCCGGCGGCCGCCTGACGAGGCGGGAGGGAATCCGGAGCCCGGGGGACCCGGGGTGGTCAAAAGCCCGTGCGAACATCGGGTATGCTTTATCTCGTTGCCGGCCCCAATAGCTCAGTCGGCAGAGCGTCTCCATGGTAAGGAGAAGGTCAACGGTTCGATTCCGTTTTGGGGCTCTGGTGTGAGAGGTTTCCCCGTCTTCGGACGGGGAAGCACTCCCGCATCAAAGCGGTGTAGCTCAGTCGGTAGAGCAAGCGGCTCATAATCGCTGTGTCACCGGTTCAAGTCCGGTCACCGCTACACACAGTAGCCGATTGTGGGGTCGGTCCTCCGATCGGCTACTCTTTTCTGCGTTAAATCCGTCCATTCCGTCAAGGAGCACTCACGTGGCTGCCACCGACGTCCGCCCGAAGATCACGCTGGCCTGCGTGGAGTGCAAGGAGCGGAACTACATCACCAAGAAGAACCGGCGCAACGACCCGGACCGTCTTGAGATGAAGAAGCACTGCCCGCGTTGCAACAGCCACACGGCGCACCGCGAGACCCGCTAACACGCACAGGTCATTCATGAGGCCGTCCCCGGCTATTGGGGGCGGCCTCATGGCATATCCCGACCCAGTCCACTCAGGAGGTGCCGAGCCATGGCGCTCGACCAGTCCTTCGTCGGGCGGACCTATCCGGCCACCGACCCCTACGAGGTCGGCCGGGAGAAGATCCGCGAGTTCGCCGAGGCCGTCGGCGACGCCAACCCGGCGTACACCGACCCCGAGGCCGCCCGGGCGCTCGGCCACCCCGATGTGATCGCCCCGCCGACCTTTGTGTTCGCGATCACGTTCAAGGCCGCCGGCCAGGTCGTCCAGGACCCGCAGCTGGGCCTGGACTACGACCGGGTGGTCCACGGCGACCAGCGGTTCGAGTACGTGCGCCCGGTCCGCGCGGGCGACCGGCTGACGGTCACCTCGACGATCGACTCGATCAAGTCCCTGGCCGGCAACGACGTGCTGCTCGTGCGCGGCGAGGTCCACGACGCGGACGGCGAGCTCGTCGTGACCGCGCACACGAAGCTGGTGGCGCGCGCCGCCGAGGAGGCGTGATGGCCGCCACGATCTCGTACGACGACGTGCAGGTGGGCACCGAGCTGCCCGCCCAGTCCTTCCCCGTGACGCGCGCCACGCTCGTCCGCTACGCGGGTGCCTCCGGCGACTTCAACCCGATCCACTGGAACGAGAAGTTCGCCAAGGAGGTCGGGCTGCCGGACGTCATCGCGCACGGCATGTTCACGATGGCCGAGGCGATCCGCGTGGTCACCGACTGGGCCGGCGACCCGGCCGCGGTGGTCGACTACGGCGTGCGCTTCACCAAGCCCGTCGTGGTGCCGAACGACGACAAGGGCGCGCTGATCGAGGTCGGCGCCGCGGTCGCGGCCAAGGACGACGAGGCCCGCACGGTCCGCGTGGACCTGGTGGCCCGCTGCGACGGCCAGAAGGTGCTGGGCATGGCCCGCGCGGTCGTCAAGCTCGCCTGACGGTAAGGGGCGCCCCTCAATGGAGGGACGCCCCTTACTCGTCCCTTGCGTGCTTAGTGAGTAGTCACTAACTTACTCCCATGGCCCGTATGACCGCCGAAGAACGCCGCGAGAGCGTGATCCGCGCCGCGATGATCGAATTCGCCCGCGGCGGATACGAGGGCACGTCCACCGAGGCGATCGCCCAGCGCGTGGGCGTCTCGCAGCCGTACCTCTTCCGGCTCTTCCCCGGCAAGCAGGCCATCTTCCTCGCCGCCGCCGTCCGCTGCCTCGAGGAGACCCGGCAGCTCTTCGCGGAGGCGGTACGGGACGCCGGCACGCCCGAGGAGGCGCAGGCCGCCATGGCCGGCGCCTACGAGCACATGATCAACGCCGACCGCGACAAGCTGCTGCTCCAGATGCAGATCTACGTCTGTCTCTTATACACAT
>KL569381.1:7414-8638 GCA_000715685.1 Streptomyces lilacinus
TGTGTATAAGAGACAGGTCCGCGAGGGCTGGCAGGAGCTGTGGGACTTCGTCCACCTGTCGCTCGGCGCCGACCAGGACGCCACCACGCGTTTCATGGCCTACGGGATGCTCACCAACGGCCTGCTCTCCATGGGCTTCCCCCCGGACCACCGCGTCTGGACCGGCCTGACCCTGGACCAGAAGTAAAAACCGTCCCAAAAAACACAAGCATGGCCAAGAAAGTTAGTGACCAATAACTAACCCACGGGGGGATCTCATGCAGTCATCACCGCGCGCCGCCACCTGGGCGCTGGTGATCACCAGCGTCGCCGGCTTCATGGCGGCCCTCGACAACCTCGTCGTCACCACCGCCCTCCCCGCCATCCGCAAGGACCTCGGCGGCGGCCTCGAGGACCTCGAGTGGACGGTGAACGCCTACACCCTCACCTTCGCCGTCCTCCTCATGTTCGGCGCCGCCCTCGGCGACCGCTTCGGCCGGCGCCGGCTCTTCGTCATCGGCATGGCGATATTCACCGCCGCCTCGGCCGCCGCCGCGCTCGCCTCCGGCATCGACGGCCTGATCGCCGCCCGCGCCGTCCAGGGCGTCGGCGCCGCGATCACGATGCCGCTGACCCTCACCCTCCTCACCGCCGCCGTCCCCGCCGAGCGGCGCGGCATGGCCTACGGCATCTGGGGCGCGGTCAACGGCCTCGCCGTCGCCGGCGGCCCGCTCATCGGCGGCAGCCTCACCGAGCACATCTCCTGGCACTGGATCTTCTGGCTGAACGTCCCGCTCGGCATCGCGCTGCTCCCGCTCGCCCGCCTGCGCCTCGCCGAGTCCCACGCCCCGGGCGCCCGCCTCGACGTCCCCGGCACGCTCCTCGTCAGCGGCGGCCTCTTCGGCATCGTCTACGGCCTGGTCAACGCCGAGGCCGACGGCTGGACCAGCGCCCCCGTGCTCACCTCGATGATCGCCGGCGGCGTCCTGCTGCTGGGCTTCGTCCTCTACGGCCGCCGCGCCAAGAACCCCATGCTCCCCATGCGGCTCTTCGCCAACCGGGCCTTCAGCGCGATCAACGCGGCCAGCCTGCTGATGTTCGTCGGCATGTTCGGGTCGATCTTCCTGCTCAGCCAGTTCTTCCAGGGCGTGAGCCACTACTCGCCCACGGAGGCCGGCCTGCGGATGCTGCCGTGGACGGGCATGCCCATGCTCGTGGCGCCCATCGCCGGCTACCTCTCCGACC
>KL569381.1:8881-9346 GCA_000715685.1 Streptomyces lilacinus
ACCTCTCCGACCGCGTCGGCGGCCGCCCGGTCGTCGTCGCCGGCCTGGCGCTCCAGGCCACGGGTCTGGCGATCTTCGCCCTGATCCTCGACGCGGACGTGCCGTACCTGCACCAGCTGCCGGCGCTGGTCGTCAGCGGCGTCGGTATGGCGATGTTCTTCGCCCCCGCCGCGAACCTGGTCATGTCCAGCGTCGGCCCCGCCGAACAGGGCATCGCCTCCGGCGCGAACAACGCGCTGCGCGAGGTCGGCGGAGCGTTCGGCGTCGCCGCCCTGAGCTCGGTCTTCTCCGCCCACGGCGGCTACGAGTCCGCAGCCCGCTTCGTGGACGGCACGAGGCCCGCGCTGTGGGCGGGGGCGGCGGCGGTGGCCCTGGCCGCGGTGGCAGCGGCCTTGATCCCCACCCGGTCCCGCACAGCGGCCCCGCAGCAGACCGAGGACCGCACACCGGCCCCGGTGTAGCACC
>KL569381.1:9690-10902 GCA_000715685.1 Streptomyces lilacinus
CCCCCGGAGCCGCCGGCCCCCGGCCCCTGGCCCCCGGCGGTGTCCCGCACCGAGGAGCGCACCCAGGGGCGCACCCCGAAGGCCGAGCGCCGGCGGCCCCGTACCCTTGTGCCCGTGCAGGAACGACACGATGCCCCCCTCGCCCCCCTGACCACCTTCCGGCTCGGCGGCCCGGCCACCCGACTCGTCACGGCCGTCACCGACGCCGAGGTGATCGACACCGTCCGCGAGGCCGACCGCGCCGGCACGCCACTGCTGATCGTCGGTGGCGGAAGCAACCTGCTCATCTCCGACAAGGGCTTCGAGGGCACCGCCCTGCGCATCGCCACCACCGGCTTCGACCTCCAGGGCACCCGCCTCGAGCTCGCCGCCGGCGAGAACTGGTCCGACGCCGTCGCCCGCACCGTCGAGGCCGGCCTGGCCGGCATCGAGTGCATGGCCGGCATCCCCGGCTCCGCCGGCGCCACGCCGATCCAGAACGTCGGCGCGTACGGCCAGGAGGTCTCCTCCACGATCACCGAGGTCGTCGCCTACGACCGCCGCACCGAGGAGGTCGTCACCGTCCCCAACGCGGAGTGCGCCTTCTCCTACCGGCACAGCCGCTTCAAGCAGCACCCCGAGCGCTACGTCGTCCTGCGCGTCCGCTTCGAGCTCGAGGACGCCGAGGGGCTCTCCGCGCCGATCAAGTACGCCGAGACGGCCCGTACCCTCGGCGTCGAGCCGGGCGACCGCGTACCGGTCGCCGAGGCCCGCCGCACGGTGCTGGCGCTGCGGGCCGGCAAGGGCATGGTCCTCGACGCGGACGACCACGACACGTGGTCGGCGGGATCGTTCTTCACCAACCCGATCCTCGACGCGGCCGCCCACGAGGCCTTCCTGGCCCGCGTGGCCGAGCGCCTCGGCGCGGACGTCACGCCGCCGGCGTACCCGGCGGGGGACGGGCACGTGAAGACCTCCGCGGCGTGGCTGATCGACCGGGCCGGCTTCACGAAGGGCTACGGGGACGGGGCGGCCCGCATCTCCACCAAGCACACGCTGGCCCTGACGAACCGGGGAGCGGCGACGACGGAGGACGTGCTCGCGCTGGCGCGGGAGGTCAGGGACGGCGTGCGGGACGCCTTTGGCGTGACGCTGGTCAATGAGCCGGTGACGGTGGGCGTCAGCCTGTAGCCGGCTGGGGAGGGAGGGAAGTTCCCCCAACCCGCCCCTTCC
>KL569381.1:11253-12397 GCA_000715685.1 Streptomyces lilacinus
CCTCAAACGCCGGACGGGCTGGATTGGGCTGGGCTGGATGAGTTCAGCCAGGCATCGATGTCGGCCAGCAGCCCCTGCTGGATCCCCACCGGCGCCCGAGACCCCCGCACCGACTGCCGCGCCAACTCCGCCAGCTCCGCGTCCGTGAAACCGTGGTGCTCGCGCGCGAACTCGTACTGCGCGGCGAGCCGCGAGCCGAAGAGAAGCGGATCGTCCGCGCCCAGAGCTATCGGCACGCCCGCCTCGAACAGCGTGCGCAACGGCACGTCGCCCGGCTTGTCGTAGACGCCCAGGGCGACGTTCGACGACGGGCAGACCTCGCACGTCACCCCCCGCTCCGCGAGCTTGCGCAGCAGTCGGGGGTCCTCGGCGGCGCGCACGCCGTGCCCCACGCGGCCCGCGTGGAGGTCGTCGAGGCAGTCGCGGACGCTGCTCGGCCCCGAGAGCTCGCCGCCGTGCGGCGCGGCCAGCAGGCCGCCCTCACGGGCGATCTCGAAGGCGCGGTCGAAGTCGCGGGCGAGCCCGCGCCGCTCGTCGTTGGAGAGGCCGAAGCCGACGACGCCGCGGTCGGCGTAGCGCACCGCCAGCCGCGCCAGCGTCCGCGCGTCCAGCGGGTGCTTCATGCGGTTGGCGGCGACCAGGACCCGCATCCCCAGCCCGGTCTCCTTCGACGCGCTCTCGACCGCGTCCAGGATGATCTCCAGTGCCGGGATGAGCCCGCCCAGGCGCGGCGCGTACGAGGTCGGGTCGACCTGGATCTCCAGCCACCCCGAGCCGTCCCGGACGTCCTCCTCCGCGGCCTCCCGGACCAGCCGCCGGATGTCCTCCTCGGACCGCAGGCACGACCGCGCGATGTCGTACAGCCGCTGGAAGCGGAACCAGCCGCGCTCGTCCGTGGCCCGCAGCTTGGGCGGCTCGCCGCCGCTCAGCGCCTCGGGCAGGTGCACGCCGTACTTGTCGGCGAGCTCCAGCAGCGTCGACGGGCGCATCGACCCGGTGAAGTGCAGATGCAGATGGGCTTTCGGCAGCGACCGGACATCACGAACACTCTCCATCCCAGGATCTTGCCGTACCCGTCCGTCAACCGGAAGGGACTTTCCCTGAACGGGCGCCGGACCGAAAACGAATGCGGGCCGCGCCCGGC
>KL569381.1:12695-30375 GCA_000715685.1 Streptomyces lilacinus
CCTTGGCCTCCGCCAGCAGCTTCTGGATCCGCGAGACGCCCTCGACCAGGTCCTCGTCGCCCAGCGCGTAGGACAGCCGCAGGTAGCCCGGCGTGCCGAAGGCCTCGCCCGGCACCACGGCGACCTCGGCCTCGTCGAGGATCAGCGCGGCGAGCTCGACGGACGTCTCCGGGCGGCGGCCGCGGATCTCCTTGCCGAGCAGGTCCTTGACCGACGGGTAGGCGTAGAAGGCACCCTCCGGCTCCGGGCAGAACACGCCGTCGATCTCGTTCAGCATCGAGACGATCTTGCGGCGGCGCCGGTCGAAGGCGACCTTCATCTCCTCGACGGCCGTCAGATCACCCGACACGGCCGCCAGGGCCGCCACCTGGGCGACGTTCGACACGTTCGACGTGGCGTGCGACTGCAGGTTGGTCGCGGCCTTGACGACGTCCTGGGGGCCGATGATCCACCCCACGCGCCAGCCGGTCATCGCGTACGTCTTGGCGACACCGTTGACGACGACGCACTTGTCGCGCAGCTCCGGCACGACCACCGGCAGCGAGCAGAACTCGGCGTCGCCGTAGACCAGGTGCTCGTAGATCTCGTCCGTCAGCACCCACAGGCCGTGCTCGGCGGCCCAGCGGCCGACGGCCTCGACCTGCTCGCGGGTGTAGACCGCGCCGGTCGGGTTCGAGGGGGAGACGAAGAGCAGGACCTTCGTGCGCTCGGTGCGCGCCGCCTCCAACTGCTCGACCGAGACCCGGTAGCCGGTCGTCTCGTCGGCCACGACCTCCACCGGCACGCCGCCCGCGAGGCGGATCGACTCGGGGTAGGTGGTCCAGTACGGGGCGGGGACGATGACCTCGTCGCCCGGGTCGAGGATCGCGGCGAAGGCCTCGTAGATGGCCTGCTTGCCGCCGTTGGTGACGAGCACCTGGGAGGCCTCGACCTCGTAGCCGGAGTCGCGCAGCGTCTTCGCGGCGATCGCGGCCTTCAGCTCGGGGAGGCCGCCGGCCGGGGTGTAGCGGTGGTACTTGGGGTTGCGGCAGGCCTCCACCGCGGCCTCGACGATGTAGTCCGGCGTGGGGAAGTCGGGCTCGCCGGCACCGAAGCCGATGACCGGGCGCCCGGCGGCCTTGAGGGCCTTGGCCTTGGCGTCCACGGCGAGGGTGGCCGACTCGGAGATCGAACCGATGCGGGCCGACACCCGGCGTTCGGTGGGGGACTGGACGGGAGGAGTGGCGTCGCTCATGGGGGCATCGTCCCAGACCCGCCGGAGGGCGGGCACGCGCATTCCGCACAGCGGTCGTTTCGCCCCGGAAGACGCCGCGGAGGACGACGTGGGAGCGGTTCGCGGTGATAGCTGTTCGACGCCGGCCGCCGGACCACGTACACTCATGCCTCGTTGGCCTCCACCGGCGAATTCGCTCCCTGTTGCACACTCCGTGCTTCCGGGCGGATGCGGTACGTTGGGGGAACCACAAAGGGTCGTAGCTCAATTGGTAGAGCACTGGTCTCCAAAACCAGCGGTTGGGGGTTCAAGTCCCTTCGGCCCTGCTACACGCATCACACCCGGTGCGTGCGTGCGTACGTACTGAAATGCACCGCCGTGCGGCTCACCCGGGCGCGGCACGGCCACGACCCGGATTCAGGTGAGGACGTAGTGACGGAAGCCCTTGGCTCCACCGCGACGCCTGAGAGCGGTCGTCCCGAGGACGAGGTGGCCTCGAAGAAGGGCCGCCGTGGTGGCAAGCGCGGGAAGAAGGGCCCCCTGGGCCGCCTCGCGCTCTTTTATCGCCAGGTAGTCGCCGAGCTCCGCAAGGTCGTCTGGCCCACCCGCAGCCAGCTGTCGACGTACACCACTGTGGTGATCGTCTTTGTTGTCATCGTCATTGGTCTGGTGACCGTGATTGACTATGGGTTCGAGCAGGCCGTCAAGTACGTCTTCGGCTGAACCCGCGCGTGAGGCGGCCTCTCCTGAGGTCCGCCCTTTCGCCGTTCCACCCCTTTGAAGCCAGGAAGAAGCAGCCAAAGTGTCTGACCCGAACCTGAACGACTCCGTCGAGCCCGTCGAGGCCGCAGAGGCCGACGTGGACGCGGCGGACGCGGCTGTCTCGGCCGAGGTCGAGGGCGACGACACCGCGCAGGAGATCGTCGAGAACGCCGACGGCGCCGACGAGCTCGACGCCGAGGAGGCCGCCGCCGGTGAGCCGGCCGAGGAGGCCGCGCTGCGCGTCGAGGGCGAGGAGGCCCTGGACGCCGCCGCCGACGAGGACGCCGCGGAGGAGATCGAGGCCGCCGAGCCCGAGGCCCCCGTCGACCCGGTCGCCGCGCTCCGCGAGGAGCTGCGCGGTCTGCCGGGCGAGTGGTACGTCATCCACACCTACGCGGGCTACGAGAACCGCGTGAAGACCAACCTCGAGCAGCGCGCCGTCTCGCTGAACGTCGAGGACTACATCTTCCAGGCCGAGGTGCCGCAGGAAGAGGTCGTCCAGATCAAGAACGGCGACCGCCGCACCGTCCGCCAGAACAAGCTCCCCGGCTACGTGCTGGTGCGCATGGACCTGACGAACGAGTCCTGGGGCGTCGTCCGCAACACCCCGGGTGTCACCGGCTTCGTCGGCAACGCCTACGACCCGTACCCGCTGACCCTGGACGAGATCGTCAAGATGCTCGCCCCGGAGGCCGAGGCGAAGGCCGCCAAGGAGGCCGCCGAGGCCGAGGGCCGGCCCGCCCCGAGCCGCAAGGTCGAGGTCCAGGTGCTGGACTTCGAGGTCGGCGACTCGGTCACCGTCACCGACGGTCCGTTCGCGACGCTGCAGGCGACGATCAACGAGATCAACGCCGACTCGAAGAAGGTCAAGGGCCTCGTCGAGATCTTCGGTCGCGAGACCCCGGTCGAGCTGAGCTTCGACCAGATCCAGAAGAACTGACGCTTCTCGATCCGAACACGCTTCCGACCAGGTCAGGTCGCCCTCCAGGGGCGGTCTGACCTGTCGGTTTTTGGCCCGGCCACGTTACCCGTTATCGTGGTGCGGTATGCCTGCACGCAGTGTGCGTAACGGCAAAAACCTCTCACTAGGACCCGGAGAGAGCAATGCCTCCCAAGAAGAAGAAGGTCACGGGGCTTATCAAGCTCCAGATCCAGGCCGGTGCCGCCAACCCGGCTCCGCCGGTCGGCCCCGCGCTGGGTCAGCACGGCGTCAACATCATGGAGTTCTGCAAGGCCTACAACGCCGCGACCGAGTCGCAGCGTGGCATGGTCGTGCCGGTGGAGATCACGGTCTACGAGGACCGTTCCTTCACCTTCGTCACCAAGACTCCGCCGGCCGCCAAGCTGATCCTCAAGGCCGCGGGCGTGGACAAGGGCTCCGGCGAGCCGCACAAGACCAAGGTCGCCAAGATCACCGAGGCGCAGGTCCGCGAGATCGCCACCACCAAGATGCCCGACCTGAACGCCAACGACCTGGACGCCGCCGCGAAGATCATCGCCGGCACCGCCCGTTCCATGGGCATCACGGTCGAGGGCTGATCAGTCCCGCTGACGGAGTCGCAGTCAGGACTCCGTTGACCTTGTGGCAGGGCCAAGCGCTGGCCCGGACCACGACTCCACGCTCAACCCCTCAGGAGCAGAAGTGAAGCGCAGCAAGACTCTCCGCGCTGCGGACGCCAAGATCGAGACGGAGCGCCTCTACGCTCCCCTCGAGGCCGTCCGTCTCGCCAAGGAGACCTCCGCCACCAAGTTCGACGCGACCGTCGAGGTTGCCTTCCGCCTGGGTGTCGACCCGCGCAAGGCCGACCAGATGGTCCGCGGCACCGTGAACCTTCCGCACGGCACCGGTAAGACCGCCCGGGTCCTGGTCTTCGCGACCGGCGACCGTGCCGAGGCCGCGCGTGCCGCGGGCGCCGACATCGTCGGTGCCGACGAGCTGATCGACGAGGTCGCGAAGGGCCGTCTGGACTTCGACGCCGTCGTCGCCACCCCGGACCTCATGGGCAAGGTCGGCCGCCTCGGCCGCGTGCTCGGTCCCCGTGGTCTGATGCCGAACCCGAAGACCGGCACCGTCACCCCGGACACGGCCAAGGCCGTGACCGACATCAAGGGCGGCAAGATCGAGTTCCGCGTCGACAAGCACTCGAACCTGCACTTCATCATCGGCAAGGTCTCGTTCGACGACGCCAAGCTGGTGGAGAACTACGCCGCGGCGCTGGAGGAGATCCTCCGTCTGAAGCCGTCCGCCGCCAAGGGCCGCTACGTCAAGAAGGCGACCCTGACCACCACGATGGGCCCGGGCATCGCCCTGGACCCGAACCGCACCCGCAACCTCCTCGTGGAGGACGAGACCGTCTGAGACGGTCCCGCGGGCGCGTAGTGGCGCTCTGAGCAGTACGGGCCGGGCCCCGCACCTCTTTCGAAGGTGCGGGGCCCGGCTCGATTTGCATCGGTGTGCACCTATCGCGTAATCTCCTCCAGAAGCCAAAGACCGCTGGTCGTTGCTGTGCCTCCGTCTGGGGGCGTGGTGGCCGAAGGATCCGCTAGCTGCGGGCGACCTGCGCAGGTGACTGTGGTTGCACTCCCGTCAGGGCGTAAGGAAATTGCGTCCGCACGGTCGAGTCACGCCCCGAGCGCCTGCGCCGGGGCGTTTCGTTTTGCCCAGGTCCCTTCTCGCGCCTATGCGGTCCGAATCACCCCGGAAGGAGGCCGTGCTCATGGCGAGGCCCGACAAGGCTGCCGCGGTTGCCGAGCTGACGGACAAGTTCCGCACCTCGAACGCCGCTGTGCTGACCGAGTACCGCGGTCTCACCGTGGCGCAGCTCAAGACGCTGCGTCGTTCGCTCGGTGAGAACGCCCAGTACGCCGTGGTGAAGAACACTCTGACCCTGATTGCGGCCCGTGAGGCCGGCATCACGCTCGAGGACCAGCTCTTCGCTGGTCCGACGGCCGTCGCCTTCGTCACCGGTGACCCGGTGGAGTCGGCGAAGGGTCTTCGTGACTTCGCCAAGGACAACCCCAACCTGATCATCAAGGGCGGTGTCCTTGATGGCAAGGCTCTGTCCGCCGATGAGATCAAGAAGCTTGCGGACCTCGAGTCCCGCGAGGTTCTGCTCAGCAAGCTGGCCGGCGCCATGAAGGGCAAGCAGTCCCAGGCTGCCTCGCTCTTCCAGGCGCTGCCGACGAAGCTCGTCCGCACCGCGGACGCGCTGCGCGCCAAGCTCGCCGAGCAGGGCGGTGCCGAGTAATTCGGCTCGCGCATTGACCGCCGCCTGACGGCGACGGTCGCAGCGGGCCGTACGCCCGCCGACATGTACATCCGGCACCTGCCGATTTAGTGGAAGGACCCGCCATCATGGCGAAGCTGACCAAGGACGAGCTGCTCGCGCAGTTCGAGGAGATGACCCTCATCGAGCTGGCCGAGTTCGTCTCTGCCTTCGAGGAGAAGTTCGACGTCACCGCCGCCGCTGCCGCGCCGGTCGTCATGGCCGGCGGCGTCGCCGGTGGCGCCGCCGAGGCCGTCGAGGAGAAGGACGAGTTCGACGTCATCCTCACCGCCGCCGGTGACAAGAAGATCCAGGTCATCAAGGTCGTGCGTGAGCTGACCTCCCTGGGTCTGAAGGAGGCCAAGGACCTCGTCGACGGCACCCCGAAGCCGGTCCTCGAGAAGGTCGCCAAGGACGCCGCGGAGAAGGCCGCCGAGGCCCTCAAGGGCGCCGGCGCCTCCGTCGAGGTCAAGTAACCTCCCGGAGTCGACCGACTCTTTTCTCCGACGCACGTCGGAAACCGTAGGGCGATCACCCGCATGGGTGGTCGCCCTCGGGCGTTCCCGGGCCCGGTGCGCGCGAGCGGGCCCGGAGACGAGTATGGTGATCTTCGCTGCGCTGCCGGCGCGGCCCTCCGCCGCGGGAGCGCTCCCAGCAGGGGTTTCGCCGGCCCCGCCGGGCGGCCGGGGGCCGAGGGGCCTTGACGAACGGCACGTCGCGCGCGATTCTCAGGACGCGTCCCACGACGCCCCGCCACATCGGTCCACCGTCCGAGGCATGGATCGGGGGCGGAGAGGGAAGTATGGTCATGCGCTTCGAGCGCAGGACTTGCGTCGGGCGGCGCCAGGCGATGAGGAACAACAGGATCCCGGAGGGAGAGATTGGTATCGCACCGGTCTCGCGACATCCGCTCTGGACATCAGTGGGCCAAGTGGCTACACTGACCCTTTGCGCTGCCTGTTAGCTGCTCCCTGCCCGTCACCAGGGGCATGCCCACTTCCGAGCACAGCTGATGGAAACCCCCTGAGCTGGGATTTCTCTCCTATGTACGGAGTGGGACCGGTACGCGCGTAGTGAGTCCGAGCCCTCGGAAGGACCCCCTCTTGGCCGCCTCGCGCAACGCCTCGACCGCCAATACGAACAACGGCGCCAGCACCGCCCCGCTGCGCATCTCTTTTGCGAAGATCAAGGAGCCCCTCGAGGTTCCGAACCTCCTTGCGCTGCAGACCGAGAGCTTCGACTGGCTGCTCGGCAATGCCGCCTGGAAGGCTCGCGTCGAGGCTGCGCTGGAGTCTGGTCAGGACGTCCCCACCAAGTCCGGTCTGGAGGAGATCTTCGAGGAGATCTCCCCGATCGAGGACTTCTCCGGGTCGATGTCGCTGACTTTCCGCGACCACCGTTTCGAGCCCCCGAAGAACTCCATCGACGAGTGCAAGGAGCGCGACTTCACGTACGCGGCCCCGCTCTTCGTCACGGCCGAGTTCACCAACAACGAGACCGGTGAGATCAAGTCCCAGACGGTCTTCATGGGCGACTTCCCGCTCATGACCCCCAAGGGCACCTTCTGCATCAACGGCACCGAGCGTGTCGTGGTCTCGCAGCTCGTCCGTTCTCCGGGTGTCTACTTCGACTCCGCCATCGACAAGACGTCCGACAAGGACATCTTCACCGCCAAGATCATCCCCTCCCGGGGTGCCTGGCTGGAGATGGAGGTCGACAAGCGCGACATGGTCGGTGTCCGCATCGACCGCAAGCGCAAGCAGTCCGTCACCGTCCTCCTGAAGGCTCTCGGCTGGACCACCGAGCAGATCCTCGAGGAGTTCGGCGAGTACGAGTCCATGCGCGCCACCCTGGAGAAGGACCACACCCAGGGCCAGGACGACGCGCTGCTCGACATCTACCGCAAGCTGCGTCCGGGCGAGCCGCCGACCCGTGAGGCCGCGCAGACGCTGCTCGAGAACCTCTACTTCAACCCCAAGCGCTACGACCTCGCCAAGGTCGGCCGCTACAAGGTCAACAAGAAGCTGGGCGCCGACGCCCCGCTCGACGCCGGTGTGCTGACCGTCGACGACGTCATCGCGACGATCAAGTACCTGGTCAAGCTGCACGCCGGTGAGCTGGAGACGGTCGGCGAGAACGGCACCTCGATCGTCGTCGAGACCGACGACATCGACCACTTCGGCAACCGTCGTCTGCGCAACGTCGGCGAGCTCATCCAGAACCAGGTCCGCACGGGTCTGGCTCGTATGGAGCGCGTCGTCCGCGAGCGGATGACCACCCAGGACGTCGAGGCGATCACGCCGCAGACCCTGATCAACATCCGGCCGGTCGTCGCCTCCATCAAGGAGTTCTTCGGCACCAGCCAGCTGTCCCAGTTCATGGACCAGACCAACCCGCTGTCGGGTCTGACCCACAAGCGTCGTCTGTCGGCGCTGGGCCCGGGTGGTCTCTCCCGTGAGCGGGCCGGCTTCGAGGTCCGTGACGTTCACCCGTCGCACTACGGCCGCATGTGCCCGATCGAGACGCCCGAAGGCCCGAACATCGGTCTGATCGGCTCGCTCGCCTCCTACGGCCGCGTCAACGCGTTCGGCTTCGTCGAGACGCCGTACCGCAAGGTCGTCGACGGTGTCGTCACCGACGAGGTCGACTACCTGACCGCCGACGAGGAAGACCGCTTCGTCATCGCCCAGGCGAACGCGCCCCTCACCGAGGACATGCGCTACGCCGAGGCCCGCGTGCTGGTCCGCCGCCGTGGCGGCGAGATCGACTACATCGCCGGCGACGACGTCGACTACATGGACGTCTCCCCGCGCCAGATGGTGTCGGTCGCGACCGCCATGATCCCCTTCCTCGAGCACGACGACGCCAACCGCGCGCTCATGGGATCGAACATGATGCGCCAGGCCGTGCCGCTGATCAAGGCGGAGTCCCCGCTGGTCGGCACCGGCATGGAGTACCGCTGCGCGGTCGACGCCGGCGACGTCATCAAGGCCGAGAAGGACGGTGTCGTCCAGGAGGTCTCCGCCGACTACGTCACGGTGGCCAACGACGACGGCACGTACAACACCTACCGCGTCGCCAAGTTCTCCCGCTCGAACCAGGGCACGTCCTTCAACCAGAAGGTCGTCGTGGACGAGGGCGCCCGCGTGGTGGCCGGCCAGGTGCTCGCCGACGGTCCGTCCACGGACGAGGGCGAGATGGCGCTCGGCAAGAACCTGCTCGTGGCGTTCATGCCGTGGGAGGGTCACAACTACGAGGACGCGATCATCCTGTCGCAGCGCCTCGTCCAGGACGACGTCCTCTCCTCGATCCACATCGAGGAGCACGAGGTCGACGCCCGTGACACCAAGCTGGGCCCCGAGGAGATCACCCGGGACATCCCGAACGTCTCCGAGGAGGTCCTCGCCGACCTCGACGAGCGCGGCATCATCCGCATCGGTGCCGAGGTCGTCGCCGGCGACATCCTGGTCGGCAAGGTCACGCCCAAGGGTGAGACCGAGCTGACCCCGGAGGAGCGCCTGCTCCGCGCGATCTTCGGTGAGAAGGCCCGTGAGGTCCGTGACACCTCGCTCAAGGTCCCGCACGGCGAGATCGGCAAGGTCATCGGCGTCCGCGTCTTCGACCGCGAGGAGGGCGACGAGCTGCCGCCGGGCGTGAACCAGCTGGTTCGCGTCTACGTCGCACAGAAGCGCAAGATCACCGACGGTGACAAGCTCGCCGGCCGTCACGGCAACAAGGGTGTCATCTCCAAGATCCTGCCGGTCGAGGACATGCCGTTCCTCGAGGACGGCACCCCGGTCGACATCATCCTCAACCCGCTCGGTGTCCCGTCCCGAATGAACCCGGGACAGGTCCTCGAGATCCACCTGGGCTGGCTCGCCTCCCAGGGCTGGAAGGTCGAGGGCGACGAGGACTGGATGAAGCGTCTGCAGGCCATCGGCGCCGACGACGTCCAGCCCGGTACCAACGTCGCCACCCCGGTCTTCGACGGTGCGCGCGAGGACGAGCTCGCCGGCCTCTTCGAGCACACGGTCCCGAACCGTGACGGCGACCGCCTGGTCCTGCCGTCCGGCAAGGCCCGCCTGTTCGACGGCCGCTCCGGTGAGCCGTTCCCGGACCCGATCTCGGTCGGGTACATGTACATCCTCAAGCTGCACCACCTGGTCGACGACAAGCTGCACGCGCGTTCGACCGGTCCGTACTCCATGATCACCCAGCAGCCGCTGGGTGGTAAGGCTCAGTTCGGTGGCCAGCGCTTCGGTGAGATGGAGGTGTGGGCGCTGGAGGCTTACGGCGCCGCGTACGCCCTCCAGGAGCTGCTGACCATCAAGTCCGACGACGTCACCGGCCGCGTGAAGGTCTACGAGGCGATCGTCAAGGGCGAGAACATCCCCGAGCCCGGCATCCCCGAGTCCTTCAAGGTGCTCATCAAGGAGATGCAGTCTCTGTGCCTCAACGTGGAGGTGCTGTCCTCGGACGGCATGTCCATCGAGATGCGCGACACCGACGAGGACGTCTTCCGCGCTGCGGAGGAGCTCGGTATCGACCTGTCCCGGCGCGAGCCGAGCAGCGTCGAAGAGGTCTGACGGGTCTGGTGGGGGCTCTCGGCTGAGAGCCCCCACCGTCCCCGGACCCCCAGACCACTGATGTAGAGCCCAATTCCCGCCACGGCGGGAGGGCACGAACCCTGAAAGAGGGATTGACGACAAAGTGCTCGACGTCAACTTCTTCGACGAGCTGCGGATCGGCCTGGCGACCGCGGACGACATCCGAACCTGGTCCCACGGCGAGGTCAAGAAGCCGGAGACCATCAACTACCGCACCCTGAAGCCGGAAAAGGACGGGCTCTTCTGCGAGAAGATCTTCGGCCCCACCCGGGACTGGGAGTGCTACTGCGGCAAGTACAAGCGTGTCCGCTTCAAGGGCATCATCTGTGAGCGCTGTGGCGTCGAGGTCACCCGCGCCAAGGTGCGCCGTGAGCGGATGGGCCACATCGAGCTCGCCGCCCCCGTCACCCACATCTGGTACTTCAAGGGCGTCCCGTCGCGCCTGGGCTACCTGCTCGACCTCGCCCCGAAGGACCTCGAGAAGGTCATCTACTTCGCCGCCTACATGATCACGTGGGTGGACGAGGAGCGCCGCACGCGCGACCTGCCCTCGCTGGAGGCCCACGTCTCCGTCGAGCGTCAGCAGATCGAGCAGCGCCGCGACGCCGACCTCGAGGCCCGCGCCAAGAAGCTCGAGGCCGACCTGGCCGAGCTCGAGGCCGAGGGCGCCAAGGCCGACGTGCGCCGCAAGGTGCGCGAGGGCGCCGAGCGTGAGATGAAGCAGCTGCGCGACCGCGCGCAGCGCGAGATCGACCGTCTCGACGAGGTCTGGAACCGCTTCAAGAACCTCAAGGTCCAGGACCTCGAGGGCGACGAGCTGCTCTACCGCGAGCTGCGCGACCGCTTCGGCACCTACTTCATGGGTGCGATGGGCGCCGCCGCGCTGCAGAAGCGCCTGGAGTCCTTCGACCTCGACGAGGAGGCCGAGCGCCTCCGCGAGATCATCCGTACCGGCAAGGGCCAGAAGAAGACCCGTGCGCTCAAGCGCCTCAAGGTCGTCTCCGCCTTCCTGCAGACCCGCAACAGCCCCAGCGGCATGGTGCTGGACTGCATCCCGGTGATCCCGCCGGACCTGCGTCCGATGGTGCAGCTGGACGGTGGCCGCTTCGCGACCTCCGACCTGAACGACCTGTACCGCCGTGTGATCAACCGCAACAACCGCCTCAAGCGTCTCCTTGACCTCGGTGCCCCCGAGATCATCGTGAACAACGAGAAGCGCATGCTTCAGGAGGCCGTCGACGCGCTCTTCGACAACGGCCGTCGTGGTCGCCCGGTCACGGGCCCCGGCAACCGTCCGCTGAAGTCGCTGTCCGACATGCTCAAGGGCAAGCAGGGTCGTTTCCGTCAGAACCTGCTCGGTAAGCGCGTCGACTACTCGGCCCGTTCCGTCATCGTCGTCGGTCCGCAGCTGAAGCTGCACCAGTGCGGTCTGCCCAAGGCCATGGCGCTGGAGCTCTTCAAGCCGTTCGTGATGAAGCGCCTGGTCGACCTGAACCACGCGCAGAACATCAAGTCGGCCAAGCGCATGGTCGAGCGCGGCCGCACCGTCGTGTACGACGTCCTCGAAGAGGTCATCGCCGAGCACCCGGTGCTGCTGAACCGTGCGCCCACGCTGCACCGCCTCGGCATCCAGGCCTTCGAGCCGCAGCTGGTCGAGGGCAAGGCCATCCAGATCCACCCGCTCGTCTGCACCGCGTTCAACGCGGACTTCGACGGTGACCAGATGGCCGTCCACCTGCCGCTCTCCGCGGAGGCGCAGGCCGAGGCCCGCATCCTGATGCTGTCCTCGAACAACATCCTCAAGCCGGCCGACGGCCGTCCGGTGACCATGCCGACCCAGGACATGGTGCTCGGTCTGTTCTTCCTCACCACCGACGAGGAGGAGCGCGAGGTCATCGGCGAGGGCCGGTCCTTCGGTTCCGTCGCCGAGGCGATCATGGCGTTCGACGCCCGGGAGCTCTCGCTCCAGGCGAAGGTCGACATCCGCTTCCCGATCGGCACCGTCCCGCCCCGCGGCTGGACCCCGTCGGCCGACGAGGACGGCGAGACCAGCTGGCAGCAGGGTGACAGCTTCCGCCTGCGGACGACCCTGGGCCGCGCGCTCTTCAACGAGCTGCTGCCCGAGGACTACCCGTTCGTCGACTACTCGGTGGGCAAGAAGCAGCTCTCCGAGATCGTCAACGACCTGGCGGAGCGCTACCCCAAGGTCATCGTGGCGGCGACGCTCGACAACCTGAAGGCGGCCGGCTTCCACTGGGCGACCCGTTCCGGCGTCACCGTGGCCATCTCCGACGTCGTGGTCCCCGAGGCCAAGAAGGAGATCGTCGCGGGCTACGAGGCCCAGGACGAGAAGGTCCAGAAGCAGTACGAGCGCGGTCTGATCACCAAGGACGAGCGCACGCAGGAGCTCATCGCGATCTGGACCAAGGCGACCAACGAGGTTGCCGAGGCGATGAACGCGAACTTCCCCAAGACGAACCCCATCTTCATGATGGTTGACTCGGGTGCCCGAGGAAACATGATGCAGATGCGGCAGATCGCCGGTATGCGTGGTCTGGTGTCGAACGCGAAGAACGAGACCATTCCGCGACCCATTAAGGCGTCGTTCCGTGAGGGTCTCTCCGTGCTGGAGTACTTCATCTCCACCCACGGTGCCCGTAAGGGTCTCGCGGACACCGCCCTCCGTACCGCCGACTCGGGTTACCTGACCCGTCGTCTCGTGGACGTCTCGCAGGACGTGATCATTCGCGAGGAGGACTGCGGCACCGACCGCGGCCTCAAGCTGGTGATCGCCTCCAAGGGCGAGGACGGCGTGCTGCGCAAGGCCGACGACGTCGAGACGAGCGTCTACGCCCGCATGCTGGCCGAGGACGTCGTCGTCGACGGCAAGGTCATCGCGCCGGCCAACGTCGACCTCGGTGACGTGCTGATCGACCAGCTCATCCAGCACGGCGTCGAGACGGTCAAGACCCGCTCGGTCCTCACCTGCGAGTCCGCGGTCGGCACCTGTGCCTTCTGCTACGGCCGCTCGCTGGCGACCGGCAAGCTGGTGGACATCGGTGAGGCGGTCGGCATCATCGCCGCCCAGTCCATCGGTGAGCCCGGTACCCAGCTGACGATGCGTACCTTCCACACCGGTGGTGTGGCCGGTGACGACATCACCCAGGGTCTGCCCCGTGTCGTCGAGCTCTTCGAGGCCCGTACGCCCAAGGGTGTCGCCCCGATCTCGGAGGCGGCCGGCCGCGTCCGTATCGAGGAGACCGAGAAGACCAAGAAGATCGTCGTCACCCCGGACGACGGCTCCGACGAGACCGCCTACGCGATCTCCAAGCGAGCCCGTCTGCTGGTCAGCGAGGGCGAGCACGTCGAGGTGGGCCAGAAGCTCACCGTGGGTGCCACCAACCCGCACGACGTCCTGCGGATCCTCGGCCAGCGCGCCGTCCAGGTCCACCTGGTCGGCGAGGTTCAGAAGGTCTACAACTCGCAGGGTGTGTCGATCCACGACAAGCACATCGAGATCATCATCCGGCAGATGCTCCGCCGCGTGACGATCATCGAGTCCGGCGACGCCGAGCTGCTGCCGGGCGAGCTCGTGGAGCGCTCGCGCTTCGAGTCCGAGAACCGTCGTGTGGTCACCGAGGGCGGTCACCCCGCCTCCGGCCGTCCGCAGCTGATGGGTATCACCAAGGCCTCGCTCGCCACCGAGTCGTGGCTGTCGGCGGCGTCCTTCCAGGAGACGACCCGGGTTCTGACCGACGCGGCGATCAACGCCAAGTCGGACTCCCTGATCGGCCTCAAGGAGAACGTCATCATCGGTAAGCTCATCCCGGCCGGTACGGGCCTGTCCCGCTACCGCAACATCCGGGTGGAGCCCACCGAGGAGGCCAAGGCCGCGATGTACTCGGCCGTCGGCTACGACGACATCGACTACTCGCCCTTCGGCACCGGCTCCGGCCAGGCGGTCCCGCTGGAGGACTACGACTACGGTCCGTACAACCAGTAGTCGGTAGCGATACGCGCTCACAGGGCGGTCATCCCTCACGGGGTGGCCGCCCTGCGGCGTGATTTCACCCATACGGCGGTCGCGGAAGCCGCACGTCGGGCCAACACCCCGCAGATCTGCGACATTTGCAGCACATCGGGGTGTCCTCCGCGTGTGCATTTGTTTTGACCGCAGCCCATGCGGTAGGTACGCTCTGACCTTGTGCCTGGGGTGTCCCTGGGCTCTTGTGCGTGCCGTCAGACCGCACGGGGAGCCCGGAGCCGGACGGTTCCACGCCGGCCGGAAACACCGAATTCTGCGCTCATCCGCTCTCGGCGGAGGTCTGCAGCCTTCGACACGCCCGACCGCGTGGGTCGGCCGTACGTTCCAGGTTAGTTTTATCGTGATCGGCACACAGAAACCGGAGAAACGGTGCCTACGATCCAGCAGCTGGTCCGAAAGGGCCGGCAGGACAAGGTCGAGAAGAACAAGACGCCCGCACTCGAGGGTTCGCCCCAGCGTCGTGGCGTCTGCACGCGTGTTTTCACGACCACCCCGAAGAAGCCGAACTCGGCCCTGCGTAAGGTCGCGCGTGTGCGTCTGACCAGCGGCATCGAGGTCACCGCTTACATTCCGGGTGAGGGCCACAACCTGCAGGAGCACTCCATCGTGCTCGTGCGCGGCGGCCGTGTGAAGGACCTGCCGGGCGTTCGCTACAAGATCATCCGTGGCTCGCTCGACACCCAGGGCGTCAAGAACCGCAAGCAGGCTCGCAGCCGCTACGGCGCCAAGAAGGAGAAGTAAGAATGCCTCGTAAGGGCCCCGCCCCGAAGCGCCCGGTCATCATCGACCCGGTTTACGGCTCCCCCCTGGTGACGTCGCTGATCAACAAGATCCTCCTGCACGGCAAGCGCTCCACCGCCGAGCGCATCGTGTACGGCGCCATGGAGGGTCTGCGCGAGAAGACCGGCAACGACCCGGTCATCACCCTCAAGCGCGCTCTCGAGAACGTCAAGCCGGCTCTCGAGGTCAAGTCCCGCCGCGTCGGTGGCGCCACCTACCAGGTGCCGGTCGAGGTCCGTCCGGGCCGCGCCTCCACCCTGGCGCTGCGCTGGCTGGTCGGTTACTCCCGCGCCCGTCGCGAGAAGACCATGACCGAGCGCCTCATGAACGAGCTGCTGGACGCCTCGAACGGTCTCGGCGCCTCGGTCAAGAAGCGTGAGGACACGCACAAGATGGCCGAGTCCAACAAGGCCTTCGCGCACTACCGCTGGTAGTCGCTACCCCCATCGAGAACCGAGAGAAGACTGAGCCATATGGCCACCACTTCGCTTGACCTGGCCAAGGTCCGCAACATCGGGATCATGGCCCACATCGACGCGGGCAAGACGACCACCACCGAGCGGATCCTGTTCTACACCGGTGTTTCGTACAAGATCGGTGAGGTCCACGACGGCGCTGCCACGATGGACTGGATGGAGCAGGAGCAGGAGCGTGGCATCACGATCACGTCTGCTGCCACCACCTGCCACTGGCCGCTCGACAACGTCGACCACACCATCAACATCATCGACACCCCGGGTCACGTCGACTTCACCGTCGAGGTGGAGCGCTCCCTGCGCGTGCTCGACGGTGCCGTGACGGTGTTCGACGGCGTTGCCGGTGTCGAGCCCCAGTCCGAGACCGTTTGGCGTCAGGCGGACCGCTACGGCGTGCCGCGTATCTGCTTCGTCAACAAGCTGGACCGTACGGGTGCCGAGTTCCACCGCTGCGTCGACATGATCGTCGACCGCCTGGGCGCGGTTCCGCTGGTCATGCAGCTGCCGATCGGCACCGAGGCCGACTTCAAGGGCGTGGTCGACCTCGTCCAGATGAAGGCTCTGGTCTGGTCCGCCGAGGCCGCCAAGGGCGAGATGTACGACGTCGTCGACATCCCGGACACCCACATCGAGGCTGCCGAGGAATGGCGCGGCAAGCTCCTCGAGGGCGTTGCCGAGAACGACGAAGAGATGATGGAGCTCTTCCTCGAGGGCCAGGAGCCCACCGAGGAGCAGCTGATGGCGGCCATCCGCCGCATCACCCTCGCGTCGAAGGGCGGCGGCGACTCCGTCACCGTCACCCCGGTGTTCTGTGGTACCGCGTTCAAGAACAAGGGCGTTCAGCCCCTGCTCGACGCCGTGGTCCGCTACCTGCCGTCGCCGCTGGACATCGAGGCCGTTGAGGGCCACGCGGTCAACAACGCCGACGAGGTCGTGAAGCGCAAGCCGTCCGACGACGAGCCGTTCGCCGGCCTTGCCTTCAAGATCATGAGCGACCCGCACCTCGGCAAGCTCACCTTCGTCCGGGTCTACTCGGGCCGCATGGAGGCCGGCACCCAGGTGCAGAACTCCGTGAAGGGCAAGAAGGAGCGCATCGGCAAGATCTACCGGATGCACGCGAACAAGCGTGAGGAGATCGACTCGGTGGGTGCCGGCGACATCGTCGCCGTCATGGGTCTGAAGCAGACCACCACCGGTGAGACCCTCTGTGACGCGGGCAACCCGGTGATCCTCGAGTCGATGGACTTCCCGGCCCCGGTCATCCAGGTCGCCATTGAGCCCAAGTCCAAGGGCGACCAGGAGAAGCTGGGTGTCGCCATCCAGCGTCTGGCCGAGGAGGACCCGTCCTTCCAGGTCCACACGGACGAGGAGACGGGCCAGACCATCATCGCGGGTATGGGCGAGCTGCACCTCGACGTGCTGGTCGACCGTATGCGCCGTGAGTTCAAGGTCGAGGCCAACGTCGGCAAGCCGCAGGTCGCGTACCGCGAGACGATCCGCAAGGCCGTCGAGCGTATCGACTACACGCACAAGAAGCAGACTGGTGGTTCCGGCCAGTTCGCCAAGGTGCAGATCGCGATCGAGCCCCTCGAGGGCGACGGTTACGAGTTCGAGAACAAGGTCACCGGTGGCCGCATCCCGCGGGAGTACATCCCGTCGGTGGACGCGGGCTGCCAGGAGGCCATGGAGTTCGGTGTTCTGGCCGGCTACCCGCTGACCGGCGTCAAGGTGACGCTGCTCGACGGTGCCTTCCACGACGTCGACTCCTCGGAGCTCGCCTTCAAGATCGCCGGTTCCATGGCGTTCAAGGAGGGTGCCCGCAAGGCGTCGCCGGCTCTGCTCGAGCCGATGATGTCCGTCGAGGTCACCACCCCCGAGGACTACATGGGCGACGTGATCGGCGACATCAACTCCCGCCGTGGCCAGATCCAGGCCATGGAGGACCGTCACGGCGCCAAGCTCGTCAAGGGCCTGGTTCCGCTGTCGGAGATGTTCGGCTACGTCGGAGACCTCCGCAGCAAGACGTCGGGTCGCGCAAGCTACTCGATGCAGTTCGACTCCTACGCCGAGGTTCCCCGGAACGTCGCCGAGGAGATCATCGCGAAGGCCAAGGGCGAGTAACCCACTCCCGTCTCTACGGGCGTGACACACGCTTTAGGCTTGACACCGGCTGTCGGGGCATTCCGCCACAAATCAAGGCGGTCTGCCCCGGCGGACGGCTTCCCAGCAAAGATCCCTGGCGCCGACCGAGTTCAGGCGTACAGAACCACTCCACAGGAGGACCCCAGTGGCGAAGGCGAAGTTCGAGCGGACTAAGCCGCACGTCAACATCGGCACCATCGGTCACGTCGACCACGGTAAGACGACCCTTACCGCGGCGATCACCAAGGTGCTGCACGACGCGTACCCGGACCTGAACCCCTTCACGCCGTTCGACGAGATCGACAAGGCCCCTGAAGAGCGTCAGCGCGGTATCACCATCTCCATCGCGCACGTCGAGTACCAGACCGAGGCGCGTCACTACGCCCACG
>KL569381.1:30702-30831 GCA_000715685.1 Streptomyces lilacinus
CGCCCACGTCGACTGCCCGGGTCACGCGGACTACATCAAGAACATGATCACCGGTGCCGCCCAGATGGACGGCGCGATCCTCGTGGTCGCCGCGACCGACGGTCCGATGCCGCAGACCAAGGAGCACGT
>KL569381.1:31133-31636 GCA_000715685.1 Streptomyces lilacinus
GCTCCTGGCCCGCCAGTCCGGCGTTCCGTACATCGTTGTCGCCCTGAACAAGGCCGACATGGTGGACGACGAGGAGATCCTGGAGCTCGTCGAGCTCGAGGTCCGTGAGCTCCTCAACGAGTACGAGTTCAACGGCGACGACGCTCCGGTCGTCCGCGTCTCGGCGCTGAAGGCGCTCGAGGGCGACAAGGAGTGGGGCGACAAGCTCCTCGGCCTGATGGCTGCCGTGGACGAGAACATCCCGCAGCCCGAGCGTGACGTCGACAAGCCGTTCCTGATGCCGATCGAGGACGTCTTCACGATCACCGGTCGTGGCACCGTCGTCACCGGTCGTATCGAGCGTGGTGTCCTGAAGGTCAACGAGACCGTCGACATCATCGGCATCAAGACCGAGAAGACCACCACCACGGTCACCGGTATCGAGATGTTCCGCAAGCTGCTCGACGAGGGCCAGGCCGGTGAGAACGTCGGTCTGCTGCTCCGCGGCATCAAGCGCGAGGACG
>KL569381.1:31938-32047 GCA_000715685.1 Streptomyces lilacinus
CGCGGCATCAAGCGCGAGGACGTCGAGCGCGGCCAGTGCATCATCAAGCCGGGTTCGGTCACCCCGCACACCGACTTCGAGGCCACGGCGTACATCCTCTCCAAGGACG
>KL569381.1:32374-32695 GCA_000715685.1 Streptomyces lilacinus
AAGGCGGCCGCCACACACCCTTCTTCAACAACTACCGCCCGCAGTTCTACTTCCGCACGACGGACGTGACCGGTGTCGTGACCCTTCCCCAGGACAAGGAAATGGTCATGCCCGGCGACAACACCGCCATGTCGGTGAAGCTGATCCAGCCGATCGCGATGGAGGAGGGCCTGAAGTTCGCCATCCGCGAGGGCGGCCGCACGGTCGGCGCCGGCCAGGTCACGAAGATCACCGCGTAGCGGATGGCAGCAGAAGGGCGGGAACGGGACATCGCCAGGAGCTGGCCAGAGGACCCTGGAGCCGAACCGGCGGCCCCGGTCC
>KL569381.1:32997-36799 GCA_000715685.1 Streptomyces lilacinus
GCTAGCGCCAGCCCCCCGCCAGCGACCGGATCCCCGGCGGCGTGGCGGCCCGGAAACACTCGAGGCCCAGGTCAGAACGGAACTGACCTGGGCCTCAGCGGTAGGCCGTGTGGGACTCGAACCCACAACCAATGGATTAAAAGTCCCGAGGAGATCGTCCAGGAGGACGAGCCGTAATCCAGCTCGGCGACTCCGGCGCAGGTCAGCAGGGGTGCGGCGTCCAACTGATGCAGGCTCATCCGGGCCCATCCAAGGGCGTCCGTGCACGCGCCGCTCACGCATCGCTCACGCGTTTCACAGCTGCTGACCTGGGGAGATGGGACGCGTCCAACTGCTGATCAACAAGAGCGGCGCGCCGAGGCGCTCTGGCGCGCCACTCTCAGGAGACTCGCGCACCGGGACGACGTTGCGTGGGGTTCAGACAGTGCGGCCTCGCCCCGGCTTCTCTGCGCGAGCCTTCTTCTGCGCAGCCTGGACAGCCTCCCGATCTTTCTTGAGCTTCGTCTCACGGTTGATTGCGTTCGCGATCAAGCTTGTGTCGGCAGACAGGGGGGGAGCTTGCTGCGTCTCAGCCGAACGCTGGGTTTCACTCATATTGACCTACTTCGTTGCCGCGATCCCGGTTCCTACTACCAGCAACACAAGTGCCGCACCCAAAAATCCCAGGGACACCCCCAAGAGCAAGACCTTACGCCGAAAGTCTGCGCGAATCTTGACGAAGAGAAGAATCCTCGTGTCCAGCACCGTAAGTCGAGTCTCCTCTGCTGGCGTAAGCAAGTACTGCTGCCGCAGATGAAGGGGGTCAATGACACCCTCTCCCAGCAGTCGAAGGAAAGAGATCACAGCAAGGACGCCAGCGACGGCGGCCGAGGCCTGGCCAGCGATCTGCACCAAGTTGGGGTGGTCTACTGCTTTTACGAGCCCTACCAGAACCCCGGAAAATCCGAGCTGGATGCCAGCCCTCCCGTCCAGGGATCGCGAACGCTCCCCTTGAACGGATAGCTCGTGATCGAGTTCTTCTCTGATCACGCCCAGAGAAGGCCATGCGGACTCGCCACCGACAGCCTCTTCGCCGCGATCGGCCGAACTCTCAGACTCCGCATTCTGGCAGCGCCACCCCCATCCTCTAAAGATCTTCCACATGAGATCATTTTTTTCTGATCCCGGAATAAATTGAGGACCATACGAGCATTCGTGGGCGTGTCGATCCGGACGATGCCGAAGCTCGGTGCGCGCCGCCTCAGCAACGGCGCGCACCCTGCAAGTCCCGAGGAGATCACCCGAGACGACGAGACGTAATCCAGCTCAGAGCGCCCGTGCCAGCCGGAGGTCCCAGCCGGGGACGTCGCCGTCCATGTCGGGGACCAGGCTCGCGGTGTAGGTGTCGGGGGCGGGGCGGCCAGCGTCCTCCCAGGCGGCGAGCCAGCCCCGCAGGACGGTCAGGGACGCCGAGTCCGCCGCGTCGGCGGTGATCGTGCCGTCCTGCTGGATCACGGCGGCGGTGTTGCGGGTCGAGTGCCCGAGGCCGATGACGTCGGCCTTCAGCTCGGTCATCGTCAGCCGGGAGCCGGTGGTGGCCAGCCAGACGCGCAGGCTGGACCAGTCGATCTCCTCGCCCTCGTACTGCTCCGTGTGACCGGGCCCCCGCAGGCGGTCGAGGACTCCGCGTGCCCCGGAGTTCTGCCAGTCGTCCTGCTCGCGCCAGACGATCGACACCCATGAGGTGGCCGGGACGCGGCTCTCCCAGTCGACCCACCGTGCCGGGACCGAGAAGTCGCTGCGGGGGGAGGAACCGGTCTCGATGTAGGAGCCGGGGAAGATCGACTCTACGCTCGGCTGTCCGTTGCTGATGCGGATCACGGCGCCGATCGCCAGGTTCGGTACGGCAGCGATCGGCAACGTGGCCACGATCAGTCCGCCGTCCTTGACCTGGTTCACCCACGCCTTCGGCAGCAGCGGCGGCGTGCACCAGCCCACCATGCGGTCGTAGGGGGCCCGGCCGGGGTAGCCGGCGGTGCCGTCCACGGCATAGCAGCGGATGTTGTTCACCCCGCGCTCGGCGTGGATGTGGTTGGCCCACCGCGTCAGGTACGGGTCGATGTCCAGGCTGGTGACCATGCCGGTCGGCCCGACGAGTTCGGCAAGCAGGCCCCCGGAGAGACCGGAGCCGGTGCCGACCTCGGCGACGTTCATGCCCATGCGGACGTCGAGGGCTTCCAGCTCCCGGTGGATGAAGACCGGGTTCGTGCGGTGGATCGTCGCGCCCCGGGCCTCGTGGTGGGTGTAGTGCTGCTCGGGGACTCTCTCAGCGGCGGCAGCGACAGGGGTCATCGGTTCACTCCTTCGTGGAAGGGTCGGGACGCGTCCCTCAACTGCTCCGAGTGAGTGAGGGACACGCGTCAACGAGGCGCCAAGTTGACGCGCTCAGATGACGAGAGCGGCGTAGTGGTGCCATCCGGCCTCGGTGTATTCGCCAACCGGTCCGCTGCCGGGGATCGCTGCCCAAGCGTGGTATTCGGTGGGCGGCGGGGAGAACCGCACCCCCAGACACCAGTCCAGACGCCGGCCGAGGAGGGCTGCGGCCAGGACCGACCCGAGCGAGATTTCCGCGCATGCCGCCCGGACCGGCCAGAGGCGGCCGGTGTGCCGGACGGCGGCGACAAGGGCCTCCGCTCGGTCGGGCGCAATCGGACGGCGCCCGGCACGGCGGGCGAGGCGGGCAGCGCGGACGGTGTAGCGGAAAGGCAGGCCCAGCAGCACCAGGGCCAGGGCGAGGCCCATGGCCGCCGCCAGGCGGTCGCGGAACGGGCCGGTGCGGACAGTGGAGTACGACTCCATGGTGGTCACCGCCACCACCCCCACCCGCTGGGCTGGGCCACGGGTTCCCCCGCGATGCCCTGCGTGGTGAGGGCGCCGGCGATGGCGTGGACATCGGCGGCGGCCCGCTCGGGGCTCAGGCCATAGAGGGTGGCGTACTGCCCGGCGGCCTGGTCCTCGCTGCTGCTGGCGAGGAGGAACAGCACCGCAGCGGAGGCGGTCGGCGTGAGGTAGGTCCAGCGGCCGGTCCTCTCGTTCAGGATGGCTCCGCCTTCGTCGGTGAGGACGGGGTGGGAGCCCTCACGCAGCTGCCACACGGCCGGTCACCTCCCACCGGGCGCCCGCCTGTTCGAGCTGCCGCAGCCACACCTCGGTCACGACCGCCATATGCAGGGCGCCCTGGGCGGTGGCCTGCCCGGCCGCCGCGCGGGCGAGCATCGCCCCCACCGGCCCGTCGGTCACCAGGCCCATGGCGCCCAGGCGCGAGGACGGGCCCAGCAGGCGGCGGAGGGCGGGCGCGTGCTGGACGAGCCCGGCATAGGAGAGCGCGTTGAAGCCGCCTTTGGTGGCCCGCTCAAGAACGAAGTCAGGCAGCACGTCGGTGCCCGCGAAGGCTTCGGCCAGCAACGGTTTGTACCGTCCCGGCGTCCCGCGCTGGTCGGCCGGCACGGCCAGGCAGGCCCTGCGGACCTCGTTGTCCAGGTACGGGGCGGCGATCTCGATGCCGTGCTCGTCGAGGGCGAGCGTGCGCCAGCCGCTGGTATCCGCTCCGATGCGCGCGAGATCCTGGGTGTCTGTCCACGTCGCCAGCCGCACCGGCGTCTCCGTCAGCTCGTCGGCTGCTGTTGTGAGGGCGTCGGCGAGGTGGTGACGCACGTCGGGGCTCATCCAGTCGGCCGTGGCCAGCAGCGGCGTCCACGCGATCGGCCGCCGTGCTTGGGGCTCCCACTGCCTAGGGGCTTCGCATAGCCTGTCTCTTATAC
This sequence comes from Streptomyces lilacinus, assembly GCA_000715685.1. Lineage (GTDB taxonomy): Bacteria > Actinomycetota > Actinomycetes > Streptomycetales > Streptomycetaceae > Streptomyces > Streptomyces lilacinus. The sequence goes on from KL569381.1 coordinate 36,798, forward strand.
AC
>KL569381.1:37081-44176 GCA_000715685.1 Streptomyces lilacinus
TGTATAAGAGACAGGGCCGAGCCCGGCCCAGCACGGACCACACGGAGGTCTGCCGGAGCCGTGCGTGGCCTTGGGCGTGCTGCCAGGCCCGCGGGCGCTGCCGTTCGCGCAGTAGATCAGCCAGGTACGACGGGGAGGCGGACAACAGCCCATCTCCAGCGACGCCCGTCAGGTGCACGCCCGGCGCCGTCTGGTGGGCGATCACGGCGTCCAGGACAGTTCGCTTGACCGCCGCTGAGACCGCGAACGCGTTCGGTGTGTCGGTGAACGGTAGGGCGGACACGTCGTCCAACCCCGCGTAGTAGACCGTGTCCGTGGCACCGGGCACCTTCTGGTGGCGCAGCTGGGGCACCACGGCGGCCGTCCGCTGCGCATAGGCGAGATCGTCGTCCCGCAGCCGTTCATCAGCGAACGTCACCGCTGTCACTGGCCGGTGCCGGGCTGCCAAGCAGGCCAACGTGGTGGAGTCCAGGCCCGCGAGGTCCGCGCTCACCGGGCGACCGTCCATGCGGACCGCGACCGCTTCGGCCAGGGCCGCCCGCACGGTCGGCGCCGCCTCGCGCAGGTTCACCGGGTCGTACTCGGCCGGCTCATAGCGAACGGCCCGGGCGCCTTCGGGGGTGATCTGAAGCAGGTGCCCGGTCGGCACCCGGCTCACGGTGCGGAACAGGCTCCGGAAGGCCAGGACATCGGGCTGGCCGAACGCCAGGTGCGCCGCGAGCGTGATGGGATCGGCCGGTGCCCCGTCCAGCGCCGCGAGGGCTGTGGCGGAGGTCGCCCACCAGGTCCCGGCCTCCTCCCGCCGGAAGTAGACCGGGTGCTGCCCCGACAGGTCCCCGATCACTACCAGCGTCGGGCCGCTGCGGGCCACCACCAGGTAGGAGCCGGGCCATCGTGTCAGCGCCCGCCACTGCTGCGCCCGCACGACGGGTAGGGCTTCCTCCAGCTGCCGGTCGCTGGCTCCGCACACCCCGATCACGGCCAGCACCACCGCCCTCGCCCCGGCCGTGCGGACCTGGCTCTCGGGCCAGCCGGCCGTCCACGTCTCGCCCAGCGCAGTCACCAGCCGTCCTGCCTGGGGCTGCCGGCTGGCCGGGCCACCCTCCCATCCCGTGCACCACCGCATCGTGAGCCTCCCGACTCCCTCGTCCTCAAGACCGGACTTGATCTGCAACGGCCCGGGGCCGGGTGCGGCGAATACCGCACCCGGCCCCGGCAGGTGGATCAGGTGCCCTGCTTGTACTGGGTGTCGTCGACCGTGTCGAAGTTCTGGTTGCCGAGCGTCACCTCCGCGACAGCTCCGGCGTCCAGGACGACCGGCGCGGTGTAGGCCGGGGACTGGGTGATCTCCATCGTTTCCTCCTTCGTCACTTCGCCGTCTCGTGCACCACCTGATGGGCGCACGGCCAACGGGTTGTGCCGCCCTCTCAACGGCCCGGGAGGACCGCGCTTGTGGGCGCTCAATCAGTGAACTGCGAGGGCGAGTTGGGGGGTACCGTGTGGGCCTGGCGGAGACGTATATCGCGTATACCGAGGCTGGCCATGACCAAGCGCACGCCGAACATGCAGCTCAAGGCCCTCATCGACGAGAAGAGGCTGCCGTACGAAACAATCGCTCACGTTGTCCGCATCGTCGCGGCGGAGTCGGGAGAGGTCTTACGCACCAACCGCTCCACCGTCGAGCACTGGATCTCCGGGGCCCAGCCCGCCGGGAACACCCCCCGGTACCTCGCTGAAGCCCTCTCCCGGCTGCTGGGTCGCCTGGTGACTGTGGACCACTTGGGCCTTTCCACAGGCCGTGGGGAAGATGACAGCATCGGACTGTCCCTCGGTCCCGACCCGGTCGAGACCCTGACCCTGATCGGGAAGGCAGACGTGAACCGACGACGCTTCCTCGCCTCCTCCGCCTACTCCGTCGCAGCCGCAGCCCTGCCACTGGGCTACCTCCACGACATCGCCGGCCGGGCCGCCGCGGCCCGCAGCGGCGCCGTCGCGGGAAATGCCGAAGTCGCCGCCGTGCGCGACATGGTGCGGGTCTTCACAGACATGGACGAGCTCCACGGCGGGCAGCACGGCCGCTCGGCCCTGGTGCAGTACCTGATGTCCGACGTCGCCACCCTGTGCCGGGGGCGCTTCCGCACCGAGGATGCCCGCCGCCAGATGCTCTCTGCCGCCGCCTCGGGCGTGCACCTGGCGGGATGGAAGAGCTATGACGCCGGAGAACAAGGGCTCGCACAGCGGTACTACTTGCAGTCGTACGCGCTCGCCACCGAGTCAGGCATCCCCGGCCATGACGGCTTCGTCATGCGGACGATGTCCCAGCAGGGCATGAAGATCCACCGCGCCGAGCACTGCCTGGCCCTGGCCGAGACCGGCCTGGACAGAGCCAAAGGCCACGTCGACCCCGCCACCGAAGCCCTCTTCCACATCACCTACGCCCACGCCCTGTCCAAGACCAACCAGCGCCAGCAAGCCGTCCGTGCAGTCGAGCGCGCGCGGGCCTGCCTCGATGCGGCCAAGGGCGATCCCACGCCCTTCTGGGCCCTGGCCTGGGGACCGGTGGAAGCCACGGTCCGTTCCCGTACGGCCAAGGTCTTCGCCACCCTGGGTGACCCCCGTAACGCTGCCCAGCAGTACGCCCGCGCCGCTGCCAGCCGCCCGCCGGGCACCTACGCGCGCATCATCGCCCTCGACCTGGTCGCCCAAGCCGAACTCCAAGCCGGCCAAGGCGCCATCGAGGAGGCATGCGCCACCTGGGGCCGGGCCATGGACCACATGGACGGCGTCGCCTCCGTCCGCACCCGCAAGGCTGTCAGGAACATGCGTCGCGATCTGACCCGCTTCCGGGCACGTGGTCTGCGCTGCGCGGCCGAGCTCGACGAGCGTGGGCGTGACTTCCTCACCGCCCACCGCTGAGCATCACGACCCGTCACCACTCACAAAGGCGGCGCTATGCACTCGCTCACATCTGCGCGTTCGACAAGCGCCGGGCCGAGAAGGGCATCACTCAATTTCCTTCACGTAGCGGCAATTTACAGGTGTTGACATAGTTACGGGCACATAAGGAAACGGTCCTCGGGTAGCCGCTGGTCCAAGCCGCCCCTGGGTGGTTCACCCTCCCGACATGCAGCTGCGGCCGGCTCTGTCCCTGAAACCGCACAGCGTGAGCCGCTTCTACAGCTCGCCGTTGTCAGTGGTGCGTGCTATCCGCGCGCGTGCGAGCGAAAGGCTGCGACCGGTCGCGTCACGGGCATCGTGAGTGACGCCTGCCCGGCTTGCGCCGACTATGGCCGCTGCACGCCACGCACAGCATCAAGGATGTCCAGGCCCGCCCGGACTCGTGATCCGTAGAGCAGAATCAGGGTAAGCACGCCAGAGCCGCCGACTACGTACGGCGTGAGGGCATCCGGCACACCTATCTGGTGCGCCCCAATAGCGGCCCCGGTCGTCAGCACGGCTACCCCGGCGAGACGTAATGGCTCCCAGTTGGGCGCTCTCACGCTCTGGGTCAGCTGCTCCTCGTCGAGGAGTGCCCCAACCCGCCCCTCCGCGTAACGCTCAGCAATCGTCATGAGTAGGTCCGCGAGATGGAGAAGGGCCGCATCTGGATCGTCGTCTATCCGGTTTTCAGCAGCTCGCAGCTCCGCCACGACACGGGCTGCGTGGTGCCTCAGCGCCTTGTGGCGCCACGAAACACGCGGCACGGTCCCCCGCAGGTAACGAGCGCGCCGTACCGCGCTCTCAGCAATCCGAAGGCGTTGAGGAAGGGCGATGAGTGATCTACCCCATTCGCAGTCAGCGCCTGGGAGTGCATCCACACATGCGGTAGCCGTGGCCGTGAACGTGTGAACCGGCCAGTACCGAATTACGTGTAGCCGCCCATTCCCCGTGGCCCAGCTGATCATCCTTGCACGGCAGAACTGGACCGAGTTACTCACGAAGACCATGAACATAGCGACGATGACGACACCGTGAGCGCCCCATTCCCAACCCTGGGGAGCGGCGCCGAGTCCCACCGGCCTGAGTACCCACCTAGACACGGCCAGTGCGACTGGCAAGCCGAACGACGGATGCCAACCGCTCGCACCAGCCGCCACGAAGGCAACCAGGGCCAGCAGGACGGTGATGCCGAATGCGTGCTCCAGGCCCACCACGATGGGCTGAAACCACGCCGACTGTGCCCGTTCAACCACGCCTGACACTTGGCGATTCGGCCCCAAGCGTTCAACAGTTCTATGCAGCCCACGGCGGGCTGCTGCGGCACGTAACCGCTGTTGCTCAGCCCACACGGCCTGCGTGCGCTCCATCACGCGCCGAGCATGGCAGCCTGACCGATTGGGCGTGCGCCATATCCATCAAGCCGATCTCAGGAACTTGAGCTGGCGAGGCTCCACAGGACGGGGACGCGGGGGACGCCGGTACGGGCTTCCTCTCTTACCTCTTCTCCCTCCTTCTCCCAGAACAGAGAGGAGGGGGATTACAGCGTCCCCCGCGTCCCCTTCGTAGGCGCTTTCACTCGATTCCGCAGGTCAGGTGGCCCTTGGGGCCGCCTGTCGCGCGTCCCCTTGGCCGTACCCCGGCGTCCCCTGCCGTCCTCTGGCACGTGGTCTTGACCGTCTACGAGGCGAGGTTGACCGGCTGTGCTGGGCCCGATCTTCAGATCTGTCCCATGTGCCACGCTGCTCAGCTACCGTCCCATCATGAAGTCCAAAGTCGCCGACACCACCGCAGCATGCAACTGCCCTGCGAAGGAGAGCATCTGCCAGAACTGCAAGGGCGAAGGGTGGCTAACGGCACTGCCCGAGGACGGGCGTCGACGGGATAGCACTGGTAGCTGCCCGTCGTGCGCTGGTCTCGGCGGGCACCACCTGCCGCACACATCGACATGCCCTGTGATGAAAGAGCACTCCGGCCTTCAGTACTACGCGCCACAGCTCATCAGCGATGATGGCAAGGTCACCTTCTACAGCACCGGCGACGCGTTGGCTGACCCGGACAAACGGCGTCGTCTTGCAGAAATCCTCTTCGGACCACGTCCCCGTTGAGGCACTCGGCGCCCACCTGCGGCAGCTCTGGGTCACACGCCCACCCGCCGCTTCCCGCACGCCTTCAGCCCGGCCACATTCGGAATGCAACGCCGGGATGAGCGGCTGCGGGAAGTTCGTACGGTCGAGATCACCGGTCAGAGGACATCCGTCGTGCCCGGCGCGTCTCCGCACATGCAGCCGCCCCGGGCGGCATCGGCTGCCTTCCGGGGCGGGTCGGGCCTCGTGGCCGCGCCTACACAGTGACGGTGATCGTGTATCTCCGTCCGTGCTTGTTGCTCGTCGGGGCGATGATGTTGATGCCCCGGGACCGTAGGGCGGGCGCTGACTGCTTGAGTCGGGCGCTGAGCACTCCGGGAGTTTGCGGCCACCGTTCGCTGATGGGTGAGCGGGCGGAGAGCAGGGCGTGCAGATCGGTCATAGTCCCCGTCCAGCCGTCGGCCGGGAACGTCGCTGAATAGGCCCAGTCGCGTAGCGCAGCAGTGACCGGCTGGCCGTCGAGCACGGTGTCGACGAGACCGTCCTGCGTGGCGTAGAACGCGCGCAAACCCTGCCAGCCGGTGACCCGATCAAGCGCGTGCAGCAGCTCCGCGAAGTCGGCCATGCGAGGCCGCTCGGCGAGGTCCTCGGCAGCTACCGGCAGGTCGGCCCACACCAGCACGGCGAGGTCGAGCAGTGCACCGAGCAGCTGCGGGTGGGCCTTCTCGTACGCTCCCCAGAGGTCGGCGATGGTGCGTCGTTTGGTGATCGGCTGGAGTTCGAGCGGCATCATGCGCTCGGCAAGGTCGTTTGCCACCGTGCCCACGTCGATGCCGGTGAGCAGTACGGGGCGCTGGTAGGTGAGGACGTTGACGTCGTCGTCGCTGTAGAGGGCGCGGCTGGTCTGGGAATCGCCTGTGACTGCGCGGCACAGGGCTTGGGAGAGCCAGTTGGGGATGCCCGAGAGGTTGTCCAGGGGCAGCGTCCAGCCGGCCGAGGTGGTCACTCCGAAGTCGCGGAGGTTCTCCGGGGGCTGGCGAAGTGGGGCGCGGGCACCGTCGAGGAGCCCGACCAGCATGCGGCCCGAGGTGCTCTTGCCGGTGCCCTGTTCACCGGTGAGGTAGGCGATCGGGCGCGGCAGCGAGGGGCGCAGCGCGGCGAGCACCCACGCCACGGCCAGGGGCAGCGTGGCCTCGGTGAACGGCAGCAGCTCGCTGAAGGCGCCCATACTGGCCCGCCATCCGCCCGCGGGCTTCTCGGGCAAGGGCAGCTCCCCCACGAGCTTGCTGCGCCGCCATATCGGCCCTTCCTCCGGGTCGGGGAACGTGAGCGTCCAGCCGTCGGGGGCGATACGCACCGACTGGCCGTCGGGACGACCGAGGTCGAGCCACGTTGCCGCCGGGTCGCTCGAGTCACGGGCGACGCGCAACCACAGGTCGGCCTCGGGCACGCCGAGAGCGAGTGCATCCAGGGCGTTGACCGCGTCGGCGAGTGCGCTCTGGGAGGGAGTGCGCCCGTAGGCGTTGAGGTATTCGCGGATCAGATGCTGGCGCAGACTGCCCGTCGAGCTGTGCGCCTGGGCCCGCAGCGGTACGGCGATGGACGGGCCGTCCCACGGCACGGCGTACGGGTCGCCGTTGGACCGCAGGTACCGGTAGCGGTTCTGTCCGATCAAGCGCAACAGGTCGGCTTGCGGTGGCTGCTTGTCACGCGACCGCTGCCGCTCCTCCCTTGTGTCTTCGTACTCATGGCGCGCGCCAGGCACTGCGACAAGCGAGCGGGCTGCCGCTGCGGCGTCATAAGACGGGGGCGTCGTCACGCGGCAGCCCCCAAGGAGCGCGGATGGCGCTCACCAGCAGCCAGGCCCGAACGGATCGCGGCCTCGGCCTCCCGGTCCGACAGCCCGGCGTGCCGGGCCGCGTCCAGGAGCGCGTCAGCGACTTGGACGCGGTCGAGGCCGGACGTGCTCAGGAGCGTCCCGAGGCTGAACGCGGACCGGTTCAACGCGCCGTTGCGGGTGCCTGGCTGCGCCTCGGCCACCGCACGCAGCTCGCCGCGCACGGCTGTGGCG
>KL569381.1:44488-48942 GCA_000715685.1 Streptomyces lilacinus
GCAGGGTTACGCGGGGGCGCGCGGGCCGTACGCGGTGCCCTGTGCGGTCGAGGTCACGCGCCAGCCACACGGGCAGCTCGGCCACGGCGCGGCAGTCGCCCTGCGCTGTGTACGCACCAGCGCGGGTGAGCGTGCCAGGCGCCACGGCGTACGACGAGCCTGCACGCACGTCGAGCTGCCAGCCGAGGGCCCCGGCCAGGGGCCGCCACGTTGTCCCGGCAGGGGAACGGAACCAGAGGTGCAGGCCCCCCGAGGGCGTGTGGACGGTCAGGGTGTGGTCCCTCTCGGGATAAGGGGCACGCCGGGCTTCGCACAGGAGAGCAAGCACGTCGCGCCCGTCAGTGATGCTGCCGGGGGCGATGTCGTCGGGCAGTTCCACCCCGGGCAGCAGTTCGGCTGCGTCCTCAGGCGGCTGTGCACTGTGGCAGTCCACATCAAGGATCACCAGGCCGGAAGGTCCGGCGGCTACGCCGACGCCGGCCTTGGGCATGTGGGCCCACCATCCGGCGATTCGTTCGGGGTCGGTCGTGGCGGCCAGCACACCGTGGCAGGGGCGGCCGGCGGCGATGCACTCGCAGCCGTGCCCGTCGTGCTGGACGTAGCGACGGTTCGGGCGGCCCTTGGTGCCCGAAGAACAGCGGTCGCATCCACGTATCGGCACCTTCGTGCCGGGCGCGAGTGGAAGGACGTGCCAGCCCTGCGCTGCCGCCCACAGGGCGACGCGGCGGGGGTCAGGGGATGCCGGGGTTCTTTCCCCGGTCGTGGGACCGTACTGCGCCATACGGCGGCGGGCAGCCGGGTAGGTACTCTCGCTCATAGAGGTCTCCTTCACCGGCGGCACGGGGCGGGCTTGGTCGTTCGCACCCCGTGCCGCCGTGCTGTTTATGCAGCGGCAGGGACGGAGGCTTCGAGGGCCCCGGCAGATGCGCCAACATCTGCGCGGGGCCCGCCCTCTTCCTCGGGGCTGACGCCGAGCACTTCGAGCAGCTCGGCCGTGACAACACGCAGCGCGCGGCCCAGGCGCAGGGTGCGCACTGGCAGCTCATCCCGCTTGGCCAAGGCGTACGTGGTGCTGCGCTTCAGTCCGAGGGCACGGCCGGCGGTCTCCAGGTCAACGGCTGCGGGCAGCGCCAGCAGCTCAGCGCGAGTCAGTCCGTGGGGCGTCACGCGACCAGCCCCTTGGCGCCAGGGCGGGAGAGATCGTCCAGGACACGTGCGTACTGAAGGGCCGCCTCCCCGCGGGGTACGCGCTTTCCCTGCTCCCAGCGCCACACGGTCGATGGGTCGACCCCGCACAGCTGGGCGACCTCGGACAGGGACAAACGGGCATCGGTACGAGCCTGGCGTGCAGCGCCCGAGTTCGCGGCAGCACGGACCCAGGCGAGCCGAAGGACATCGGTTCGGATCATGGTCCGACCCTAGCCGAAACCTTGCCGGACGACATCTCTTCCTAACCATTGACAAGGATTAGCAGGACCTCACCACTCGCTCACCAATCACTTAGCCAATGGTTTCTCTATCGACTAGACACTCTTTCCCGACTATTGCAGGCATAACCAGCCCACAGGGCGCAGCCTGCAGCGCCAGCCGAAACATGCCGCACGAAGCCGTAACCTTGCCGCTTCCTTGCCGATGGGGCAGGATGAGGCCATGCATCCATACGACACCCCCGAGGGGTGGGACTACCTAGCCGTGCCCGGCTGGCCGTACGACCGGTTCCAGAGCGATCCACCGATCGCGGACCTCGGCGACAACTTCAAGGTCCCCAGCCACTTCACGGGCATCGCCACCGAGAAGCGCAGCGGCATGACCATCGCGCTGTGCTTCCACGCGGCCCGTGAACTGGGGATGACCCTGGTGGCCGTCATGGGTGCGGACGAGATCGCATTCCCGCTGGAGCTCGCCCTGAAGACCTGTTCAGTCGGCAAGTGGAAGTACGTCGCGGCTATGCAGCTGGTCAACGAGGAGGCCGCAGTCGACGCCGCCGGGGAATGGAAGCGGTCCGAAGAGCAGCAGGCCCTGACGACGGCGCAGCGCAAGGAACGGGCGCAGGCGCTGCTGGCGTCGCTGCTAAACCAGATGCCGGGGCCGCATCCGGTGCAGAGGCCGGGAGGGCGGCGCAGCCTGACCTCGGAGCACCTGGCAACGGTGGCCGAGGTCTACAGCACGGCGCACGAGCAGGGACGGCCCCCCACGATGGCCGTCGCCGACCACTTCGAGGTATCGCACTCCACAGCCGCCAAGTGGGTCGGCGCAGCGCGCAAGCAGGGGGCGCTGGGCCCGGTCAAGAAGGGCTCCAGGGGATCACACGAGGGGGACGAGGAGTGAAGGGTTCGACGTACCGGCGGTGCCACTGCCGTGACGCGGAGACGGGAAAGCCGCTCGGCGCTTCCTGCCCGAAGCTGAAGCAGAAGCAGAAGCGGCACGGTACGTACTCTCTCCGGCAGGAGCTGCCAGCACGGCCGGACGGCAAGAGACGCTCGTTTGCCCGGGGCGGGTACGAAACCAAGACCGAGGCCCAGGCCGACCTCGACAAGGTGCGCGCCCTGCTTGCCCTGCCGGATACCGACGACGCCGAGGGGCAGCACCGAATAGCCGAGCTACTGGAGAAGGTGGCGGCCGAGAAGGCGCCGCTTCCCGACCTGGAAGAGACGCAGCGCAAGTTCCGCACGGGCCAGTCCCTCACCGCTCACACCACGGTCGGTGAGTGGCTCGATCAGTGGCTGGCCGCGAAGAAGCTTCGCAAGACGACTACCAATGGCTATTCCTCGCATATCCGCGTGCATCTCAAGCCGCGCATCGGGCACATCCGGCTCGACCGGCTGAACGTCGGGCACCTGGTGGAGATGTTCGACGGGATCGCCGATGACAACGAGGCGATCGCGGCAGAGAACCAGGCCCGGCGCGAGCAGGTCGCGCGCTGCAAGCACGGCAGGCCGGGTGCTCCCAAGGCTGCGGAGCGGGAGAAATTGGCCGAGGAGCGCGCCAAGCTGGCCGAGATGAAGCCTTTCCGGAAGCTGACCGGAGCGGCGTCGCGGCAGCGCATCCGTTCGACGCTGCGGGCCGCCCTCAACTCAGCCATCGCGCAGCAGCTCATCACCTTCAACCCGGCCGGGCACGTCGAACTGGAGTCTGGGAAGCGGCCCAAGGCGCTGCTGTGGACCGAGGAGCGGGTGCAGCGGTGGCTTGAGACCGGCGAGAAGCCGAGCGCGGTCATGGTGTGGACGCCGACACAGGTCGGCGCCTTCCTGGACGAAGCCGAGAAGGACCGGCTATACGCGTTCTTCCACCTGATCGCGTTCCGTGGCCTGCGGCGCGGTGAAGGCGTGGGGCAGGACTGGACCTATGTGGACCTGGACGGCGCCAACCTGACGGTGGCCAAGGAGCTCGTACAGGACGGCTGGACGCCCTACGAGTCCGACCCGAAGACGGACGGCAGCGCGGCCACGATCGGCCTCGACAGCGGCACCGTGGCCGCTCTGAGGGCCCATCGGGTGCGGCAGAACAAAGAGCGTCTTAAGTGGGGCGCGGCGTGGCAGGACACGGGCAAGGTCTTCACGCAGGAAGACGGGTCCTGGCTGCACCCCGAGACGGTGTCCGAGACCTTCCGGCGCATCTCCAAGGCCGCCGGCCTGCCTCCGATCAACCTCCGTGACCTCCGTCACGTGGCCGCGACTCTGATCCATGGAGGCGGTGGGGACATCCACACCATCAAGGAGACCCTGCGGCATTCCTCCGGAAAGCTCGCCTCGGATACGTACACGAGCCTGCTCCCCGAGGTCGATCGCGAGGTGGCCGAGGCCGCTGCACGGCTGGTGCCCAGGGCGCGCCCGGTAGTTGCTGAAAGCACCGCCGCTCACGCATCGCTCACGCAGAAGCCGGAGAACAAGCCTTCGCCCCGGCTGGAGAAGCCCAGCCGGGGCGAAAAGATGCAGGTCACAGATGGTGCTGTGACCTCATCGAGCGGTAGGCCGTGTGGGACTCGAACCCACAACCAATGGATTAAAAGTCCACTGCTCTGCCAATTGAGCTAACGGCCCGCACCCCGCAGCATAGCCCGGCCGGCCGCCGATGCCCGAGTCCTTATGGCGCGGGGCGGTCGCGCGGGGCCGGCCGGACGGGCGAGGGCCCGTACGGCGGTGTGCCGTACGGGCCCTCAGATCAGCTGCGGAGATCAGCCGTTGCGCTTCCAGCGCGGCTTGTCAGAGCGACGGTCGAAGGACGCATTGCCGCCCCGGTGGTCGTCACGACGGCCGTAGGGACGGTCGCCGCCGCCCGAGCGGAAGCCGCCCGAGGGACGGTCGTCACGACGGTCGCGGTTGAACGGACGGTCGCTGCCGCCGGAGCGGAAGCCGCCGGAGGGGCGGTCGTCACGGCGGAAACCACCGGAGGGACGGTCGTCACGGCGGAAACCACCGGAGGGACGGTCGTCGCGACGGAAGCCGCCACGGTCG
>KL569381.1:49183-51268 GCA_000715685.1 Streptomyces lilacinus
CGCCACGGTCGCCACCGCGGTCCTCGCGGTCGTCACGGCGGAAACCGCTGTTGCGACGCTCGAAGTTGCCCCGCTCGTCGCGGCGCTCGTACGCCGGCGCGGCCTGGGCCGGGATGGACGCGGCGGGCGCGGCCTCCTCCGTGCGGGCGGCGGTCTCGGCCTCGGCGGCGACCTCGGCGGCAGCGGCGGCCACCGCGGCCTCCGGGTCCTCGCCGCGCTCGCGGGCGGCGCGGGCCAGGAGGCGGTCGGCCTCCTCGCGGAGCTCGGTCGCGCGGCGCTGCGTGCGCTCCAGCTGACGGGTCAGGTCGGCGAGCTCGCGCTCGGCCTGCTTGGCGGCGTTCGCGGCGGCGTCGGCCTGGACCTCGGTGAGGGAGCGGGCGCCGGTGATCTTGGCGACGTCCTCGTCGAAGACGCCGGCGTTGCCGACGATGTGGCGCGAGGCGTCGACGCCCGCGTCCTCCATCAGGCGGAAGATCTGCTTGCGCTGGTGCGGCAGGGCCAGGGAGACGACCGTGCCGGACTGGCCGGCGCGGGCGGTGCGGCCCGAGCGGTGCAGGTAGTCCTTGTGGTCACCGGCGGGGTCGACGTTGAGGACCAGGTCGATGCCGTCGACGTGGATGCCGCGGGCGGCGACGTCGGTGGCGACCAGGCAGTTCACGTAGCCGGCCTTGAAGTCCTCGAGGACGCGGGTACGGGCGCCCTGGGTCATGCCGCCGTGCAGCGCGTCCGCGCGGACACCGGCGTCGACGAGCTGCTCGGCGACGCGGTCGGCGCCCATCTGGGTGCGGACGAAGATGATCGTGCGGCCCTTGCGGGCGGCGATGGCGGCGGTGACCGGGGCCTTGTCCTTCGGCTTCACGACGAGGACGTGGTGGGTCATGGTGGAGACCGCGCCGGCGGAGGGGTCGACCTCGTGCGTGACCGGGTTGACCAGGTAGCGCTTGACCAGGGTGTCGATCTCGTTCTCGAGCGTCGCGGAGAACAGCAGGCGCTGACCGCCGGACGGCACCAGGTCGAGGATCTCGGTGACCTCGGGCAGGAAGCCCATGTCGGCCATCTGGTCGGCCTCGTCGAGGACGGCGACCTGGACCTTGTCGAGGGAGGCGGCACCGCGGTTGATGATGTCGCGCAGACGGCCCGGGGTGGCGACGAGGATGTCGACGCCGCGCTCGAGGGCGTAGATCTGGTTGCCCATGGACGTACCGCCGCAGACGACCTTCATCTTCAGGCCGAGGACGTCGCCGTAGGGCTGGAGGGCGTCGGCGACCTGCATCGCCAGCTCGCGGGTCGGGGTGAGGATCAGGCCGCGGGGGCGCTTCTTCTCGGTGTGGCCGCCGGCCAGCGTGGAGAGCAGCGGCAGACCGAAGGAGAGGGTCTTGCCGGAGCCGGTGCGGCCGCGGCCGAGGATGTCCTTGCCGGCCAGGGCGTCCGGGATGGTCGCCGCCTGGATCGGGAAGGGGGTGGTCACGCCGTTCTGGGCGAGCTTGCGGACGATGGACTCGTCCAGGCCCAGGTCGCCGAAGGTGATCTGCGGCTCGGCGGGCTCGACGGCCTCGGTGGCCTCGACGACCTCGGCGGCGGCCTCGACGATCATCTCGTCGGCGGCGGGCATGGTGGTGGTGTCAGTGGAAATGGACATGCGAAATGCGAAACCTTCCGGAGTTTCGGCACGCGCCCAAGCTCCGTGTCGGCTTCACAAATGACCGCCTCGATGCGGTCAGCCACGGCAAGGTAAGGAACGCGCCACACGGCGCGCTTCTGTCAGGCGCCGGGCAAATGGGATCAAACGATCTACCACCATACGCACCCAACGGCCCGCGACGCAAGCCGCCACCCTATGCCCTGCGCCACAGTCGGTCCCGCCGGGGCCTCAGCCAGGGCTAGGACGGACCCGGCTGGGGCGTCGCGGGCGGCTGCGTCGGCGGCTGCGAGGGCGGCGTCGGCGGGGCCTGGGTGGGCGGGGCCTGCGTCGGCGGCTGCGAGGGCGCCGGCGGCTTGCCCGGCGCCGGGGACGTCCCCGGGTTGCCGGGGCCGTTCGGCGGCTTCGGCGGCGTACCCGGCTTGCCCGGCCGCGCGGGCGGGGAG
>KL569381.1:51500-51953 GCA_000715685.1 Streptomyces lilacinus
GTGTATAAGAGACAGGTCGAGGGCGACGCGGACGCCGAGGCGTCCGGGCGCCCCTCCTTGGCCGGGCTCCCCGACGCGCCGCCCTTGACCGACTTCGCGTCCGTACGACCTCCGGGCCGGCTGCCCGGCATCTGGATCCCGCCGTCCGGCTGCGGCCCCGTCTCGCGCTGCCCGCCCGTCCCCGAGGGCGCGGGGCGGCCGGGGTCGCTCACGCTCATGCACCCGCTCAGTGCCAGGGTCGCGACCGCCGCGGCCGCGATACGTGTGGCCGTCATACGGGTGAACGCTGCCGCGTGCGCCGACATTGCGCGCATGAAGGGGACCGCCTTCGGGTACGGGGGGACAGGCCCCCTGCCCAACTGGCCCCGGCCCGCGCAGGACACGCGCCCCGACGCGGCGTCAGCCCTCGATCATCCGTACTCGGCCAAGGTCGACAGCCGGCGGCCGGCAGCC
>KL569381.1:52227-52834 GCA_000715685.1 Streptomyces lilacinus
GCGATCAGCCGTAGCCCAGCGCGTGCAGTCGGTCGTCGTCGATGCCGAAGTGGTGGGCGACTTCGTGGACGACGGTCACCTCGACCTCCTCCACGACCTCCTCCCGCGACGCGCACATCCGCAGCGTCGGCCCCCGGTAGATCGTGATCCGGTCCGGCAGCACCCCGGCGTACCACTCGCCGCGCTCGGTCAGCGGCGTGCCCTCGTAGAGGCCGAGCAGGTCCGGGGCCTCCACCGGGGGCTCGTCCTCGACGAACACCGCGACGTTGTCCATCAGCCGCGTCAGCTCCTGCGGGATCCGGTCCAGGCCCTCGGCGACCAGTTCCTCGAACTCCTCGCGCGTCATCTCCAGCACCCCGCCATTGTCCGGCACGAACGCCTCTCCGGACCGTTCGGCGAGAGCCCTCGGCAAACCGTTTTGGCGATCGGTCCTCCCATCCCATATGCTTCTCACGTCCCCGAGGCGCTGCGAAGCGCCCAGGTGGGCCATCAGCCCTCATCGTCTAGTGGCCCAGGACGCCGCCCTTTCAAGGCGGTAGCACGGGTTCGAATCCCGTTGGGGGCACGCTGTACCGTGTGCGAGACTGGTTCTCGCACATAGCATGGT
>KL569381.1:53168-53417 GCA_000715685.1 Streptomyces lilacinus
CTGTGATCGTCTTCGGACGGTCGCGTGGCTGGGTAGCTCAGTTGGTACGAGCGTCCGCCTGAAAAGCGGAAGGTCGCCGGTTCGACCCCGGCCCCAGCCACAAATGAGCCCCTCGTCTTCGGACGGGGGGCTCAGTGCTTTTCCGGGCACACCCGGCCCCCAGGGGCGAGCCCCGCCCCTACCACCGCTCGCCACCCTGGCAAGGTGGTGGCCGCGCCCGCGGCGCAGCCGCCATCGGGCACAGCAAAT
>KL569381.1:53635-58009 GCA_000715685.1 Streptomyces lilacinus
TCGCCGGTTCGACCCCGGCCCCAGCCACCGTGAGCCCCCCATCTTCGATGGGGGGCTCGGTGTTTTTCGGGGTACGCCCCGGACGTGCCGGGCACGGGGCGACTGCCGCCGGACGACCGCCGGACCCTCGCCACGGGGGCTCGGCACCGTGGCGGCGGGAGGGATGCCCCGGCCCCACCCATTCACCGTTTCCCGGGGGGCAAGCCCCCGGCCCCCCACACACCCGCGAAATGCGTTCGCCGCTTCGTGGCGGCTGGTGCGATCCTGGACTTCGTATGTCTACGCAGCCTGCCCTCGCCACGTTCGCCGACCTCGCCGCCCGCCTGCCCGAGCTGATGTTGCGCGACGCGCAGCGGCTGGGGCGGCGTCTGGACGGGGCGCGGCGCATTCGCAAGCCCGAGGCCCGTGCGGCCGTCCTGGCCGAGATCGCGGCGGAGGCCGACACGGCCGAGCTGCGGGTCCTTAGCCGCCGGGCCGCCGTTCCCGAGATCAGCTACCCCGAGCAGCTGCCGGTCAGCCAGAAGAAGGACGTGATCCTCGAGGCGATACGCGACCACCAGGTCGTGATCGTCGCCGGCGAGACCGGCTCCGGCAAGACCACGCAGATTCCCAAGATCTGCATGGAGCTCGGCCGCGGCATCAAGGGGCTGATCGGTCACACCCAGCCGCGCCGGATCGCCGCCCGCACGGTGGCCGAGCGGGTCGCCGAGGAGCTGCGGACGCCGCTCGGCGAGGCGGTCGGCTGGAAGGTGCGCTTCACCGACCAGGTCGGCGACGCGACCATGGTCAAGCTGATGACCGACGGCATCCTGCTCGCCGAGATCCAGACGGACCGCGAGCTGCGCCAGTACGACACGATCATCATCGACGAGGCCCACGAGCGCAGCCTCAACATCGACTTCCTGCTCGGCTACCTGGCCCAGCTGCTGCCCCGTCGCCCCGACCTCAAGGTCGTGATCACCTCGGCGACGATCGACCCCGAGCGCTTCTCCCGCCACTTCGGCGACGCGCCGATCGTCGAGGTGAGCGGCCGTACGTATCCGGTGGAGGTTCGCTACCGTCCGCTGCTGGAGGAGGACTCCACCGACGCCGACCGCGACCAGATCACCGCGATCTGCGACGCCGTCGACGAGCTGCAGAAGGAGGGGCCGGGCGACATCCTGGTCTTCCTCTCCGGCGAGCGGGAGATCCGCGACACGGCGGACGCGCTGGAGAAGAAGAAGCTCCGCTTCACGGAGATCCTGCCGCTCTACGCCCGGCTCTCCCACGCCGAGCAGCACCGCGTCTTCCAGCGGCACACCGGCCGCCGCGTCGTCCTCGCCACGAACGTCGCCGAGACCTCCCTCACCGTCCCCGGCATCAAGTACGTCATCGACCCCGGCTTCGCCCGCATCTCGCGCTACAGCCACCGCACCAAGGTCCAGCGGCTGCCGATCGAGCCGGTCTCGCAGGCCAGCGCCAATCAGCGCAAGGGCCGCTGCGGCCGTACGAGCGACGGTGTCTGCATCCGGCTGTACGCGGAGGACGACTTCCTCGCCCGCCCCGAGTTCACGGACGCGGAGATCCTGCGGACGAACCTCGCCTCCGTCATCCTGCAGATGACCGCGGCCGGCCTCGGCGACATCGAGAAGTTCCCCTTCATCGACCCGCCGGACCGCCGGAACATCAAGGACGGCGTCGACCTGCTGCAGGAGCTCGGGGCGATCGACCCGCAGCAGAAGGACCCGAAGAAGCGGCTGACGCAGCTGGGCCGCAAGCTCTCCCAGCTGCCCGTCGACCCGCGGCTGGCCCGCATGGTGCTGGAGGCCGACCGCAACGGCTGCGCCCGCGAGGTCATGGTGATCGCCGCCGCCCTGTCGATCCAGGACCCGCGCGAGCGGCCCTCGGAGAAGCAGGCGCAGGCCGACCAGCAGCACGCCCGGTTCAAGGACGAGACGAGCGACTTCCTCGCCTTCCTGAACCTCTGGCGCTACATCCGCGAGCAGCAGAAGACGCTCTCGTCCTCCGCCTTCCGCCGCATGTGCAAGTCGGAGTACCTGAACTACCTGCGCATACGCGAGTGGCAGGACATCTACTACCAGCTGCGCACGGTCGCCAAGACCATGGGCATCCACCTCGCCGAGGAGGACGCGGCGCCGGAGCGGGTGCACCAGTCGCTGCTCGCGGGTCTGCTCTCCCACATTGGCCTGAAAGACACCGAGAAGAACAACGAATACGTCGGTGCCCGCAACGCCAAGTTCGCGGTCTTCCCCGGTTCGGCGCTCTTCAAGAAGCCGCCGCGCTGGGTGATGTCGGCGGAGCTGGTGGAGACCTCGCGGCTGTGGGCGCGGGTCAACGCGAAGATCGAGCCCGAGTGGGTCGAGCCGCTCGCCGAGCACCTGGTCAAGCGCACGTACAGCGAGCCGCACTGGGAGCAGAAGCAGGCCGCGGTGATGGCGTACGAGCGGGTGACGCTCTACGGCGTGCCGATCGTGGCGCAGCGGAAGGTCAACTACGGGCGGATCGACCCGGAGACCAGCCGTGAGCTGTTCATCCGCAACGCGCTGGTCGAGGGCGACTGGCGGACGCACCACCAGTTCTTCCACGACAACCGCAAGCTCCTCGGCGAGGTCGAGGAGCTGGAGCACCGCGCCCGGCGCCGGGACATCCTGGTCGACGACGAGACGCTGTTCGACTTCTACGACCAGCGGCTGCCCGAACACGTCGTCTCGGGCGCGCACTTCGACTCGTGGTGGAAGCACAAGCGCCGCGAGGAGCCGGATCTGCTCAATTTCGAGCACTCCATGCTCATCAACGAGAACGCGGAGGCGGTCACCAAGGCCGACTACCCGGACTCGTGGCGGCAGGGCCGGCTGAAGTTCAAGGTGACCTATCAGTTCGAGCCGGGAGCGGACGCGGACGGCGTGACCGTCCACATCCCGCTGCAGGTGCTCAACCAGGTCTCCGCCGAGGGCTTCGACTGGCAGATCCCGGGGCTGCGCGAGGACCTGGTGACGGAGCTGATCCGTTCCCTGCCCAAGCCGATCCGCCGCACCTGCGTCCCGGCGCCGAACTTCGCCCAGCGCTTCCTGGACTCCGCCGTGCCGCTGCAGGAGCCGCTGACGACGGCGCTGGCCCGCGGGCTGCACCGGATGACGGCCGTGCGGATGGAGGCCGAGGACTTCGACCTGGCCAAGGTCCCGGACCACCTGAAGATCACTTTCCGGGTCGTCGACGAGCGCAAGCGCAAGATCGCCGAGGACAAGGACCTGGAGGCGCTGCGGCTGCGGCTCAAGCCGAAGACGCAGGCGGCGATCACCAAGGCGTTCGAGAAGGCCTCCGCGGAGTCCTCTGGCGGCGCGCGCCTCGAGCAGCGCTCGGGGCTCACCCAGTGGACGATCGGGGCCCTCCCCCGCACCTTCGAGACCCGCCGCGCCGGTCAGCCCGTCAAGGCGTACCCGGCGCTGGTCGACGAGGGCGCCTCCGTCGCCGTACGGCTCTTCGACACCGAGCCGGAGCAGCGCGAGGCGATGTGGCGCGGCACCCGCCGCCTGATCCTGCTGAACCTGCCCTCCAACCCCGCGAAGTTCGCCCAGGACAAGCTCGGCAACCAGCAGAAGCTCGCCCTGTCGCGCAATCCTCACGGCTCGATCCAGGCGCTCTTCGACGACTGCGTCGCGGGCGCCGCGGACAAGCTGATCGCGGCCCACGGCGGGCCGGCGTGGGACGAGGAGTCCTTCCGCAAGCTCTTCGACGCCGTGCGGGCGGACATCGTGGACGCCACGCTGGACACCATCCGCAAGGTGCAGGAGGTGCTGGCCGCCTGGCAGGCGTGCGAGCGCCGGCTGAAGGCCACGACGAGCCTCGCCCTGGTCCCGTCGCTCACGGACGTCAAGGACCAGCTGGCCGAGCTGATCAAGCCGGGCTTCGTGACCGCCCACGGCGTCCGCCGGCTTCCGGACCTGCTGCGCTACCTCGTGGCCGTCGACCGGCGCCTGACGCAGCTGCCCACCAACGCCGAGCGGGACCGCGCCCGCATGGCGAAGGTGAAGGAGATGCGCGACGAGTACGCGTGGCTGCTGGAGCAGTTCCCCAAGGGGCGGCCCGTGCCGCAGGAGGCCCTCGAGATCCGCTGGATGATCGAGGAGCTGCGGGTGAGCTACTTCGCGCACGCGCTCGGCACGGCCTATCCGATCTCCGACAAGCGGATCGTCAAGGCGGTCGACCAGCTGGCCCCCTGACGACGTCACCCCGACGACGCCCCTGACGAGGCCGCCGGGCGACTGTGCCCCACGTCTCGTCGACGTGGTTCGACCGCACCCCCTGACCTGCTGTAGAGTCTTGTTTCGCAGCCCCGCGGAAGCGGGAAAGCAAGCAAGGTCCTGTGGAGCAGTT
>KL569381.1:58310-60551 GCA_000715685.1 Streptomyces lilacinus
GTGGAGGCCGCGGGTTCAAATCCCGTCAGGACCGCATCATTTGAAGGCCCGGATCCATCGGATCCGGGCCTTCACGCTTTCCGTCCTTGACTGCGACACGTGCCAGGGGTACCCCAGTCAGTGGGAGGTGCTGCGCCCCATGACGACGACCACCCGCACCGAGCGCCGGCGGACCGTGAGCATCCGGCACGAGACGCGAGCGTTGCTGCGTGCCCACCTCTCCGCGGCGGCGGGCTACCGCCACCTCACCCGGCACTGTCCGGTCTGCCACCGGCTGCTGCGGCTCGTCCAGGAGGCGGGGGACGCCGGAGAGCCTCCCCGGGGCGAAAGTCCCTCTTTCCGGTGAGGCCGCAACTCCTTTACCGCAGCGCCTTGATGAGTGACAAGCACACCGCGATGTGACGGGTGTCACCGAAATTCTTCCCGAGGCGGGGGAACTCGCACCCTCCCACCACCCGCTCAATTTAATATGTGCAATTGCACCGGCCTCGCGGAGCACGCCGGAAGGCCGTCGGGGGCCCACCCGGAGAGCGCCGTCAGGAGTCCGGGGTGCACGTTCTGGCACACACAGGCGCACATCCAGGCGTACGTCCCGGCGCATAAAAAGATCGCGCTGGACCCGGCGGAGTCCAGCGCGATCGACGACGCGCCCAAGTCGGTGGGCTGGGAACCTGTTGGGGCAGGCGTCCTGTCGTTTACTGCTTGGTGGAGCTGTGGAGCTCGGTGTGGGCGGTCGCCGGGTTGGGGGCCCCGGAAATCACCCGGTGATGCTGGGCTGTTCAGGCCTCGCTGCGCTGCTGCGGAATGCCCGCCAGCAGGGCACGGACCTCCGCTTCGCGGTAGCGCCGGTGTCCTCCGAGCGTACGGATGGACGTGAGCTTGCCAGCCTTGGCCCAGCGGGTGACCGTCTTCGGGTCCACGCGGAACATCGTGGCAACCTCAGCCGGGGTCAGCAGCGGCTCGGCATCAGGGGTGCGAGCGGTCATGAGCGGCCTCCTCGGGAGAACCGAACCATCACGTCGGTTCTTTCCTCTAAATTCTGCACCTTGACCCGCGTTGCCCGAAATGGCGGACGCGGGCCGAGTCGGTTATAGGACGAACGGCTTGTCCTCGGCACTACAACTACACCATCTGTCCAGCCACGTCGGCCAAACCGATGGAATTGCCCTCTCAGGTGTTCAACCTCGACGGAAGCCGATGGACCATGCCATAGCGGACAGTCACGTCGCCGTGACGATCAGTCACAGCGGGATCAATCAGATCAGGGGTCACCAGATCCGCCAAGGAGTGCAATACCGATCTATCCGCCCTTACTTAGGCGGAAGGAGCCCTTCCCGGACTCCTTGTCCTATTTTGCCACGAGGATGGGCGATGGGCGCAAGACCTTCCGTAAGTGCGGTAGGTCACGGTTGCGGCAATGGCCCGGATCGGGACCTAGGTCCCGGCCCGCGATCGGCCAACGACCGACCCACAGCCGGCCCGCGACCGTCGGCGCCCGGTCAGTTGGCGAACTGGCGGTCCCGGATCTCCCGCCAACGTTCCGTCAGCCGCTCGTACGCCGCACCCGCCCGCGCCCCGTCACCCGCCCGCAGCGCCGCCAGCCCCTCGGCCGTGTCGGCCGCGGACCGGTCCTCGGCCAGCCGTGCTTCCGGAACCATATGCACAAGTCCGCCGTAGTCCAGCTCCACCAGGGACCGCGGATGGAACTCTTCCAGCCATCGGCCCACCTCCACCAGCCCGTCGATCAGCGGCCCCTCCTCGATCGCGTCCCGCAGCGTACGCAGTCCGCGGGCGACGCGACGCCGGGCCTGGACCATGGGCGTGCGGTAGCGCAGCACGGGCGCCTCGCCGTCCGGCCCGCCCTTGTCGTACTCGCGCTCGTCGTCGGAGAAGAGCACGAACCAGCGCAGCGGCACCTGCCAGGTGGCGGTCTTGATCCACGGGCGGGCGTCGGGGTTGCGCTCGAGCCAGCGCTCGTAGTCCGCCGCGGCCTGGCGGCGCACCACGGGCGGCAGCACGGCGTCCAGCACCGGCGGCGGGAGGCTCTCGTCGAGGCGCTGCAGGGCCAGCCAGCCGCGCAGCCGGGTCCGCCAGGGGCAGACGCACACCACGCCGTCCACGACGGCGACGAAGGCGTCGCCGCTCTCGTGCACCGGGACGGCGACGGGCGGGGTGGGCAGCAGGTCGGCGAGCGACCCGCGCAGTTCGTCCTGGGCGCCGGGGAGCGCCTTCCGGCGGGCG
>KL569381.1:60833-61699 GCA_000715685.1 Streptomyces lilacinus
GCTCGGGCTCGGGGAACGCGCCCAGCGGCTCGTAGACCCGCAGGTATGCCGCGTACGGGACGGTCAACGACGACGCCAGGCCCACGCTCGCTCCCTCAAGCCGCAGGACACCTTCCGGGGAGTCTCGCGCGCTCCTCCCCTCCTGTCTGTCCAGATCGTCCCACGGCGTCGCAGCCCGGGAGAGTGATCCTCGGCACGGACCCGGTCGGCCGGGCCGGCAGGTCTTATCCTCTGGCCAACCGGCCCTCCACCACCCCTCGGAGGGCGACCTCCGCGACATATGGAGTCACCACCGTGACTGACGTACGTCCCACCACCGAAGCCGCCGACGGCGTGCTGCAGACCCTGTTCCGATCGGACCAGGGCGGCCACGAGCAGGTCGTGCTGTGCCAGGACCGCGAGAGCGGCCTCAAGGCCGTCATCGCCCTCCACTCCACCGCCCTGGGCCCCGCCCTGGGCGGCACGCGCTTCTATCCCTACGCCTCCGAGGACGAGGCGGTGCGGGACGCGCTGAACCTCTCGCGCGGCATGTCGTACAAGAACGCCCTGGCGGGCCTCGACCACGGCGGCGGCAAGGCGGTGATCATCGGCGATCCCGACCTGATCAAGACCGAGCAACTGCTGCTCGCGTACGGACGGTTCGTGGCCTCTCTCGGCGGCCGTTATGTCACCGCGTGCGACGTCGGCACGTACGTGCAGGACATGGACGTGATCGCCCGGGTGAACCGCTGGACCACGGGCCGCTCCCCCGAGAACGGCGGCGCCGGCGACTCCTCCGTGCTCACGGCGTTCGGCGTCTTCCAGGGCATGCGGGCCGCGGCGCAGACGCAGTGGGGCGAGCCGACGCTGCGTGGCCGGCGGGGCGG
>KL569381.1:61902-71208 GCA_000715685.1 Streptomyces lilacinus
GCAAGGTGGGCCACCACCTCGTGGAGCACCTGGTCGAGGACGGCGCCGAGGTCGTGATCACCGACGTCCGCGCGGAGGCCGTCGAGCGCATCACCGCACGCCACCCGCGGGTCACGGCGGTGACCGACGCGGACGTGCTGGTCCGTACGCCGCTGGACGTCTACGCCCCGTGCGCCCTCGGCGGCGCGCTCAACGACGACTCGGTGGCCGCCCTCACCGCCACCGTGGTCTGCGGCGCGGCCAACAACCAGCTCGCCCACCCGGGCGTCGAGAAGGACCTCGCCGACCGCGGCATCCTCTACGCCCCGGACTACGTGGTGAACGCCGGTGGCGTCATCCAGGTCGCCGATGAACTGCACGGCTTCGATTTCGACCGGGCCAAGGCCAAGGCGGCCAAGATCTTCGACACGACTTTGGCCATATTCGATCGCGCGAAGTCGGACGGCATTCCGCCGGCCGTGGCCGCCGACCGGATCGCCGAGCAGCGCATGGCGGAGGCGCGGGCGGCCACCGCGGGGTAGTCGTCCGTATACGTGGCGTCGACCCTTCACCCGTTCGGGTGACGTTCCCGCCCGAGCGGGTGAGCGGTACCCGCACAGTGGTCCCCACAGAAGCGCCGCCGACCGGCGGCGAAAGGAGAGATCTCTCACGACCCCTCGGCGGGTCGGCGCCCAGGACACGTTAAAATCGCAGCTGACCAGCGGGTACGGGGCTCCTCGCGGGTTGTGCTGCGTGCCACGTCATGCGGGCGACGTACCGTATGACGGCGGAAGCAGGTACCGTTGAAGCTCTACAGGCCGGACACCTCCACAGGGGTCCGCTCTGACTCATGAACGTGAACGCGTGTCAAGACTCTGGGGCCGTCGAGCCCCGTCAATGAGGGGGTCGAGCCATGGGGCGCGGCCGGGCCAAGGCCAAGCAGACAAAGGTCGCCCGCCAGCTGAAGTACAACAGCGGCGGGACCGACCTCTCACGTCTGGCCAATGAGCTGGGCGCAACGCAGCCGGCAGCGATCAAGCCGCCGCCGGAGAGCGAGCCGCTCGAGGACGAGCTGGACGACGACCCGTACGCTCAGTACGCGGCGCGTTACAACGACGATGAGGACGAGGACGAGCACAGCTCCGACCAGTCCGCTTACCGTCGCCGCGCTTGACGCGATAGCAGCAACCTTCACCGACCCGGTCCGGGGCCTTCCCGGACCGGGTTCTGTGCTGCCTGGACGCCGGCGCTGTGCCGCCGCGTGTGGTTGCGGCCCGTCGTACGGGGGCGGGCCGTGTGTGCCCACCCGTGCCGCCCCTGGCGGCACGACTGCCCACACACGGCCCGTGACTCACTTCGCGTAGTCGCCCTCGAGGGTGACGGCCTCTCCCCGGTCGCCGCGCTCGGTGATCTCGCCCGCGACCCAGGAGTCCACGCCCCGGTCGGCGAAGGTCGTCAGCGCCACGTCCACGGCCTCCGGCGGCACGACGGCCATCATGCCGACGCCCATGTTCAGCGTCTTCTCCAGCTCGAGCCGCTCGACCGCGCCGGCCGTGCCGACCAGGTCGAAGACGGCGCCCGGCGTCCACGTCGACCGGTCGATGCTCGCGTGCAGGTGGTCGGGAACGACCCGGGCCAGGTTGTTGGCCAGGCCGCCGCCCGTGATGTGCGAGAAGGCGTGCACGTCGGCCACCCGGGTCAGGGCCAGGCAGTCCAACGAGTAGATCTTGGTGGGCTCGAGCAGCTCCTCGCCGAGCGTCCGACCGAGCTCCGGCACCTCGCGGTCCAGCTCCCAGCCGGCCCGGTCGAAGAGCACATGGCGCACCAGTGAGTACCCGTTCGAGTGAAGTCCCGACGAGGCCATCGCGATGACGACGTCACCCGTACGGATACGGTCCGCGCCCAGCAGCCGGTCCGCCTCGACCACGCCCGTGCCCGCGCCGGCCACGTCGAACTCGTCCGCCCCGAGCAGGCCGGGGTGCTCGGCGGTCTCGCCGCCGACCAGCGCGCAGCCGGCGAGGACGCAGCCCTCGGCGATGCCCTTGACGATCGCGGCGACGCGCTCGGGGTAGACCTTGCCGACGCAGATGTAGTCGGTCATGAACAGCGGCTCGGCGCCGCAGACGACCAGGTCGTCGACGACCATGCCCACGAGGTCGTGGCCGATGGTGTCGTAGACGCCCATGCGACGCGCGATGTCGACCTTGGTGCCGACGCCGTCGGTGGCGGAGGCGAGCAGGGGGCGCTCGTAGCGCTTGAGGGCGCTGGCGTCGAAGAGGCCGGCGAAGCCGCCGAGGCCGCCGATGGCCTCGGGGCGGGTCGCCTTCTTCACCCACTGCTTCATCAGTTCGACGGCGCGGTCGCCCGCCTCGATGTCGACGCCCGCGCTTGCGTAGCTGGCACCGGTGGTCTCAGACATGACGTTGAGATCTTTCGTGTCGTTCGTAACTACGGGTACGCGAGCGCTACGGGCGGCGCAGCGCGTCGGCGGCGTCGGTGCCGCCGGCGAGCTCGGTCTCGAGGAGCTGCTTGCCGAGGAGCTCGGGGTCGGGCAGCTCCATCGGGTACTCGCCGTCGAAGCAGGCGCGGCACAGGTTCGGCTTGGCGATGGTGGTCGCCTCGACCATGCCGTCGAGGGAGATGTACGCGAGGGAGTCCGCGCCCAGCGACTTGCCGATCTCCTCGACCGTCATGCCGTTGGCGATCAGCTCGGCCCGGGTGGCGAAGTCGATGCCGAAGAAGCAGGGCCACTTCACCGGCGGGGAGGAGATCCGCACGTGGACCTCGGCCGCGCCGGCCTCGCGGAGCATCCGGACGAGTGCGCGCTGGGTGTTGCCGCGGACGATCGAGTCGTCGACGACCACCAGGCGCTTGCCCTTGATGACTTCCTTGAGCGGGTTGAGCTTGAGCCGGATGCCGAGCTGGCGGATGGTCTGGCTCGGCTGGATGAAGGTCCGGCCGACGTACGCGTTCTTCACCAGCCCCGTGCCGTACGGGATGCCGCTGGCCTCGGCGTACCCCACGGCGGCGGGGGTGCCGGACTCCGGGGTCGGTATCACCAGGTCGGCGTCGACCGGGGCCTCGGCGGCGAGCCGGCGGCCCATCTCCACGCGGGAGAGGTAGACGTTGCGGCCCGCGATCTCGGTGTCCGGGCGGGCGAGGTAGACGTACTCGAAGACGCAGCCGCGCGGCTTGGCGTCGGCGAAGCGGGAGGTCCGCACGCCGTTCTCGTCGATGGCGATCATCTCGCCGGGCTCGATCTCGCGCACGAAGGTCGCGCCGCAGATGTCGAGGGCCGCCGTCTCGGAGGCCACCACCCAGCCGCGCTCGAGGCGGCCGAGGACCAGCGGGCGGATGCCCTGCGGGTCGCGGGCGGCGTAGAGGGTGTGCTCGTCCATGAAGACGAGGCAGAAGGCGCCCTTGACCCCGGGCAGCACCTTGGCGGCGGCCTGCTCGACGGTCAGCGGCTTGCCGTCGTCGTCGGTCTGGCCGGCCAGCAGGGCGGTCACCAGGTCGGTGTCGTTGGTCGCCGCCACTTGGGTGGCCCGGCCGTTGTCGCGCGGGAGCGCGGCGACCATCTCGGCGAGCTCGGCGGTGTTGACCAGGTTGCCGTTGTGGCCGAGGGCGATGGAGCCGTTGGCCGTCGCCCGGAAGGTGGGCTGGGCGTTCTCCCACACCGATGCTCCGGTGGTGGAGTAGCGGGCGTGACCGACCGCGATATGGCCCTGGAGAGAGCCGAGGGAGGTTTCGTCGAAGACCTGGGAAACCAGTCCCATGTCCTTGAAAACCAGAATCTGGGAGCCGTTGCTCACCGCGATGCCCGCGGACTCCTGTCCACGGTGCTGCAGCGCATACAGCCCGAAATAGGTGAGTTTGGCGACCTCTTCACCCGGAGCCCAGACACCGAAGACGCCACAAGCGTCCTGGGGGCCCTTTTCGCCGGGAAGCAGGTCGTGGTTGAGTCGTCCGTCACCACGAGGCACACCTCGAGTCTATGGCAGGGATGAGGTTCATCCGAACCGGGGACGACCGGTTATGGCTCACACCACGCACAGCCACTCCTCGGGCACAGCGAATCACCCTTGTGCGGCCGAAAGAATTCGCCCACGGAGGCGGATAAGCACAGGGGCGGATAAGAAGCGTTCGCTCAACTGAGCAAAGGAAGTTCCGCCGAAAGGTCGGCGCGTTCGCCACTGGCCGTGACGGCCGCGGAATCGAGGGCTTCGGCCCAGCGCGCACGGCCCGTCGCGAGCCGGATCCACGTCAACGGATCGGTCTCGACGACATTGGGCGGCGTGCCGCGGGTGTGCCGCGGCCCGGCCACGCACTGGACCACCGCGAACGGCGGGACGCGGACCTCCACGGACCCCCCGGGGGCCTTCGCCGCGAGGGCGTCGGCGAGCAGCCGGACGACGGCCGCGAGGGCCTGCCGGTCGTGTCGGACGGCGACACCGGTGGCATCCGCCAGATCGTCGGCGTGCACCACGGTTTCCACCAGCCGGGTGACCACGAAATCGGCCACGGTCATGGACCCGAGGGAGGTCGGGATCACCGTGGCCGGGTCCGCCTCCGCGAGCGCGGACGTCAGCTCTTCGGCCGCCTGGTCGAACAGTTCGGCCAGCTTCGCCGGGGACGCGTGGGCCAGCGCCGCGGCGCCCTCTGCCGTGCGCTTCGCCACGTCGTCGGCGAGCGAACTCAGGCCGCCCACATAGGAGATGAGATCCGTCTCCGGACGCGCGGACGCCGGCCGCGGCTCCGCCAGACGCCGCGGCAGCAGCCGCATGGCACCGGCGAGGTGCACGACCAGCTCCCCGACCGTCCACTCCCCCAGCCGCGTCCGCGCAGCGAGCAGCGCCTCGGCGTCCGGCTCCGCGCACACCACGGCCACCACGTCCCGTACGGCCCGGACCTGCCCCTCCAGGGCGGCCCGCACCTTGGCGGGGTCGTAGCTGCGAACGCGGGGCTTGCGCGGTGCGGAAGGCATGGCGCGAGCCTAATCGTTGGCCAGGCTTCGGGTGGGCCCAACCGGAACAACCGGCCGGGCCCGTCCCGTACTCGTGACGAGAGTTGAGCGAGTGTTACGCGAGCAACGCCGGGATGGTCGCCTCGTGCGCCGCGCGCAGCTCCGCCAGCGGAAGGCTGAACTGCCCCTGCACGTCGATCTCTTCGCCGTCGACAACGCCGATCCGCGTCGCCGGCAGGCCGCGCGCACCGCACATGTCGGTGAACCGCAGCTCCTCGCTGCGCGGCACGGCGACGATCGCCCGGCCGGCGGACTCGGAGAAGAGGAGGACGAACGGGTCCACGCCGTCGGGAACGACGATCCGGGCGCCCTTGCCGCCGCGCAGGCACGACTCGACGAGGGCCTGGATCAGGCCGCCGTCGGAGAGGTCGTGCGCGGCGTCGACCATGCCGTCGCGCGAGGCGGAGATGAGGATCTCGCCGAGCAGCTTCTCGCGGTCCAGGTCCACGGCCGGCGGCAGGCCGCCGAGGTGGTCGTGGATCACCTGGGACCAGGCCGAACCGCCCAGCTCCTCCTTGGTGTCGCCGAGGAGGTACAGCAGGTGTCCCTCGTCGGAGAACGCCATGGGCGTACGGCGGTTGACGTCGTCGATGACGCCGAGGACCGCGACCACCGGGGTCGGGTGGATGGCGGTCTCGCCGGTCTGGTTGTAGAGCGAGACGTTGCCGCCGGTCACCGGGGTGCCCAGCGCCAGGCAGCCGTCCGCCAGGCCGCGGGTGGCCTCGGCGAACTGCCACATGACCGCGGGGTCCTCCGGCGAGCCGAAGTTCAGGCAGTTGGAGATCGCCAGCGGGCGGGCGCCGGTGGCGGCCACGTTGCGGTACGACTCGGCGAGCGCGAGCTGGGCGCCCGCGTACGGGTCGAGCTTGGCGTAGCGGCCGTTGCCGTCCGTGGCGACGGCGACACCGAGGTTGGTGTCCTCGTCGACGCGGACCATGCCGGAGTCCTCGGGCTGGGCGAGGACGGTGTTGCCCTGCACGAACCGGTCGTACTGGCCGGTGATCCAGGACTTGGAGGCCTGGTTCGGGGAGGAGATCACCTTCAGGACCTGCGCGCGCAGCTCCTCGGGGGTCTCCGGGCGGGCGAGCTTGTTCGCGTCGTCGGCCTGCAGGGCGTCCTGCCAGTCCGGACGGGCGTAGGGGCGCTCGTAGACCGGGCCCTCGTGGGCGACGGTGCGCGGCGGGACGTCGACGATCTGCTCGCCGTGCCAGAAGATCTCCAGCCGCTCGCCGTCGGTGACCTCACCGATGACGGTGGCGATGACGTCCCACTTCTCGCAGATCTCGAGGAAGCGGTCGACCTTGCCGGGCTCGACGATCGCGCACATGCGCTCCTGCGACTCGCTCATGAGGATCTCCTCGGGCGAGAGCGTCGCGTCGCGCAGGTGCACACGGTCGAGTTCGACGCGCATGCCGCCGGAGCCGGCGCTGGCCAGCTCGCTGGTGGCGCAGGACAGGCCGGCGCCGCCGAGGTCCTGGATGCCGTCGACGAGGTCCTCGCGGAAGATCTCCAGGGTGCACTCGATGAGGAGCTTCTCCTGGAAGGGGTCGCCGACCTGGACGGCGGGGCGCTTGGTGGGCTTCGAGTCGTCGAAGGTCTCGGAGGCCAGGACGGACACGCCGCCGATGCCGTCGCCGCCGGTGCGGGCGCCGTAGAGGATGACCTTGTTGCCCGCGCCGGAGGCCTTGGCGAGGTGGATGTCCTCGTGCTTCATCACGCCGACGCACAGGGCGTTGACCAGCGGGTTGCCCTGGTAGCAGGAGTCGAAGACGACCTCGCCGCCGATGTTGGGCAGGCCCAGGCAGTTGCCGTAGCCGCCGATGCCCGCGACGACGCCCGGCAGGACGCGCTTGGTGTCGGGGTGGTCCGCGGCGCCGAAGCGCAGCGGGTCCATGACGGCAACGGGGCGGGCGCCCATGGCGAGGATGTCGCGGACGATGCCGCCGACGCCGGTGGCCGCACCCTGGTAGGGCTCGATGTACGACGGGTGGTTGTGCGACTCGACCTTGAAGGTGACCGCGTAGCCCTGGCCGACGTCGACGACGCCGGCGTTCTCGCCGATGCCGACGAGGAGGGCGTCGTTCTTGGGGGCCTTCTCGCCGAACTGGCGGAGGTGGACCTTGCTCGACTTGTACGAGCAGTGCTCGGACCACATGACGGAGTACATCGCGAGCTCGGCACCGGTGGGGCGGCGCCCCAGGATGGCGCGGATGCGCTCGTACTCGTCCTGCTTGAGCCCGAGTTCGGCCCAGGGCTGGTCGACGTCGGGCGTTTCGTTTGCGTGCTTGACCGTGTCGAGAGTCATGCGTTGACCAGCTTCTTCAGGAGCGAGGTGAAGAATCCGAGCCCGTCCGTGCGGCCGGTGCCGACGAGGGGCTCGACGGCGTGCTCGGGGTGCGGCATCAGGCCGACGACGTTGCCGGCGGCGTTGGTGATGCCGGCGATGTCGCGGAGCGAGCCGTTGGGGTTTCCGTCGAGGTAGCGGAAGGCGACGCGGCCCTCGGCCTCGAGCTCGTCGAGGGTGCGCTCGTCGGCCACGTAGCGGCCGTCGATGTTCTTCAGCGGGACGGAGATCTCCTGGCCCGCTTCGTAGTCGGCCGTCCAGGCGGTGTTCGCGTTCTCGACGCGGAGCTTCTGGTCGCGGCAGATGAAGTGCAGGTGGTTGTTGCGCAGCATCGCGCCGGGGAGGAGGTGCGTCTCGGTGAGCACCTGGAAGCCGTTGCAGATGCCGAGGACGGGCATGCCGCCCTTGGCCTGCTCGATGACGGTCTCCATGACCGGCGAGAAGCGGGAGATGGCGCCCGCCCGCAGATAGTCGCCGTAGGAGAAACCGCCGGGCAGGACCACGGCGTCCACCTGCTTGAGGTCCTTGTCGCGGTGCCAGAGGGGCACGGCCTCCAGACCGGCGATCCGGACGGCGCGCTGGGTGTCGCGGTCGTCCAGGGTGCCGGGGAAGGTGATGACCCCTACCCGAATATTGCTGCGGCCCGAAGGGCCTCCACAACGGGTGGTGGTGGGTGACGGGCGGGGGGTCACGAGTCCACTCGCACGGTGAAGTCCTCGATCACGGTGTTGGCGAGAAACGTTTCCGCCATCGCGTGGATTCGGGCGAGGGCGGCCTCGTCGACCGGGCCCTCCACCTCGAGTTCAAAGCGCTTGCCCTGACGGACGTCGGCGATCCCCTCGAAACCCAGGCGTGGCAGCGCGCGCTGCACCGCCTGGCCCTGCGGGTCGAGGATCTCCGGCTTGAGCATGACGTCGACTACGACGCGTGCCACTGGCACTCCCGGTGTGTGGTGCGTGAGCTGAAGCGGTGATGCCAGCGTACAGTCCCGAAAAATCTACGCGCATAGATATGCTCGGCTTATCCTTCGCGTTTTGCACGGACCCCTCGGGAACGCTCGGAAAAATTCCGGGAAAAATCCCCGGGGATCACACCGCCGCGATTGCGTCGGACGGCACCGACGGAATTAACTGGGCCGCACGATGCATTGCCCTTTGTTGTACAAATGAATATGTATTGACCGAGAACAACAGCAACCTTGACATCGCCGCAGGTCACCGCGGCGATACTGGCCGAAAGGACCGATTTCCGTGGCGCAGCGCGTAGTGGTCACACTCTCCGACGACATGGACGGCGGGGATGCCGCGGAGACCATCATCTTCGGGCTCGACGGCAAGTCGTACGAGATCGACCTGAACTCTGCCAATGCGAAGAAACTGCGTGGCGTCCTCGCGCCTTACGTGGAGGCCGGCCGCAAGCAGTCCCGCTCGGGCAGGGCCTACCGCCGGACGGCCGTCGCGCCCGACCCGGCGGCGGTCCGGGCGTGGGCCCGCTCGAACGGCATGGAGGTGCCGCCCCGCGGCCGCATCCCCAAGAAGGTCTACGAGGCCTGTCTCTAGATGTGTATAAGAGACAGATCATCGGATTTGCCAACCACCCCAGGTGATCAGCTAGAGTTTGGATCACGCCGAGGGGCAAGGCCGGGAAACGGGCCGGAACTTCGGGGTCATGCGGGTGTAGCTCAGTAGTAGAGCGCCCCCTTTCCAAGGGGGAGGCGCAGTGTGCGATTCCTGTCACCCGCTCTGACCGTCCACCAGCCACGCAAGTGGCTCGGTGAGATGGCCGCGCGGGTGTAGCTCAGTAGTAGAGCGCCCTCTTTCCAAGAGGGAGGCGCAGTGTGCGATTCCTGTCACCCGCTCTCATCGCTTACCGACCACTCCGGTGGATCAGGTACAGTGGTGCACGCACCGCCCAGTGAGAGCTGGTCGGGAGCAATGCGGACGTAGCTCAGTTGGTAGAG
>KL569381.1:71546-74862 GCA_000715685.1 Streptomyces lilacinus
CCGACCGGGGCCTTCGGCGTTTCCGGGGTCGGTCCGGGGCCGGTGCCCTCATGACATTCGTCATTCCAGGTCATGACAGGCCGCACTGATCTCCCGCCGGATCCGCCGGGAGCCTGGAGTCATGGACTTCGGAGACGGTGTGATCGAGGTCTCCGAGCTGCGCCGGCGATACGGGCGGCCCGGGGACGACAAGGGATTCGAGGCGGTGCGGGGCGTCTCCTTCACCGTGCGGCGGGGCGAGTTGTTCGCCCTGCTGGGGACGAACGGGGCGGGCAAGACCTCCACCGTCGAGCTGCTGGAGGGCCTGGCCCGGCCGACCGGCGGCCGGGTGCGGGTGCTCGGCCACGATCCCCACGAGGAACGGCGCCTGGTGCGGCCGCGGATCGGGGTGATGCTCCAGGAGGGCGGCTTCCCCTCCGACCTGACCGTCGCCGAGACGGTCACGATGTGGGCGGGCTGCACGACCGGCGCCCGGCCGACCGACGAGGCGCTCGGCCTCGTCGGGCTCGGCGGCCGCGCGAACGTGCGCATCAAGCAGCTGTCGGGCGGCGAGCGCCGACGCCTGGACCTCGCGCTGGCCCTGCTCGGGCGGCCGGAGGTGCTCTTCCTCGACGAGCCGACGACCGGCCTCGACCCCGAGGCGCGGCATGCCACCTGGGAACTCGTGCGGACGCTGCGCGAGGAGGGCACGACGGTGCTGCTCACCACGCACTACCTCGAGGAGGCCGAGGCGCTCGCCGACCGGCTCGCGATCATGCGCGAGGGGCGGATCGTGACCTCGGGCACACCCGCCGACGTGATCGGCTCCCACCCGGCGCGGATCCGCTTCGCGATGCCGGACGGGTGGTTCGTGGGCGACCTGCCGCCGCTGGCCGAGCTGGGCGTGCTCCGGCACGAGGAGGCCGGCGGGCGGGTCGAGCTCCAGACCTCCGAGCTGCAGCGCACCCTCACCGGGCTGCTGCTGTGGGCACGGGAGAAGGAGCTGGAGCTGGAAGGTCTGGACGCGCGGACCGCCTCGCTGGAGGAGGCGTTCCTGGCGATAGCGGGCGCGACGGAGGCCGCGGCTCCGCTCGCCGCCCCGGCGGGGAGGAGCGAGTGATGGCGACGGGGATGTCGAAGGCGGCGCGGGGGACGGCGGTCGCGGCGGAGACGGCGAGTGCGACGGGTACGGGGGTCCCGACGAGCTCGACGACGCTGACGGGCCGGGCGCTGGCGCTGGGGCGGGCCGAGCTGACCCTGCTGGGCCGCAACAAGACGGCGCTCTACATGACGCTGTTCATGCCCGCCCTCATGATCTGGGCGATGCGCTCGGGCGCACAGAAGCTGGACCTGAGCCGCTCGGGGATGTCGCTGAAGGAAGCGACGATGACGGGCGCCTTCGGGTACGTCCTGATCTTCGTCGTCTACTACAACCTCATGAGCGTCTACACCGCGCGGCGCGAGGAGCTGGTGCTCAAGCGGCTGCGGACGGGCGAGGCCGGCGACCTGGAGATCCTGGCGGGCACGGCGCTGCCGTCCGCCGCGATCACCCTGGCCCAGTGCGTGCTGCTGGTCACGGCGGGCACGGCCTGGCTGGACATGCGGGCCCCCGCGCGGCCCGAACTGCTGCTGGCCGGCGTGCTGCTGGGCCTCGTCATGCTCGCGGCGCTGGCCGCCGCGTCGACGGCGATGGCCAGGACGTCGGAGACCGCGCAGCTCGCCGGCATGCCCCTGGCCATGGTCTCGATGCTGGGCTCGGGCATGTTCTGGCCGCTCGAGGCGATGCCGGACGTCCTCGCGAACGCCTGTGAGCTGCTGCCCATGACGCCCGTGGTGGGGCTGATGCGCGACGGCTGGCTCGGCGGCGCGGACGTGTCCGAAACGCTGGGGCATCTCGCCGCGGCCTTGGTCTGGACGGCCCTCGCGGTGTTTGCTGTACGTCGGTGGTTCCGCTGGGAGCCACGGCGCTGAGCTGGGGAAACGACGGCAACATCGGGGGTGGGGCGGGTGATCCGCCGGGTGCGGGCCTTTCGGCGCCAGAGCAAGATCAAGCAGATCGACCTCTACACACGCGGCGCTCTGTACGCGGTCCCGTGGTTCTTCGTGCTGATCGAGGCCCTGGCGATGCTGGGCATCACCGCGGCCGACCCCCGGGGGCGGGCCGCGGCCCTCGCCCTGATCACCGTGGCCGTCGTCCAGGCGGCATCCGGCATCGGCCTGCTGCGGCGGGCCCTCGACCGCTACCTCGGCGGCGACCCCGTCCCGCGGCGGCGGATGGCGTTCGCCTTCGTCCTGCTGGCGGCGGCGCTGGTGCTCCTCGCGCTCCTGATGCACGACGGGGCCAAGGAGATCCGGCAGGCCGCGCCCACGCTGCTCATGGGCGTCGCGGTGGCACCGCTGGGCTCCTTCTGCCTGGTGGTGCGCCGCAAGCGCGTCTACGCCGCCGCGTGCGCGGCGGGCTCCTTCGTCGCGTCCCTGCCGTTCGCCCTGACGGGCGCGGACATGCCCGCGCTGGTCAGCGTGGTGACCGGGTCGCTGTTCCTCTGCGGCTGGGTCGCGCTGATGGCGCGCGTCTCGGGGTGGATGCTCTCGATCATCTGGGAGGTCGACGCGGCCCGCGCGGTGCAGGCGCGACTCGCGGTCGCGGAGGAACGGCTGCGCTTCTCCCGTGACATGCACGACGTGCTGGGTCGCAATCTCGCGGTGATCGCGCTGAAGAGCGAGCTCGCCGTGCAGCTGTCCCGGCGGGGCTCGGCGGCGGCCGTGGACCAGATGGCGGAGGTGCAGCGCATCGCGCAGGACTCGCAGCGCGAGCTGCGCGAGGTCGTGCGCGGCTACCGCGAGGCCGATCTGCACACGGAACTCGTCGGTGCGCGCGGCATTCTGACCGCCGCCGGCATCGAATGCCGCATCGACGACGCGGCGGCCGACGAACTGCCGCCGCCCGTCCAGGCAGCGCTCGCGTGGGTCGTTCGCGAGGCCACGACGAACGTCCTGCGGCACGCGGACGCGGGGCGGTGCGCGGTGCGGTTGCGGCAGGCGGGGGGTGCGGCGGTGCTGACGGTGGAGAACAACGGGGTTCGCGTAGCGGACGGGGGCGATGGTTCCGGCGGTTCCGGCCTGGCCGGGCTGCGGGAGCGGCTGGCGGGGCTGGGGGGCACGTTGGCGTACGAGTACGGGGCGAACGGGACGTTTCGGTTGACGGTGCGGGTGCCGGTGGGTGGGGCGGCGGGGGGTGCCGAACCGGGTGCCGGTTCGGCGGAGGGCGGTTCGGCACCGCCGGAGACGTCGGAGGGGGCTGATCGCCGTGGTGGCGGGGAGACATTCCCCAGTCCCG
>KL569381.1:75085-75919 GCA_000715685.1 Streptomyces lilacinus
CAGCGGCTTCCGGAGATCCTGGCGGCGGTGAGCAAGGGGTAGGCCGTAGGGGGGGGGCTTTCCCCGATCCCGCCCCTTCCCGTAACCGGGGCTCCGCCCCGGACTCCGTGGGGCTGGGGCGGGACCGGGGCCCCCTCCCCGCCGCGACGGGAGCCGACCGCACCTCGGAGGGGACAACCGCATGACGACGATCCGCGTGATGCTCGCTGACGACGAGCATTTGATCCGCGGCGCGCTCGCCGCGCTGCTCGGGCTCGAGGACGATCTGCGGGTGGTGGCCGAGGCCGCCTCCGGGCCCGAGGCGCTGGCGATGGCGCGGGCGCACCGGCCGGACGTGGCGGTGCTGGATCTTCAGATGCCGGGGGCGGACGGTGTGACGGTGGCCACATCTCTGCGGGCCGAACTGCCCGCCTGCCGCACCATGATCGTGACGGGTCACGGTCGGCCGGGGCACCTGAAGCGGGCCCTGGAGGCGGGGGTGCGCGGGTTCGTGCCCAAGACCGTCTCGGCCCGGCGGCTCGCCGAGATCATCCGTACCGTGCACGGCGGAAGCCGCTACGTGGACCCGGAGTTGGCGGCCGACGCGATCAGCGCGGGGGACTCGCCGCTCACCGCCCGCGAGGCGGAGCTGCTGGAACTGGCCGAGGACGGCGCCCCCGTCGCAGAGATCGCGGAGCGGGCGTCGCTGACGCCGGGGACGGTCCGCAATTACCTCTCCTCGGCCACCGCGAAGCTCGGCGCGGAGAACCGTCACGCGGCGGCGCGCATCGCACGTGCTCAGGGTTGGCTATAGTGGTACCCGCACCGCACGAGAGCGCGGGGCGAATGCGGACG
>KL569381.1:76243-77665 GCA_000715685.1 Streptomyces lilacinus
CCGGGCTTCCCGGCGTTCCCCGGGAAGCGCAGGCGGAAGCGCGCCCCGCCCGTCTCGGCTCGCTCGGCCGTGAGGTCGGCGCCGTGGGCGCGGGCGATCTGGCGTGCCATGGCCAGCCCCAGCCCGGAGCCGGGCAGCGCCCGGGCCTGCCGCGAGCGGTAGAAGCGGTCGAAGACGTGGGGCAGGTCCTCGGCGGCGATGCCGGGACCGTGGTCGCGCACGGTGAGGTCGACGCTGCTGTCCGTACGGGTCAGGCGTACCTCGACCACCGCGCCGGCCGGGCTGAACTTGGCGGCGTTGTCGAGCAGGTTGGACAGCAGCCGGGCGAGCCGGGCCGGCACGCCCGGGACCGTGACCTCGGCCGGGTCCGTGGTGAAGACGGCGGCCGGCCAGTGGCCGCGCGCGACGGCCACGCACCGCTCGGCGAGGAGGTCGAGGCGCACCTGCTCGACCAGGGGCCGCGGCTCCTCGTCCCGGGCGAGCTCGATGAGGTCGTTGACCATGCCCGTCACCTCGCGCATCTGACGTCCCAGCGCCTCCGCGGCCCGTTCGCGCTGGGCGGGCGAGAGCCGGTCGGCGCGGGCGAGGAGCTCGGCGTTGGTGCGGAGCGCGGTGAGCGGGGTGCGCAGCTCGTGGGAGGCGTCGGCGACGAGCCGGCGCTGGGCGGCGACGACCTCCTCCAGCTCGCCGAGCATGGTGTTGAAGCTGGTGGCGAGGCGGGTGATCTCGTCCTGGCGGCGCGCCTCGTAGGGCGGCAGTTCGATGCGGTGGGCCGGGTCGCGGGTGGCGGCGATGCGCTCGGCGGTGGCCGTGAGGCGGGTGACGGGGCGCAGCGAGGTGCGCGAGGCGGCGTAGCCGAGCCCGGCCGCGAGCAGGACGCCCACGCCGCCGACGGCGGCGAGGTACTGCCCTGCCTGGCGGACCCCCTGGTCGACGGTGTCGGAGCGGGCGGCGACCTGCAGGGCGCGGCCGCGGCCGCCCGGCAGGGGTGTGGTCAGCATCCGCATGGGCCGGCCGTGGTGGGTGATGTCGCTGTAGTACGCGCCGAGGGTGCCGGCGGCGACGCGTCGCGTGGCGCCGGTGACGGGCAGCACCAGCCCCTGCTGGTCGGGGGCGGCGGGGTCGGCGGGGACCAGTTGGGCGCAGGCGGGGGCGGCCTTCCAGGCGCACTGGTCGTACAGGACTCCGGTCGCGGGGCCGCCGCGGCTCTGCTGGGCGACGAGGCCGGCCTGCTGCTTGAGCTGCAGGTCGAGCTGGCGGACGAGTTCGTAGCGGATGACGACGTACGCGGCGGCGAGCACGCCGAGGGCGACGAGGGCGACGGCGGCGGAGGTGACGAGGGCGAGGCGGGCGCGCAGGGGGCGGCGGCCGAAGGGGGATCTGCGGGGGGAGCGCACGTCAGCGTTCCCCGAGGCGGTAGCC
>KL569381.1:77962-78844 GCA_000715685.1 Streptomyces lilacinus
GGTGTGGACGAGGCGGGGCGCGCCGCCGGCCTCCAGCTTGCGGCGGAGGTAGCCGATGTAGACGGCGAGGGAGTTGGACTCCGGCCCGAAGTCGGCGCCCCAGACGCGCTCCTGGATCAGCTCGCGGGGCAGCACCTGGCCGGGGTGGCGCAGGAACACCTCCAGCAGCGCGAACTCGGTGCGGGTGAACTCGAGGGCGTGACCGTGGCGCTCGCCGGTGCGGGTGGTGGGGTCGACGGTGAGGTCGGCGAACGTCAACGGCTGTCTCTTATACACATGCGCAGGAGGGCTCGCAGGCGGGCCAGGAGCTCGTCCAGCGCGAACGGCTTGACGAGGTAGTCGTCGGCCCCGGCGTCGAGGCCCGCGACGCGGTCCGACACCGCGTCGCGGGCGGTGAGCACGAGGACGGGCGTGCGGTCGCCCAGCTCGCGCAGCCGGCGGCAGACGGCGAGGCCGTCGAGGACGGGCATGGCGAGGTCGAGGACGACGGCGGCGGGGGGTGCGGCGGCGATGGCGGAGAGGGCGTCGAGGCCGTCGGCTGCGGCGCGGACCTCGTACCCCTCGACGGTGAGGCCGTCGACGACGGCGGCCCGGACGTCGGGGTCGTCGTCGACGACGAGTACGGAGGTCGACGTCGTCTCAGCCATGTCGCCTCCGGCGGGGTGCGTCGAACGGGGTTCCTTGGGATTGCGGTCCCCACGATCGCAGACGCCGTCTGAGAGGGCTCTTAGATGATCGCCGGTGCGGCCGGTTCGGCACCGCCGGCCACCCCGGTGGGGGTTGCCCGCCGTTGCGGCGGGGTCAGTTCCCCAATCCCGCCCCTTCCCGAAACCGGGGGCAAGCCCCCGGACCCCCGGACGGGCTGAAAATTCAGCCCGTCCG
>KL569381.1:79184-79572 GCA_000715685.1 Streptomyces lilacinus
CCCCGGGAAATGGTGAAAGGGCGGGACCGGGGCCCCCTACACCCACTTCGTGCCGGTGAGGCGCTCGTACGCCTCCACATACTTGGCTCGCGTCCGCTCCACGATTTCCGCCGGCAGCTCCGGCGGCGGGGTGTCGCCGTGGCGGTCCCAGCCGGACGCCGGGGACGTGAGCCAGTCGCGGACGAACTGCTTGTCGAAAGAGGGCTGGGCGCGGCCCGGGGACCAGGTGTCGGCGGGCCAGAAGCGGGAGGAGTCGGGGGTGAGGACCTCGTCCGCGAGGACCAGGCCGTGGCCCTCGGCGAAGCCGAATTCGAACTTCGTGTCGGCGAGGATGATGCCGCGGTCGCGGGCGATGTCGCGGGCTCGGCTGTAGACGGCCAGCGTCACC
>KL569381.1:79817-80926 GCA_000715685.1 Streptomyces lilacinus
GTCGCGGGCTCGGCTGTAGACGGCCAGCGTCACCTGCCGCAGCACGGCCGCGGTCTCCGCACCGACGCGGCGCGCGACCTCCTCGTAGGAGACGTTCTCGTCGTGCTCGCCGACCTCGGCCTTCGTCGCCGGCGTGAAGATCGGCGAGGGCAGCTCGGAGCCGTCCTCGAGGCCCTCGGGGAGGGCGAGCCCGCAGACGGTGCGGGTCTGGCGGTACTCGGCGAGGCCGGAGCCCGTGAGGTAGCCGCGGGCGACGCACTCGACCGGCACCATGGCGAGGTCGCGGCAGATCAGGGTGCGGCCGGCCCAGTCGGCGGGCGCGCCGGCGGGCACGTCGGACGACAGGACGTGGTGCGGGATGAGGTCGGTGAGGCGGTCGAACCACCACAGGGACAGCTGGGTGAGGATGCGGCCCTTGTCGGGGATCTCGGTGGGCAGCACCCAGTCGTACGCGGACATGCGGTCGCTGGCGACCATCACCAGTCGCCCGGCCTCGTCGCGGTAGAGGTCGCGGACCTTGCCCGTGTGCACGTGCGTCAGTCCGGGGACCTCGACGGGTTTGGGCTTCTCGACGAATCCGGACACACGTCCTCCTGGTGGTTTGTCCAAACACCTCGATTCTGCCGTACGGCTCCGCGTGTCTCTCCCGAGGGGTCAGGATCGTTTGCAGATGCGGTCCAGCAGATTGGCCGTGGCGCGCTGGACGCGGGTGTCGACGTGGCCGGGGCGGTCGAGGGCCGGGGACCAGGCGAAGGTGCCGGAGGCGAAGACCAGGGCGCCGCTGGGGGCGCGGTAGAGCGAGGTCTCCTGGTGGCGGGTGGCGCCGTCGCCGTCCTTGTACGGCGAGTGGGCGAGCAGGATGCGGCGGGTGTGCTCGGGCAGGGCCGTACGGGGGAAGTAGCGGTCGGCCTCGCCCGCTACGAGGCCGGGCAGCTCGTCGCCCTCGCCGGCGCCGGTGGCCTCCCACAGCCAGTGGCCGGCGTTGCGCACGACCATGGGGGCGGGCTCGGGGACGCGGCCGGCGTACTGGATGCCCAGGAGCTGCTGCTCGGGGGGCGACAGCTCGCGCCAGAGGGCCGACTTGCCGGGGCCGCGGCGCTTGCGGCAGG
>KL569381.1:81222-83066 GCA_000715685.1 Streptomyces lilacinus
GGCCAGCTCCACCTGCCAGTACATGGTGTTGGCGGAGAGGAAGACGAGCGAGGTGCCGGTGTCGCGGGCGCCCTCGACGGCACGGCGCATGTCGGTCGACCAGTACTCGTCGTGACCGGGGAAGACGATGCCGCGGTAGCGTGCCGGATCGATTCGTCCGGCGTGCAGGTCGCGGGTCTCGGCGTAGGCGAGGTCGTAGCCGTAGCGCTCGGCCCAGCGGATGAAGTCGTAGGCGTGGCCCACGTGCATGGGCAGGCCGGCGCCCGCGTAGGGGCGGTCGAAGGAGACCGTGGTGGCCGCGTCCTCCTCGCCGAGCAGCCGGCCCTCCTCGTCCCAGGCGTGGTAGAGGCTGGCGCCGGTCCGGCCGTCCTCGGGGTAGAGGTTGTAGGCCTGCCAGGTGATGTCGGGCAGCACGAGCAGCAGGTCGGCGGGATTGCCGTCGCGAACGGTGAAGGGGATGTGGCTGCGGTAGCCGTCGACGGTGGTGAGGACGGCGACGTAGGCGCCCGCGGTCCAGAAGGCGGGGATCTGCAGCCGCCAGGAGAGCCACCAGTGGTGGCAGGAGACGGTGCGGTCCACGGTGAGCGGCGGGGGCTGGACGATGCCGGAGAGCCGGGGGCTGGTGGTGATCTTCGCGGCGCCCACGCCCCCGTAGTGACCGATGCGGTAGACGTCCACGCCGAACTGCTGCGGCGGGTCGACGGTGATGCGGAAGTCGATGGCCTCGCCGGGGGCGACGGCGCTGACGGAGGCGAAGCCCTTGATCTGGCAGTGGACGTCGTCCGCGGCGCGCGGCCCGGGTCTGCGGGGCGGCGGGACGCGGGATCCCGTCGCGGTCGCGACCGGGTCCACGTACCAGGGGATGATCTGCCCGGTGTCGTCGAAGTAGTACTCCCCGCCGCGCAGCCAGGGCAGTGGGCCCTGGCCGAAGGGATCCGAAACGGCGTGCGCGAGTGCTCCGGACTCCCAGCGGCGGATCTGCTCCGTCCCCATGTGCGCTCCCTCCCCTAGGCCCCCGCATACCTTTTCGGATTCCCAGCAGATACCCAGCAGATCACATGACGCGCCCGGTCCGTCACCGTTCGTCGGGAAATTCCCCGAAAGTGATGGCTCCGCCTCTACGCTGCGTAACGACATCACCCTGCGTTACGTCATATCACCTGACGTCACACGAGGCGGACCGGCTTCTCCATCCGTACCCCGACTTCGCCGAGCCAGGCGCGCAACGGCTCGCCGTCCCCGTCCTCGATCAGGCTGAGGACGGTGCGGGAGAGGTTCGCGCAGCGGGCGCCGCCGACCAGGAGGGCCGGGCCGTCCAGCCAGTCCAGGCCGGGCACGGCCCCCGCGGTGTCGACGGCGGCGCAGCACACCATGGCCGTCACGTGGTCGGTGAGCAGCTCCCGGCCGCTGCGCGGCGGCTGCAGCGGGAAGAGCGGGGCGAGTCCGTCGATCCACGTCCCGGAGGTGCTGCCGAAGGCCCCGCGCTTGGCGGCGCGCTTCTCCCGGGCCGCCTCGCGCGCCACCTCGGCACTCAGCCGTACCGCCAGCTCCTCCCCCACCCCGCCGCCGGCCGGGCCGGTGAGCCGCTCGAGGACGCGGGCGACCGTGGGCGCGCCGGGCACGGCGTCCTGACCGGGAGCGCTCTGACCGGGAGCGCTCTGACCGGGCCCGTCCTGCCCCCGAACGACCGGGGCGGCCGGCCTGGTGGCCGGGTTGCCGGGCGCGGCGCCGCAGGCGGCGATCTCGTCGAGGACGCGGTGCAGCCGGGCGGCCTCGAGCCGCCAGGTGCGGTCCACGACCTCCTCGGGGTACTGGCTCCAGGCGACGGGCGACCAGCCGGGGCC
>KL569382.1:0-1285 GCA_000715685.1 Streptomyces lilacinus
GCTGGGGGAGGGTGGGCACAACCGGACCACCGGCCCGCACCACTCCGGCCCCCGGCCGCACCCGCGCCCGGCGACAAGGGATAGTGGTAGCCGTGACCGCAGTACCCGTACCCCACTCCCAGCCCCGCACCGGCAAGCGCAGCGTGCCCGCCGCACTCCTCCTCGGCGCGGCCGGCGCGGCCCTCGTCCTGCTCGCCGGCGGCCGCACGTGGTCCGAGGGCACGGCCACCGCCGGGGCCCGGGACACCGTGACCCAGCAGGCCAGCGGCCAGGACGTGACCGCCCTGCCGGGCGCCCTGGCGATCGTCGGCCTGGCCGCGCTCGTCGCCGTCTTCGCCGTCCGCGGCGCCGGCCGCACGGTCGTCTCCGGGCTGCTCGCGCTGAGCGGCGCCGGCGTCGTGGCCGCAGCGGTCGTCGGCCTCGGCGACACCTCCGCCCTGGAGGAGAAGGCGGCCAAGGTCTCCGGCCTCACCCGGGCCTCCGTGGCGGACGTCGGTCACACCGCCTGGCCCTGGGTCGCCGTCGCCGGCGGCGTCCTGCTCCTCCTCGCCGGCCTGCTGGATGTGTATAAGAGACAGGCGCGAGGGCGCGGCGAGCCCGCGCCGCGCCCGTACGGCCCCGGACCCGGACCGGCCCGAGGAGCTGTGGAAGGCCCTGGACCGGGGCGAGGACCCCACGGGCGGCCCCGGGGAACGCACGTCGGGGTGACACGCCCACCCCAGCTCCATCCCGCTCGACGCGTCGGGGAGAATGACCCCGAGCGATCTCCGCGCCCGAAGGCGCGACACAGCAACGAGGAGTCAACTCATGTCGGCTAGCGACCACGGCCACACCCCGGCAGCCTGGACCGGTGTCACCATCGCCTTCATCGGCTTCTGCATCTCGGGCGCGTTCGTCGTGATGGCGAAGCCCGTCGGCTTCTGGGCCGGCATGGTCGTGGTCGCCCTCGGCGGCGTCGTCGGCGGCGTCATGCGCATGATGGGCATGGGCCAGGCCCCCAAGCGCGTGACGGCCCAGTCGCAGGGCTGACCGGCCTCCTCCGCTCGGCGCACCGGCGCGGCCGGCCGTCCGCGGCCGGGCTGCGCCTTCGTGCTGTGCGGGGGACACTCGGGGGGTGACGCCGCCCCTCGGAGGCACTCCCGGACGCGTGGTGGCAGGCCGCCTCGCCGCGCCCCTGGGCGTCGCGGCCGGCCTGGGCGCGGCCGTGGCCTGGATCGCGGCGGTCGACCCCAACGAACCGGGTCGCTACCCCGCCTGCCCGCTGCTGCGCTGGACGGGCCTGTAC
>KL569382.1:1499-4452 GCA_000715685.1 Streptomyces lilacinus
AGAGATGTGTATAAGAGACAGCCTGTACTGCCCCGGCTGCGGCGGCCTGCGCGGCCTGCACGCCCTGGCCCACGGCGACCTCGGCACCGCGCTGGGCGCGAACGCCCTGGCCGTGGCCGGCTACGCGGCCTTCGCCGCGCTGTGGGCGCTGTGGGTGGCCCGGGCGCTCCGTACGGGCGGGGGCATGCCCGTCGACCTGCGGGCACGGCACTGGTGGCTGGTGGGCGCGGTCGTGCTCGCCTTCACCGTCGTACGGAATCTTCCGTTCGGCAGGGCGCTCGCCCCGTGAGCACCCGGTCGACACCCACTCGTCGACACCCACTCTGTGATCCATCACGTGCACGGTCCGTGTACGTGAGGCCAACCGGATGCACAACCTCCGCGCCTTGCCAAGTACCATCGCAATGCCTGGTGAAGTGATGTCATAGCCATCGCCATCGCAGCACCAGCCCAGACCACCAAGTCGGAAGGGGGCCGCTCGCGTGAGTGTGCTCGACGAGATCATCGACGGAGTCCGTGCCGACCTCGCGGAACGGCAGGCGCGCGTCAGCCTCGACGAGCTCAAGGAGCGCGCGGCCAAGGCGCCGCAGGCCAAGGACGGCGTGGCCGCCCTGCGCGGCGAGAACGTCAGCGTGATCTGCGAGGTCAAGCGGTCCAGCCCCTCCAAGGGCGCCCTCGCCGCCATCGCCGACCCCGCCGGCCTGGCCGCGGACTACGAGGCGGGCGGCGCGGCCGTCATCAGCGTCCTCACCGAGCAGCGGCGCTTCGGCGGCTCGCTGGCCGACCTGGAGGCCGTCCGGGCCAAGGTCGACATCCCGGTGCTGCGCAAGGACTTCATCGTCACCGCCTACCAGCTGTGGGAGGCCCGGGCCTACGGCGCCGACCTCGCCCTGCTGATCGTCGCCGCCCTCGAGCAGGAGGCCCTGGTCTCCCTCGTCGAGCGGGCCGAGTCCATCGGGCTCACCCCGCTGGTCGAGGTGCACGACGAGGAGGAGGTCCGCCGCGCGGTCGACGCCGGCGCGCGGATCATCGGCGTCAACGCCCGCAACCTCAAGACCCTCGAGGTGGACCGGGACACCTTCTCCCGCGTGGCCCCCGAGATCCCGGACGGCATCCTCAAGATCGCCGAGTCCGGCGTGCGCGGCCCGCACGACCTGATCGCCTACGCCAACGACGGCGCCGACGCCGTCCTGGTCGGCGAGTCCCTGGTCACCGGCCGCGACCCGAGGGGCGCCGTCGCCGACCTCGTGGCGGCCGGCGCCCACCCGGCCCTGCGGCACGGACGGGGCTGACCTCGGCATGAGGACGTACGCGCGGCTGGCCCGGGGGTGTCGCCCCCGGGGCTGCCGCGCGCCCGCGCGGCGCGTTCTGGGACGTCGCGTGCGGTACCACATCGGCTGTGAGCCGGGACAGATCAACGGGAAGCGATGGCGCCGCGGCGGCGCCGCGCCCGCGGCGGGCTGAGCCCGCCCTTCCACCCGTTCATCCGTTCACCCGAAAGCTCACGACCAGCTTCTTGATCATTTCCCGATCAGCTTCTTGATCGGCTTCGTGAGCTCTTCGTGACCAGCTGAGGAGCAGCCGTGTCCTCCCAGTTCTTCGTTCCCGACCCCGAGGGTCGGGTCCCCAACGCCTCCGGATACTTCGGCGCGTTCGGCGGCAAGTTCATCCCCGAGGCGCTCGTCGCCGCCGTCGACGAGGTCGCCGCGGAGTACGAGAAGGCCAAGGCGGACCCCGCCTTCGCGGCCGAGCTCAACGACCTGATGGTCAACTACGCCGGCCGACCCAGCCCGCTCACCGAGGTGCCGCGCTTCGCCGAACACGCGGGCGGCGCCCGTGTCTTCGTCAAGCGCGAGGACCTCAACCACACCGGCTCGCACAAGATCAACAACGTGCTGGGCCAGGCGCTGCTCACCAAGCGCATGGGCAAGACCCGCGTCATCGCCGAGACCGGCGCCGGCCAGCACGGCGTCGCGACCGCCACCGCCTGCGCGCT
Organism: Streptomyces lilacinus; assembly: GCA_000715685.1. Classification (GTDB taxonomy): domain Bacteria; phylum Actinomycetota; class Actinomycetes; order Streptomycetales; family Streptomycetaceae; genus Streptomyces; species Streptomyces lilacinus. The sequence goes on from KL569382.1 coordinate 3,496, forward strand.
CTTCGGCCTCGAGTGCACCATCTACATGGGCGAGGTCGACACCGAGCGGCAGGCCCTGAACGTCGCCCGCATGCGGATGCTCGGCGCCGAGGTCGTCGCCGTGAAGTCCGGCAGCCGCACGCTGAAGGACGCCATCAACGAGGCCTTCCGCGACTGGGTCGCCAACGTGGACCGCACCCACTACCTCTTCGGCACCGTCGCCGGCCCCCACCCCTTCCCGGCGCTGGTCCGCGACTTCCACCGGGTCATCGGCGTCGAGGCCCGCCGCCAGATCCTCGAGCGCGCCGGCCGTCTCCCGGACGCCGCCGTCGCCTGCGTGGGCGGCGGCTCCAACGCCATCGGCCTCTTCCACGCCTTCCTCGCCGACGAGGGCGTCCGCCTCGTCGGCTGCGAACCGGGCGGCCACGGCGTCGAGACCGGCGAGCACGCGGCCACCCTCACCGAGGGCACGCCCGGCATCCTGCACGGCTCGCGCTCGTACGTCCTGCAGGACGAGGACGGCCAGATCACCGAGCCGTACTCGATCTCGGCCGGCCTCGACTACCCCGGCATCGGCCCCGAGCACTCGTACCTGAAGGACATCGGCCGCGCCGAGTACCGGGCCGTCACGGACGACGACGCCATGCGGGCCCTGCGGCTGCTCTCCCGCACCGAGGGCATCATTCCGGCCATCGAGAGCGCGCACGCGCTGGCCGGTGCCCTGGAGGTGGGCCGGGAGCTGGGCGAGGACGGCCTGATCCTGGTCAACCTGTCCGGCCGGGGCGACAAGGACATGGACACGGCGGCCCGCTACTTCGGGCTGTACGACGCTGCTGAGGGGGAGAAGTGATGGCGGGCAACGTCAATCTGCTGAGCGAGGTCCTGGCCGCGGCCAAGGCCGAGAACCGCGCGGCGCTCGTCGGCTACCTCCCGGCCGGCTTCCCGACCGTGGCGGACGGCGTGCGCGCCGTCACCGCT
>KL569382.1:4725-8810 GCA_000715685.1 Streptomyces lilacinus
GGTCGGCCTGCCGCACAGCGACCCGGTCCTGGACGGCCCGGTCATCCAGACCGCCGACGACATCGCCCTGCGCGGCGGCATCAAGATCACCGACGTCATCCGCACGGTCGAGGAGGCGCACGAGATCACGGGCGCCCCCGTGCTGTGCATGACCTACTGGAACCCCGTCGACGCCTACGGCCCCGAGCGCTTCGCCGCCGACCTCGCCGCCGCCGGGGGAGCGGGCTGCATCCTGCCCGACCTGCCGGTCGAGGAGTCCGAGGCCTGGCGCAAGGCGGCGGAGGAGCACGGCCTGGCCACGGTGTTCGTCGTCGCGCCGAGCAGCCGCGACGAGCGCCTCGCCAAGATCACGGCAGCGGGCAGCGGCTTCGTCTACGCCGCCTCCCTCATGGGTGTGACGGGCACCCGCGCGTCGGTCGGCCGCGAGGCCCAGGACCTGGTGGCGCGCACCCGCGCGGTCACCGAACTGCCGGTCTGCGTCGGCCTCGGCGTCTCCAACGCCGAACACGCCGCCGAGGTCGCCCAGTTCGCCGACGGCGTCATCGTCGGCTCGGCCTTCGTCAAGCGCCTGCTCGACGCCCCGGACCTGGAGACGGGCCTGGCGGCGGTCCGCACCCTCGCGGGCGAGCTGGCGGAAGGCGTGCGCAAGCGCGGGTAACTCTTTTGAAGGAAACGACGACCGGGGGCGCGCATGGGCGCGCCCCCGGTTCGTTGTAGGGGGATGTGAGCCAGAAGAACAGCGACGGAAAGCGCACCGCCCGCGAGCGGCTGCAGGAACAGCGCCAGCGCGAGGAGTCCCGCGCGAAGCGGAAGCGGTCCCTCATCGCGGGGGTCGTGGTGGTGGCCGTCCTCGGCGTCGGCGGCGGCATCGCGGCCCTGGTGGCCAGCTCGAACAGCGCCAAGGACAACAAGCAGCAGTCCTCCGGCCCCCTCGTCGCCCCCCAGGGCGCCATCGGCCAGGACAACACCGCCATTCCCGTCGGCGACTCCGGCGCCAAGGCCACCCTCGCCGTCTACGAGGACTTCCGCTGCCCCGGCTGCGGCCAGTTCGAGAACGGCTTCCGCGACACGATCCACGCCCTCGAGGACAAGGGCCAGTTGAAGGCCGAGTACCACCTGGTCACCCTGATCGACAAAAACCTCGGCGGCACCGGCTCCCTCAACGCCGCGAACGCGGCGGGCTGCGCCCAGGACGCCGGCAAGTTCCGCGCGTACCACGACGAGCTGTACAAGAACCAGCCGCCGGAGACGAACGACGCGTACGGCAAGAAGGCCCGCCTGCTGGAGCTGGCGGGGAAGGTGCCGGGGCTGAGCAGCCCGTCCTTCCAGAAGTGCGTGGAGGACGGCACGCACGACAGCTGGGTGAGGAAGTCCCAGGAGACCTTCAGCAAGTCCACCTACCGCGCCACTCCGACGGTGCTGCTCAACGGCAAGAGCCTGTACGGCGACCCGGCGAATCCGCTGACGCCGGAGAAGCTGCGGCAGTTGGTGGCGGAGGCGCAGAAGAAGGGGTGAGGGGTGGCTTGATTTAGTCGCTCTGTTCGACGGGCAGTGTGTCGCCTATGGCCCGCTAGCAGATGGTCTGTGGTGCTACCGAGGAGTAATGGAATTGTAAATTCCGCCGCCTGACGGTGGGTTATGTCCCCTATGGGCTTGAGTGAAGATCGTCTAAGTAGTAGACATGGGCGATTTTTGTTCACTCCATAGGGAAAGTCGTGCGTTTCACGCGATACATAGCCTTCGTCATGGCATTTGCCATGGCCCTGCTATGCGGCACCGAACAGGTCGCCCTAGCAGTCGATCAATGGAACCGAAGTTCCCCCAGAGGCCCCGGCGCCCCCGACCAGCGTTGGGGATCAGCCGAGGGCCGCGGCCACCGCACCCCCGGTGGAGCCACCGAAGCCGCCGCCAAGGGCGGCCGCCCCGGCGCTCTCGAGGCCCCCGGCCAGCTGCCGGCCGAGCACAAGCTGACCCAGCAGGAGCTGGGCGGCAAGCCGCAGCAGCCGAAGATGGGCCCGGCCGAGCCGGCCAAGGCCCCCGCCGTCCCGGAGCCGCAGGGCTTCTCCGAGAAGAAGAGCAAGGAGCTGCCCGCCGAGCGCAAGGAGCGGCAGCGCACCTTCCTCAACGAGGACGGGACGTACACGACCCGCTTCTACAACGAGCCGGTCAACTTCAAGGACCGCGACGGCTCCTGGAAGGAGATCGACCCCACACTGATTCGGCCCACTCGCAGCCTGCGCGCCGCGAGCACGGCCGGTCCGCTGTGGGAGACCCGCTCGACCGCGGTCGACATCAGCTTCGCGCCTTGGGCGGACGCGGCCCCGGTGATGAGCATGAAGCTGAGCGACGGCCCGTCGCTCGGCTACGGGCTGTCCGGAAGCGCCCATGCGCCGGGCACGGTGGACGGCAGCGTCATCACCTATCCCGACGTGCGACCCGCCACGGACCTGCAGTACATCGCCGGCAGCGACTCCGTTAAGGAAACCCTGGTCCTCAAGGACAAGGGCGCGCCGACAGAGTGGCGTTTCCCGCTGTGGGCGGACGGGCTGACCGCCAAGCTGGACGATCAGGGCGGGCTCGTCTTCGCGGACAAGAACGGCACCGTCCGTGCCCGGATGCCCGCCGGCTGGATGGAGGACTCGCACCTCGCGGAGAACGCCAACCAGGGCGAGATCTCCTCGGGCGTCCGCTACGGCCTGGCGTCGGAGAACGGACGCCAGGTCCTGGTCGTCTCGCTCGACAAGGACTGGCTGAACGCACCGGAGCGGGTCTTCCCCGTGAAGGTGGACCCGTCGGTCAAGGGAATTGATGCGACGTCGGGCACCTATGTCCAGTACCCGTACAACGCGGACTTCTCGAGCGACACGATTCTCAAGGCGGGCACCTACGACGGCGGCTCGCACAAGGCGGCGTCCTTCCTCCGCTTCGACGGCGTGGAGAGCTCGCTGAAGAACGCGTGGGTGCTCGACGCCAAGCTCGCGCTGTACAACACCTGGTCGTACTCCTGCGACGCACGACCGGTCACCGTCCACGCCATCACCTCGGACTGGTCGGAGTCCTCGACCAAGTCGTACCCCGGCCCGGCCACCGGATCCTCCCTCGCCTCCAAGAGCTTCGCTCATGGTTGGCGGCCCCCGAACACGGAATCGTGGGCCTGCGGAGCCGCCTGGGAGGCCATAGGCCTCGGCTCCGACGGTCGACAGGTGGTCGACGACTGGACGCACGGCCGCAAGAAGAACTACGGCCTCGCCGTGAAGGCGTCCGAGTCGGACTCCAAGGCGTGGAAGCAGTTCGGCTCCGACGACTACCCGAACGGCAAGCCCAGCCTGGACGTCACGTGGACCAAGTACGGCGCCACGTACAAGGTTGGTGACTTCACCAAGCCCGTGACGGCGACCACGCAAGGGGCCATGAAGGTCACGGTCACCAACCAGGGCCAGGAGACCTGGACCCAGGGTGGCCACATCCAGCTGCGCTACAACCTCTACGACGAGTCGGGCAAGGAGATCACCGACCAGTCGAAGATCGCGTGGACGCCCATGCCGCAGGACATCGCGCCGGGCCAGAGCATCACCGTCGACGCGAAGATCGCGGCACTGCAGCCCGCCACCTACACCCTGGTGTGGACCATGGACGTCCTCGACGGCCCCCGGTTCACGACGGAGGGCGTGCCGGGATCGGCGATCAAGTTCGCAGCGGTGAACCTCCCGCCGCAGCTGACCGCCGAGTCGCCGTCCGGCGGCGCGATGCTCAACTCCCTGACCCCGACGCTGTGGGCAGCCGGCAAGGACGAGGACCACTCGCCGTCCGGCAGCCTGCAGTACTCCTTCGAGGTCTGCGAGGTCGAGGGCAAGGACGCCCGCAAGAACTGCCGCAGCGGTCCGCGAGGCACCTCCCAGCAGTGGGCCGTTCCCAGCGGCTGGCTGTCCTGGAGCAAGAGCTACGCCTGGTACGCGTACGTGTACGACGGCAAGGACACCTCCAACCGCCCGGGCCCGGCGTACTTCACCACGCAGGTGCCGCAGCCCGCGGTGACCGCCCACCTCGGCGGTGACGGCGACCACGAGTTCGGCAGCCGGGCCGGC
>KL569382.1:9119-20319 GCA_000715685.1 Streptomyces lilacinus
AGAGATGTGTATAAGAGACAGCCGTGGGTCCGACCCTGTCGGTGGTCCGTTCGTACAACTCCCTTGACCCGCGCAACGACAACGTCTTCGGCAGTGGCTGGTCCACCCGCTGGGACATGCGCGCGGTTGCCGAGAGCACCGGCAACGTCGTGGTCACGACCGCCGGCGGCAGCCGGATCCCCGCCGGCAGCCCGACCACCCTCACCGCTGTCACCGGCGGCGGCTGGGTGCTGCGGGACAAGTCGGCCACCACGTACTCGTTCGACTCCACCGGCCGGCTGACGAAGATCGCCGACGGCTCGGGTCGGGAGCAGCGGCTCACGTACACCGACGGCAAGCTGACCGAGGCCCGCGACGCGCTGTCCGGGCGGTCGCTCGTCTTCACCTGGAACGGCGGCAAGGTCGCCACGGCGACCGCCAAGGGCACCGGCCCCGGCGCCGACGGACTGACGTGGACGTACACCTACACCGGTGACCGTCTCACCAAGGTCTGCTCGCCTGGCACCACCGACAAGTGCACGATCTACGAGTACGGCGACGGCTCGCTCTACCGCAGCATGGTCCTCGACCAGAACCCCGTCTCGTACTGGCGGCTGGGCGAGGCGCAGGGCGCGATCGCCGCAAGCGAGGCTCCGTCCCGCACCGGCCTCAACCAGGCCCTCTACCGGGACGTGAAGCTGGGCTCCGCCGGAGCCGTGGCGGGCACGAGCGACAAGGCCGCCGCGTTCGACGGCACCAACTCCTACGTGGAGCTGCCCGAGGACACCATCCGGACCTCGACCTCCCTGACGACCGAGCTGTGGTTCAAGACCACCAAGCCCGGCGTCCTGGTCGGCTTCCAGGACGGTCGGCTGGCAGATGGCGAGCCCAACGACTGGACTCCCACCCTGTCGGTCAACAGCTCCGGCAAGCTGGTCGGTCAGTACTGGACCGGCCGGGTGCAGCCCCTCGTCAGCACAGGTACCGTCACCGACGACACCTGGCACCACGCCGCGCTGACGGCCGCGGGGACCACGCAGTCGCTGTACCTCGACGGTGCACTGGTCGGCACGCTGACCGGACCGATCGACCACCGCAAGCAGTCGTTCACCTACCTCGGCGCGGGCTACTCCAGCGTCGGCTGGGACGGCCTGTCCGGTGGCATCCGGCACTTCACCGGTCTCATGGACGACGTTGCCGTCTACCACCAGTCCCTCGACGCCACCACGGTCGCCGAGCACTACCGTGCCCGCGCGGTCTCGGGCCGACTGACCAAGGTCACCCTCCCGTCCGGTCGCGTCCACGCCAACGTCTCCTACGACTCCGGCACCGGCCGGGTCACCGAGACCACGGACGACAAGGGCGGCACGTGGAAGGTCTCCGCGCCGACCTACTCCGCCGGTTCGGCGGCGTACGCCGACACGGTGCGTTCCTCCGGGCCGACGGTGCCTACCGCGACGGCGTGACGCTCGGCGCGGTCGGGGCCTTCTCCGACGGCGACGACGGCTCGGCGACGCTGGACGGTTCGGCGGGTGCCGTGCAGGTGCCCACCGACACGATCAAGAGCGCCAACGCGCTGTCGGTCGAGATGTGGTTCCGTACCGGCAAGCCGAGCGGCGTGCTGCTGGGCCTGCAGGACGTGGACCTGGGCGCGACGCCCAGGGACTGGAACCCGAGCCTGCTCATCGACGCGGACGGCAAACTTCGCGGCCAGATCTGGCACGGGGGCCTGGGCAAGCCGATCATCTCGGCTTCGCCGGTCACGGACAACGAGTGGCACCATGTCGTGATCACGGCCGGCAGCAGCAGTCAGACGCTGTACCTCGACGGTACGAAGGTCGGCAGCCTGAACGAGCCGTCCAAGCCCGAGACGCTGACGCGCGCCTACCTCGGTGCGGGCTACTCCAACGAGGGCTGGGACGGCCAGAAGGCCGGTACCCGCTACTTCACCGGACAGCTCGACGAAGCCGCCTTCTACACGAAGGAGCTGAGCGGGGACGCCGTCGCCGAGCACTACCGCTCGCGCACCGGCCTGGTCGCCGGCGACGGTGCCCACTACCGGGGCACGGTCACGGCGGACGCGCCGTCCGGCTACTGGCGTCTGGACGAGACCAGCGGCGACAAGGCCCACAGCAAGACCGCGGTGTACGCCGGCGAAGGCGTCTACCGGAAGGTCAAGCTGGGCGCGACCGGCGCCTTCGGCCCCGGTGACAACACCGCGGTGACCCTGTCCGGCGACGGCGCGGTGGAACTGCCGTACCGGGTCATGGGCGACACGCCGGCCATGACGGCCGAGCTCTGGTTCCGCACCGGCAAGCCGAGTGGCGTGCTGCTCGGGCTGCAGGACGTAGAACTGGGCGCCACGCCGAGGGACTGGAACCCCAGTCTGCTCGTCGACGCCGACGGCAAACTGCGGGGTCAGCTCTGGCACAACGGCACCGGAACCCCGATCATTTCGGGCACCGCGGTCACCGACAACCAGTGGCACCACGTCGTCATCACCGGCGGTACCAGCAGCCAGTCGCTGTACCTCGACGGTACGAAGGTCGGCAGCCTCAACGTGCCGTCCAAGCCGGAGACCATGGCCCACACCTACCTGGGCGGTGGCTACTCCAACGCGGCGTGGGACGGCCAGAGCGGCGGCACGCGCTACTTCACCGGTGACCTCGACGAAGCGGCCTTCTACCCGAAGGAGCTGACCGAGGAACAGGTGGCCGAGCACTACCGGGCCATGCGCTACTCGGGGATGTCCTCCCTGACCTCGACCATCAGCGTCACCGACCCGTTGGGCCGGACCAGCAGTGCGACGTACGACGCCCTGCGCGGCCAGCGCCCGGTGACCGCGACGGACGCGGAGGGCGGTCGTACCACGTACGCGTACGACACCGGTGGCTTCCTGCACACGGTGACCGACCCCAACGGGCACATCACTGTCACTGGTCACGACGCCCGCGGCAACACGGTCTCCAAGACCACGTGCCGTGACGCCAACTCCTGCTGGACGTCGTTCACCGACTACTACCTCAACAGCAGCGACCCGCTCGACTCGCGCAACGACAAGCCGACGGCCACCCGCGACGCCCGCTCCACGAGCGCTCGCGACGACCGTTACCGCACGTCGTTGACGTACACGGCGCTGGGCCTGCCGGACACGACGGTGCTGGCCGACGGACGGAAGTCCGTGACGGTCTACACCACCGGGCAGGAAGCTGCCGTCGATGGCGGGACTGTTCCCGCCGGCCTGGTCCGTACGATCACCGCCCCGGGCGGGGCCGTCACGGAGTACGGCTACACCGCGCAGGGCGATCTCGCGCAGACCACCGCTCCGTCGGGGCTGGTCACGAAGTACGCCTACGACGGCATCGGCCGGAAGATCTCCGAGACCCAGGTCTCCGACACCCAGCCGAACGGTGTGACCACGACCTTCGCCTACGACGCCAGTTCCCGGATCGTCTCCGAGACCGGCGCCGCGGTGAAGAACGAGGTCACGGGCACGACCCACACGGCGAAGATCACGCGAGCCTTCGACCCCGACGGCAAGCTGCTCACCGAATTCACGGAGGACACGACGGGCGGCGACGCCCAGCGCACCATCACCCACCACTACGACGAGCACGGCCTCGAGGACAAGACGACCGACGCGGAGGGCAATGAGACAGTCGTCGCCTACGACGCGCTGGGCCGCAAGTCCCGTACGACCGACGCCATCGGTACGACGTACGAGTTCCGCTACACGGCCGCCGGCCGTCCCTCGGAAACGGTGCTGAAGTCCTGGAAGGGCGACCCCTCCGGCGACGTCAAGGACCTGGTCGTGGTCTCCAACGCCTACGACCCGGCGGGCCGCCTGGCCTCGTCGACCGACGCGATGGGGGCGACCACCGCCTACACCTACTTCGACGACGGAAAGCTCGCGTCGAAGACCGCCAAGCGCGTCACCCAGGCCGACGGCAGCAAGCACGACATCGTGCTCGAGGCCGACGCCTACGACGGCGCGGGGAACCTGATCCAGCGGACCGGCCCCGGCGGCACCGCCACCGTCACCAACGAGGTGGACGCCACCGGCCGCGTCAAGCGCAGCGTGCTCGACCCCAACGGCCTCAACCGCTGGACCGAGTTCACCTACGACGACGCCGACCGGCCGCTCGAGCAGAAGACCGCGCTGAGCACGCAGCGCTTCACCTACGACAAGGCAGGCAACAAGCTCACCCAGACCGTCGTCGATGGCGACCGCACGCGTACGGCGAAGTTCGCGTACGACCAGCGGGGCCTCCCCGTCTCGGCCGTCACGCCGCGCGGCACCGAGACCGGCGCCGATGCCTCGGCCTTCACCACCACCAACCGCTACGACGCCCTCGGCCGTCTCGTGGAGCAGACCGCTCCGCAGGTCCAGGCAGAGCAGCCGGGCCAGCAGCCCGCGGCCGTCAAGCCGTCCACTCTCAGGGGGTACAACACCTTCGGCGAGGCCACCGAGTCCCGCGCCGCGAACGGGTCGGTGACCCGTACCGCGGTCGACAAGCTCGGCCGGGCCACCGCCGTCACGCTGCCCGACTACACCCCGCCGGGCGGGGAGAAGATCACCGCCGTCTCCCGGGTCGCCTACGACGCCCTGGGCCGCAAGACGGCGACCACCGACCCGTTGGGCCGGACTGTCAGCTACGCCTACGACCAGCTGGGCCACCTGATCCGGCAGTCGCTCCCGGCGACCAGCCTGCTCAACAGCAACCTGAATGGCGACAGCAGCCCGCTGCAGCAGCCGTCGACGCTGGACGACAAGGCGAATCGTTTCACCTGGACGCCCACGGGCCTGCAGCTCTCCGTCACCGGCCCCACCGGCGCGCGGACCGAGGCCACGTACGACGAGCTGGGCCGTCAGCTGACGACCACGACCGTCGAGCGCTACCCGTCGCCGCAGAACCTGACCACGCGCTACGCCTGGGACGACGCGGGTCGCCAGACCTCGTCCACCAGCCCGGCGGGCCGGGTGACCACGGCCACGTACGACGTGGCGGGCGAGGTCCTGACCGCGACGATGCCGGGCGGCGGCACGACGAAGCTCGGCTACGACGCGCTGGGCCGCCAGACGGAGACCGTGGACGCCACGGGCCGGAAGAGCGTCACGCGCTACGACGGCTTCGGCGGCGTGGTCGGCACCGCCGACTACGGCACCGGCGCGACTGCCCTGCGTACGACCTCGGCGGAGTACGACGCGGAAGGCCACCGCACGTCCGTCACCTCGGCGACCGGCGCGAAGACGACCTTCGCGTACGACGCCCTGGGCCGGATGACGCAGCAGGTCGAGCCTGTCGCGGACGGCAAGTCCATCACCACCACCTTCGGGTACGACGTGACGGGCAACCGCACCCGCCTGACGGACGGCCGCGGCAACACCACGACGTACACCTTCACGCCGTGGGGCCTGCCCGAGTCCACGATCGAGCCGGCGACGGCCGCTCAGCCGAAGCCTGCCGACCGCACGTGGACCAAGGTCTACGACGCGGCCGGCCAGAACGTGGCCGAGCTGCTGCCGGGTGGCGTGGAGCGGCACGGCACGTTCGACGTGTACGGCCAGTTGACCAAGGAAACGGGCACGGGTGCCGAGGCCGACACCATGGACCGGACCCTGGAGCACGACCTCGCGGGCCGTCTGACCAAGGCCGGCTCCGGTGACGTCATCAACCCGAACACCTACACCTACAACGACCGCGGTCAGCTCCTCAGCACCGACGGCCCGGGAGGCAAGTCCACCTACACCTACGACGCCGACGGCGCCATGACGTCCCGGACGGACAAGTCCGGCACGACGACGTACGGCTACGACGCTGCCGGCCGCGTCAGCCTGACCGAGGACGCCGTGACCGGCGGCCAGACCCGCACCGCGTACGACCTGGCCGGCCGCATCCAGCAGGAGCAGTACGCCACGAAGCCGGCCGGCGCGACCGACTGGCAGAACGGCGGCAAGCGCGACTACGCCTACGACCAGCTCGGTCGCCTGGCGGAGTCCAAGGTCACAGGCGCCGACGGCACCACCCAGGTCATGTCGAACGCGTACGAGTACGACCTCGACAACCGTCTGACCGCGAAGACCACCAACGGCGCCGCCGGCGCCGGAAAGGAAACATACGCCTACGACAAGTCCGGCCGCCTGACCTCCTGGACGGGCGACGGCAAGACGACGACCTACGCGTGGGACGACGCGGGCAACCGCGTCAAGGCCGGTGACATCACCGCAACCTTTGACGAGGCCAACCGTCAGCTGACGGACGGCACGACCCGCTACGGCTACACGCCGCGCGGCACGCTGTCCTCGGTCGACACGGGGAACGGAAAGCGTGCGTTGGCACACGACGCCTTCGAGCGCCGCATCGCCGACGGGGACGCCAAGTTCACGTACGACTCGCTCGACCGCGTCAGCCGTCGTGGTGACACCGCCTTCATTTACGACGGCGGGTCCAACAACCTGGTCTCGGACGGCACCAGCACGTACAGCCGGACTCCGGGTGGTGCGCTGCTGGGCAGCAAGGATGGCACGACCGCGCAGCGGTCGGTGACCGACCAGCACACGGATGTGGTGGCGGGCTTGTCGCCGGACGGCACGAAGGTCGTGGGCTCCACGGCCTATGACCCCTTCGGCACGGTCCGGACGAAGGCCGGCTCGCGCTCGTCGCTCGGCTTCCAGTCCGGCTGGACCGACCCGTCGAGCGGCGATGTCAACATGGCCTCCCGCTGGTACCAGCCGGGCACGGGTCGCTTCGGTTCCCGTGACACGTGGCAGCTTCCGCCGTCTCCGTCGGCCCAGGCGAACCGATACCTCTACGGCAATGCCGGGCCGCTCAACGGTACGGACCCCAGCGGGCACTGCTTCTGGGATGCGTGTGTTGGAGAGTTCGGGTTTGGGATGATCCTTGGCGCCGCACTCATCGAGACCTGCACGCGCTATTGCGGGGCTCTCACGGACAGCCTTGGCGACGCGTACGGCTATGACTCCGACAGCACCGACTCCGGCACTGACTCCTATAGCGAGTCGGATGCGGACGAGGGCTATTACGAGGGCGATGAAGCGGAGGCCATGGCTCATGACAACTACTACCCGGGGGAGATGAGCAATCCCAACCTCTGGGAGGAAGCCGAGGAAGGCGGCTACGAAGAGGAATACTGGGGTGGCGACGAGGGCGGCTACGAGCCGGTCTACCGCCCCTCTTACCGCCCCTCCTACCGTCCCACCTACCGAGGAGGTAGCCGGGCCGGAGCCCGCACCCGCCCTGCTCGCCCCCCGCGCCCACGCATCGAGCAGAACCCCAACCGGGGCAGCCACCCCAAGCCCGCGCCGACGCGTCCGACGCTGAAGCCGGACTGGGAGCCGAACGGTGGTTGGAAGCCTGGCGACGTCGTAAACACGATCATCACCGGCGCGCACATCCTGGATCTGTTCAACAGCGACTCGTACGACCCGGCGCAGGGTCGTTGGGTGGACCCCAACCCGGCGCTGAGCGACAAGCGAGGGGGGAAGAACAACGGCCGGTTGCGAGATGACGGTCAGTGTGATGACGGGCCTGGAAGGAGCCCGAACGGTCACGCTACGTACCTGCCGCGCGAGCGGTACTACGACGCCTTCGAGGGCAGCGAGCAGTGCCGAGCCACGGGAGTTTACGGGGTCTTCGACTACAGTGACCGGAATCCAGGACGCAAGAGGCCGGGGACGAACACTAACGATACGACTCAACCGCCGGGTATGCGTGAGATTCAGGCACAGAGGTACAGGGCTGCCAACGGCCACCTCATACCGTCGGCACTCAGTGGCTCAGGAATTGACCTGAGGAACCTTGTGGCCGAGTACGCGAGGGCCAACTCCCCGTACATCAGCAGCACTGTTGAGGCGGAAATGTGGAAGCCGGCCCAGGCCGGTAAGCATGTCCAGGCCTCCATTGTTCCTCATTACGGTAATGACAAATCCGGTATTCCGACTTCCATCGAGTACACCTACTCGGTGATCGAGGACGGAACAACGAAGCATTGCATCGTTCATCAGTCGCCGACCGGTGGTACGACAACAGGCGACGCCGACTGCCCGAGGAGATAGAGAGTGGCGAGTTCTGATTATCTTGGCGACGTCGTTGCCAGGCTCGGCGAGCCGAGAGGTTATGGCCCGGCGCCCGAGGCTTGGGAAAGTCTTGAGTCTTCGCTGGGTTTTGAGCTTCCCGCGGACTACAAGAGGATTGTTGAGGACTATGCGCCGGTGAAAGTGCATGGTCATCTCTACCTGAGCCACCCTGCGACTTCCGGATGGAATTTGGGGGAGTGGATCCGTGAGACGGTGGAGGACTGGGAAGCGGTCCCCTGGGATGATGAGATCGAGGGAGACCCTCGTCGAGTCCTCGGTATCAGCGAAATGGAGTTCGGTACCGCCGGCGGGCTGACGCCTGTTGCCAGCACCGACCGTGGGGAGACGATCTTCCTGGCCCCGGGGGCTGCTGGTAGGGGCGTCCGGATATTCGTCGAAAACGGTGAAAGCGAGTTCTTCGAGTACTCCATCAGCTTTTCCGAGTGGCTCTACCGCTACCTGGCCGGGGAAGACATGACCGGACCCAGCCCCGTGTTCTATCCAGGTCCTGTAAAGTTCGAAAGCCTGCCTATGAGCTACGGCGAAGAGACAGCCGTCTGGTACGGCCCGGATCGCGGAATGTAGCGACCGTGCCGCTGCAGCCCTGAAGCGACAGCCCGCCCCGGTTCGCCGGGGCGGGCTGTCGTGCGTTCACAGGAGTGCGCCACCCGCTGGTGCACGCCCATCGCCGTAGCCATCGCCGCCGCGCCCGCGCGGTCGCCGGCCGCCAGGGCTTCGGCCCGCTTGCGCTTGATGTCCCAGCATTCTTCGCAGCGCGGGCGCCGGGGGAGGGGCGAGGCAACCGCTGTCTCGGCGGTCTGGTCGCTCGTCACGGCTCCCACCTCCGCCGGCTGCGCCGGTTGGCCTCGGCCACCTTGGCTCGGAGCTCGTCTTCAGCGGACGCTTCCGGCTCGGGCTCGTCTCCCGGCGCCGGAGCCGGCGCTTCATCCGCAGCCGTACTCATCGAGTCACCTCCGCTTCGCGCCTCTCGCGAGGGCGGAAATCGATGCCGTGTGCCGTCACGCACAGGAAGATCTCGCCCGCGACGGCTTCGGTCGCCCCCTTCGGCCGACCGGCCTGGTCGCACACCGGTGCACTCGCCCGCGCGAACAGCGCTCTTACCCAGCGGAACCAGCGAGAGCTATGGTCGAGCACGTCGACGCTCCTCTTCAGCGTTGGCCACGCCCCCGGACCGGTCGCACGGTCGCGGGGGTCCTTGTCTTCTCACCATCGTGAGATGTCCCGCTGCTCACGCGGGAGTTGACTGGCCTTGACTAAAATGGTGGGCCCAAGTCAATGCCTAGGGGTTCACCGTGAGCGACTTCGCTGACCTTGCCCGTCGTGCCTTGCGGGACGGTGCCCTCAATGCCGACGACCGCTCGCGAGTCGACCGCAGCACCGAGCAGCCGTCCCGCGTCGATGCGGGGACTGTCGAGGCCCTCGGCCGCGTACTCGCCGCGTACCGTCGCCTGGACGACGTCCTCAGCCCCGAGTCCCTCATCCCCGCCACCCTCGCGCACGTCGAGGACGTCACCCGCATGCTCAAGGGGGCCCGGGGGCCATATCGAGAGCAGCTGACGGCGGTGGCGTCGGAGTTCGCGCAGTTCGGCGGGTGGATGCTCGCCCAGGTGCGGCGCGACGACGAAGCCGTGGCCCTGCTCACCCAGGCGTTGGAGCTGGCCGACGCGATCGACGACGGCACGCTCGCCGCTCAGGCGCTGAACTTCCGTGGGTATCTCGCACGCCGGCAGGGTCGACAGCAGGGAGTCGCCCGCTGGTATGCCGCCGCCGCGCACACGCCGGGCGCGGTCTGGCGGCGCTCGGGGCGACCGACGACGCGTTGAGGGTGGCCGAGAAAGCCGAGCGGTTGTCGGATGCGGCGGCCACCGTCCCCCCGCCCGAGACGGCCTACTGGCTCACGCCCGCGTTCAACAGGTTGAACATGGGGCTCTGCACGCTCGCCCTCGAGCGCTACGACGAAGCCGTCGACCACTTCTCCGCCGGGCTCGCCGGCCTTCCGGCCGACCAGCAGGGTGCCGCCTGGACGCAGGAGCACCGGGTCGCGTTGCGGCAAGCCATGGCGGCGCGTTGACCACTTCCGAACCACGCCGTGCCGACCCTCTCCGGAGCCCGCCATGACCGACTTCGCTGACCTCGCCCGTCGCACCCTGCGGGACAGCGGATATTCGATGGGTGCCGCAGCACGCGCGATCAACTACGACCCGTCGTACCTCTCCCGCGTGCTCAACGGGAAGCAGCAGCCCTCACCAAAGCTGGCGCAGGCTCTGGACGAGCTCGTCGGGTCCGACGGTGCCTTGTCCGCACTTGTCGTGCCGATTCCGAGGCAGGCTGAGGACGGCGTTGACGGCGAGATCGCGCACCTGCGCTCCACCGTCGCCTACCTCCTCGACCACGACAACCGCTACGGCGCCGACGCCGTAGCCCCCGCCGCCGTACAGGTCTGGCGCGCTGCCCAGCGGAAGCTGGACTCCGGCTCCGTGCCCGACCGTTCCAGGCGTGAGTACCTGACTCTGGTCGCCGAAGTGGCCCAAGTCGCCGGGTGGCTTCTCACTGTCGCCGACGAGGACGCCGCCGCCCGCAGCGCGTTCCTGGAAGCGCACATGTTGGCGCGGCACGCCGGTGATCGGTCGATGGAGTGGTTCGCGCTCGACCTGCTGGCCATGCACGGCATCCAGTACGGCCGTCCCGGCGAAGCGCTGCGCATCGCCGACGAACTCCTCGACCAGTCCCGCGTGCCGCCCCGAGTGAAACTGCTGGCCCGAGTACGCAGGGCGCGGGCCTTCGCCGACACGGGCAACGGGCGGAGTGCGCTCATCGAGATGGAGGCAGTGCGGGCGGCAGCGGAATGCTCGCTCGATCCACGTGATCCGGCATGGGCCTGGTGGGTCAACGAGTGCGAGATCTCCGGGCACGAGGGAGAGGTGCACCTCTCCCTCGCGGACCCCGCACGGGCCGCTCCCGCGCTGCACCGAGCACTCGAACTCGCTCGAGGAGCCAGTGCCAATGGCCGGCGGGAGCTGTCCTACAGCATTGCCGTGTTGGCGGCTTGCGCCTTCGGCCACGCCTGGCGGGACTGCGAGTCGGAGCTGATCGCCATCCCGC
>KL569382.1:20574-25361 GCA_000715685.1 Streptomyces lilacinus
CCATCCCGCCGCTGCTGGACGTCGTCGGCTCGGGGCGCGACCGCCGCAGACTGCGCTCCACGTTGCGCAGCATCATCCGCGCCCCCGAAGCCCCCTCGTGGCTGAGGGACCTCGCGCGGGACGTGGCAAACGGGCCGCAGCTGACCGCTGCCTGATCAGCCCGCCGTCGTCCGCTCCACCGGTATCCAGAGTTCCGTGTCCGCCTCCGTCCGGTCCGGTGACATCCGGGCGACCCGCAGGATCTCGGGGCCCGGCCGGCTGACGTACGGGTTGGAGGGGAACCACTGCGTGAAGACGTCACGCCACAGGTACTGGAGCGTCTCCGGGAAACGGCCCGAGCTCTCGAAGACCGCCCACGTCCCGGCGGGAACAGACAGGCTGTCCAGATCGTCCGCGCCGCCCTCGGGGAGCTCCGCGCCCCGCACCACCCCCTGGTAGTAGTCGAACTCCGTGCCCTCCGCCCGGCTCGGGTCGAGGTTGGCGCTGACACTGACGAGTCCCTTCGGCTCCTGGTCCGACAGCTCCTCGATCCGCCGCAGCGTGCCCTTCCCAATGCTCCGCATGAACTCGACGATCGCCGGGTTCATCCCCGCGTGGACGAGCGGCACACGTGCCCTCTTCCCCACCACACGGAACTCGTCCTTCTCCACGACTCGATATCGCATGCTGCTGCTCCCTTCGACGATGAGGCGGAAGGACATCCGGGGCTGGGAGTGCAAGGTCGCGCCGTCACGTCGGGCTTCCCCCGGGCCCACGCCGTGCATGGCGCGGAACGCGCGGGCGAAGGCCTCGGTCGAGCCGTAGCCGTACCGCACCGCGATGTCGAGCAGGGTGCGCTCGCCGGCGAGGACCTCCGCGCCCGCCACCGTGAGTCGGCGGCGGCGGATGTACTCGGACAGCGGGATGCCCGCCAGTGCGGAGAACAGCCGTCGGAAGTGGTACTCCGACGTCACCGCGATCCGTGCGAGCTCGGCCACCTCGATCTGCTGATCGAGATGCTCCTCGACGTACTCCAGGGCCTCGTTCAGGCGATCCAGCACGCTCAGCCCCTCCTTCCCTTACTGATCACTCACGCTAAGGAAGGGGTGCACCGCCCGACCCGACATTCCGTGCCCGCTCCGGTCGGGCCGCGCGGCATTACTGTCAGTAACCGCCTCCCGGGCCACTCTGGGACTTGGGCGCCGCACACGGTAGGTTCGTAGCTGCCATGAATCTCGCATACATTCCCAGCCCCTCGACCGGCGTGATCCACCTCGGACCGATCCCGCTGCGCGGCTACGCCTTCTGCATCATCATCGGCGTCTTCGTCGCCGTCTGGCTCGGCAACAAGCGCTGGATCGCACGCGGCGGTCGGGCCGGGACCGTGGCCGACATCGCCGTGTGGGCGGTGCCCTTCGGGCTCGTCGGCGGGCGGCTCTACCACGTGATCACGGACTACGAGCTGTACTTCGGCTCGGGTCGGAACTGGGTCGACGCCTTCAAGATCTGGGAAGGCGGCCTCGGCATCTGGGGCGCCGTCGCGCTCGGTGCGGTCGGGGCGTGGATCGGGTGCCGGCGGCGCGGGATTCCGTTGCCGGCGTACGCGGACGCCGTGGCGCCCGGCATCGCCATCGCGCAGGCCATCGGGCGCTGGGGCAACTGGTTCAACCAGGAGCTCTACGGCAAGCCGACCGACCTCCCCTGGGCGCTGAAGATCGACGCCAACCCCGCCATCGGGCGCGTCGGCGGCACGTACCACCCGACGTTCCTCTACGAGTCCCTGTGGTGCCTCGGCGTCGCCGCCCTCGTGATCTGGGCCGACCGCCGCTTCAAGCTCGGACACGGCCGCGCCTTCGCGCTCTACGTCGCCGCCTACACCGTCGGCCGCTTCTGGACCGAGTACCTGCGCGTCGACGACGCCCACCACGTCCTCGGCCTGCGGCTCAACGGCTGGACGTCCATCCTCGTCTTCATCGCCGCCGTCGTGTACATCGTCGTCTCCGCCAAGCGCGCCCCCGGCCGTGAGCTCGTCATCGAGCCGGAGATCGGCGAGGAGGCGACGGGCCAGGCCAAGGAGCAGGCGAAGGACCTCAAGCCGACCGCCAAGCCCGACGTCACCAAGGCCGAGGCGAAGCCCGCCAAGCCGGAGGTCACCAAGCCCGAGCCCGCCAAGCCCGACCTGACCAAGCCGGGCACCGACAAACCCTGACGCCCCGCGTCACCCCGAAAAGCCCCCGCGGCCCCCGCCGCCGGGGGCTTTTTCGTTCCCCCTACAGGGAATATTTCCGCCCTCCCCGCAAACCCGCAGGTCAGAGCGGTAAGTTCGGCCTTCCTTGCTAGCGGATCACCCCCCGTCGTGCATACCTTCGACTCGAGAGGGGCGGGCAGCGGGCTCACCCCTGGGGAAGGGAGCACCCGAAGATCATGGCTGTCCTCGACACGGCCGCGGCAACGCACATCGCCCACCGCGACAATCACACGCACCGCGATGTGAACGTCGGATGGCTGCGGCCCGCCGTGTTCGGTGCCATGGACGGGCTGGTCTCCAACGTGGCGCTGATGACCGGTGTCGCCGGTGGTACGGCCTCCTCCGGGACGATCGTCATAGCCGGCCTCGCCGGGCTCGCCGCGGGGGCGTTCTCCATGGCGGCCGGCGAGTACACCTCCGTCGCCTCGCAGCGCGAGCTCGTGCTCGCGGAGTTGGACGTCGAGCGGCGCGAGCTGCGCAAGCACCCCGCCGACGAGCTCGAGGAGCTCGCCGCGCTGTACGAGTCGCGGGGCGTCGAGCCCGAGCTGGCGCGCGAGGTCGCCCGGCAGCTGTCGAAGGACCCGGAGCAGGCGCTGGAGATCCACGCCCGCGAGGAGCTCGGCATCGATCCGTCCGACCTGCCCTCGCCCGTCGTCGCGGCCGCCTCCTCCTTCGGCTCGTTCGCGCTGGGCGCGCTGCTGCCCGTACTGCCCTACCTCCTGGGCGCCACCGAGCTGTGGCCCGCGGTGCTGCTGGCGCTGCTGGGACTCTTCGCCTGCGGGGCCGTCGTGGCCCGGGTGACGGCCCGGTCGTGGTGGTACAGCGGGCTGCGACAGCTGGTGCTCGGCGGGGCCGCCGCCGGTGTGACGTACCTCCTCGGTCTTGCCTTCGGGACCGCCGTCGGGTGATGCTTATGCGGACACCCGCATAACGTGCGTGTTTCTCCGCGGTTTCAGCTCCGCGGTCGCAGGGCACAATCCGGTAGCGCAGCGGGCAACGCCGCCCGCTTTGCGCGTTTTCTCCGCGTGTTTTCTCCGGTGCGGCGGGGCCCGGTGAGGCCTGGCGATCCCACGGTCCACGGGAATGTCCCACGCACTCCCCGGGTGCTCGCACCAACCCCGCAGTGTCCACATGATGGACCGACCCTTCCGCTTTCTGAGAAGCGACCCATCATGTAATCTGCAGCAACTTTCTTCAGCGGAGGGCCAACGTCGTCCCTCGGCACATGCATCACGACATGACTGCCAGACGACGACGGGAGCGCCGATGCGCCACGCATCCCACCCCGCCCAGCAGGGGATGTACGACCCGCGGAACGAGCACGACGCCTGTGGCGTGGGCTTTGTCGCGACTCTCACCGGCGAGGCGAGCCACGAGCTCGTCGAGCAGGCGCTCACCGTCCTTCGCAACATGGAGCACCGCGGCGCCACCGGCTCCGACCCGGACTCGGGCGACGGCGCCGGCATCCTCATGCAGGTCCCCGACGCCTTCCTCCGCGAAAGCGTCGCCTTTCCGCTCCCCGCCGCCGGCTCCTACGCCGTCGGCATCGGCTTCCTCCCCGCGGACGAGCGGGAGGTGGCCGCCGCCGTCTCGCGCATCGAGACGATCGCCGGCGAGGAGGGACTGGCCGTCCTCGGCTGGCGCGAGGTCCCCGTCGCCCCCGAGCTGCTCGGCGCCGGCGCCCGCGCCACCATGCCCGCCTTCCGCCAGCTGTTCGTGGCCGACGGCGAGAACACCGGCCTCGCCCTCGACCGCAAGGCCTTCGCCCTGCGCAAGCGCGCCGAGCGCGAGGCGGACACGTACTTCCCCTCGCTCTCCGCCCGCACCATCGTCTACAAGGGCATGCTGACCACCGGCCAGCTGGAGCCGTTCTTCCCGGACCTCTCCGACCGCCGCTGCGCCACCGCCGTCGCGCTGGTCCACTCCCGCTTCTCCACCAACACCTTCCCCAGCTGGCCGCTAGCCCACCCGTACCGCTTCGTCGCCCACAACGGCGAGATCAACACGGTCAAGGGCAACCGCAACTGGATGCGGGCGCGCGAATCCCAGCTGGCGAGCACGCTGTTCGGCGAGAACCAGAACCTGGACCGGCTCTTCCCCGTCTGCACCCCCGACGCCTCCGACTCCGCGTCCTTCGACGAGGTCCTGGAGCTGCTCCACCTCGGCGGGCGCTCCCTGCCGCACAGCGTGCTGATGATGATCCCCGAGGCCTGGGAGAACCACGCCTCCATGGACCCGGCCCGGCGCGCCTTCTACCAGTACCACTCCACGCTGATGGAGCCCTGGGACGGCCCGGCCTGCGTCACCTTCACCGACGGCACCCTCGTCGGCGCCGTCCTCGACCGCAACGGCCTGCGCCCCGGCCGCTACTGGGTCACCGACGAGGGACTCGTCGTGCTCTCCTCCGAGGTCGGCGTCCTCGACATCGACCCCGCCAAGGTCGTCCGCAAGGGCCGCCTGCAGCCCGGAAAGATGTTCCTCGTCGACACCGAGAGCCACCGCATCATCGAGGACGACGAGATCAAGGCCGCCCTCGCCGCCGAGCCTGTCTCTTATACAC
>KL569382.1:25615-28583 GCA_000715685.1 Streptomyces lilacinus
CAGCCGTACCAGGAGTGGCTGGAGGCCGGGCTCATCGAGCTCGCCGACCTCCCCGAGCGCGAGCACATCGTGCACACCCACGCCTCCGTCACCCGCCGCCAGCAGACCTTCGGCTACACCGAGGAGGAGCTGCGCGTCATCCTCGCCCCGATGGCGAAGTCCGGGGCCGAGCCCATCGGATCGATGGGGACGGATTCCCCCATCGCCGCGCTGTCCGAGCGGCCCCGCCTGCTCTTCGACTACTTCACCCAGCTCTTCGCGCAGGTCACCAACCCGCCGCTGGACGCCATCCGCGAGGAGCTCGTCACCTCGCTGATCTCCTCCCTCGGCCCCCAGCGCAACCTGCTGGACCCGACCGCGGCCTCCTGTCGCAGCGTCACCCTGCCGTTCCCCGTCATCGACAACGACGAGCTCGCCAAGCTCATCCACATCAACGCCGACGGTGACCTGCCCGGCCTGAAGGCCGCCACCCTCTCCGGCCTCTACCTGTCTCTTATACACAAGAGACAGATCGTGCTCTCCGACCGGCACTCCGACGCCGAGCACGCCCCCATCCCGTCCCTCCTGCTCACCTCGGCCATCCACCACCACCTCATCCGCACCAAGCAGCGCACCCAGGTGGGCCTGCTGGTCGAGGCCGGGGACGTCCGCGAGGTCCACCACGTCGCGCTGCTCATCGGTTACGGCGCGGCGGCGGTGAACCCGTACCTGGCCATGGAGTCCGTCGAGGACCTCGTCCGCGCGGGCACCTTCCTGCCGGACATCGAGCCCGAGGACGCCATCCGCAACCTCATCAAGGCACTCGGCAAGGGCGTCCTGAAGGTCATGTCCAAGATGGGCATCTCCACCGTCGCCTCCTACCGCGGCGCCCAGGTCTTCGAGGCCGTCGGCCTGGACGAGGCCTTCGTCGACACCTACTTCCACGGCACCGCCAGCAAGATCGGCGGCGCCGGGCTGGACGTCGTCGCCAAGGAGGTCGCCGCCCGCCACGCCAAGGCGTACCCCGCCACCGGCATCCCCGCCACCCACCGCCGCCTGGACATCGGCGGCGAGTACCAGTGGCGCCGCGAGGGCGAGCCGCACCTCTTCGACCCGGAGACGGTCTTCCGGCTGCAGCACTCCACCCGTGCCCGCCGCTACGACATCTTCAAGCAGTACACGCAGCGCGTCGACGAGCAGTCCGAGCGACTGATGACGCTGCGCGGGCTCTTCTCCTTCAAGAGCGACCGGCCCTCGATCCCCCTGGACGAGGTCGAGCCCGTCAGCGAGATCGTCAAGCGCTTCTCCACCGGCGCCATGTCGTACGGCTCCATCTCGCAGGAGGCCCACGAGACGCTCGCCGTCGCCATGAACCGGCTGGGCGCCAAGTCCAACACCGGCGAGGGCGGCGAGGACCCCGAGCGCCTCTACGACCCCACGCGCCGCTCCAGCATCAAGCAGGTGGCCTCCGGCCGCTTCGGCGTCACCAGCGAGTACCTGGTCAACTCCGACGACATCCAGATCAAGATGGCCCAGGGCGCCAAGCCCGGCGAGGGCGGCCAGCTGCCCGGCCACAAGGTCTACCCCTGGGTCGCCAAGACCCGGCACTCCACCCCCGGCGTCGGCCTGATCTCGCCGCCCCCGCACCACGACATCTACTCCATCGAGGACCTCGCCCAGCTCATCCACGACCTCAAGAACGCCAACCCCGCCGCCCGCATCCACGTGAAGCTGGTGTCCGAGGTCGGCGTCGGCACGGTCGCGGCGGGCGTCTCCAAGGCCCACGCCGACGTCGTCCTCATCTCCGGCCACGACGGCGGCACCGGCGCCTCGCCGCTGACCTCGCTCAAGCACGCGGGCGGCCCCTGGGAGCTCGGCCTCGCCGAGACCCAGCAGACGCTGCTGCTCAACGGGCTGCGCGACCGCATCGTCGTGCAGACCGACGGCCAGCTGAAGACCGGCCGCGACGTCGTCGTCGCCGCCCTCCTCGGCGCCGAGGAGTTCGGCTTCGCGACCGCCCCCCTCGTCGTCTCCGGCTGCGTCATGATGCGCGTCTGCCACCTGGACACCTGCCCGGTCGGCATCGCCACCCAGAACCCCGTCCTGCGCGAGCGCTTCAACGGCAAGGCCGAGTTCGTCGTCAACTTCTTCGAGTTCATCGCCGAGGAGGTCCGCGAGATCCTCGCCGAGCTGGGCTTCCGCACCCTCGAGGAGGCCGTCGGCCACGCCGAACTCCTCGACACCGGCCGGGCCGTCAGCCACTGGAAGGCCCAGGGCCTCGACCTCGCCCCCCTGCTCCACGTGCCGGACCTGCCCGCCGGGGCCGCCCGCCACCGCACCACCGCCCAGGACCACGGCCTGGCCAAGGCGCTCGACAACCAGCTGATCAAGCTCGCCGCCGACGCCCTCAACACCGTCGGCGACGAGGCCCCCCAGCCCGTCCGCGCCCAGCTGCCCATCCGCAACATCAACCGCACCGTCGGCACCATGCTCGGCCACGAGGTGACCAAGAAGTACGGCGGCGCCGGCCTGCCCGACGACACCATCGACATCACCTTCACCGGCTCCGCCGGCCAGTCCTTCGGCGCCTTCCTGCCGCGCGGCGTCACCCTGCGCCTGGAGGGCGACGCCAACGACTACGTCGGCAAGGGCCTCTCCGGCGGCCGCGTCGTCGTCCGCCCCGACCGCGGCGCCGACCACCTCGCCGAGTACTCCACCATCGCCGGCAACACCCTCGCCTACGGCGCCACCGGCGGCGAGATGTTCCTGCGCGGCAGCGTCGGCGAGCGGTTCTGCGTCCGCAACTCCGGCGCCACCGTCGTCTCCGAGGGCGTCGGCGACCACGGCTGCGAGTACATGACCGGCGGCCGGGCCGTCGTCCTCGGTCGCACCGGGCGCAACTTCGCGGCCGGCATGTCCGGCGGCGTCGCCTACGTGATCGACCTCGACCCCGACAACGTCAACAAGGAGCTGGCCGCCGCCGTCGAAC
>KL569382.1:28822-30600 GCA_000715685.1 Streptomyces lilacinus
GGCGGTGGCTGCACGACGTCGTGCGCCGCCACCACGAGGAGACCGCCTCCACCGTCGCGGCCGGCCTCCTTGCCGACTGGGACACGGCCGCCGCCCGCTTCGCCAAGGTCGTGCCCCCCACCTACAAGGCAGTGCTCGCCGCCAAGGACGCCGCCGAGCGAGCCGGTCTGACCGAGACCGAGACCCACGAGAAGATGATGGAGGCGGCGACCCATGGCTGACCCGAAGGGCTTTCTCACCACCGACCGCGTCCTCGCCCGCACCCGCCCCGTCGAGGAGCGGGTCCGCGACTGGAACGAGGTCTACGTCCCCGGCTCGCTCCTGCCCGTCATCAGCAAGCAGGCGAGCCGCTGCATGGACTGCGGCATCCCCTTCTGCCACAACGGCTGTCCGCTCGGGAACCTGATCCCCGAGTGGAACGACTACGTCTACCGCGACGACTGGCAGGCCGCCAGCGAGCGACTGCACGCGACCAACAACTTCCCCGAGTTCACCGGCCGCCTGTGCCCCGCGCCCTGTGAGTCCGCCT
Organism: Streptomyces lilacinus; assembly: GCA_000715685.1. Classification (GTDB taxonomy): domain Bacteria; phylum Actinomycetota; class Actinomycetes; order Streptomycetales; family Streptomycetaceae; genus Streptomyces; species Streptomyces lilacinus. Next base: position 29,352 of record KL569382.1, read on the forward strand.
GCGTGCTCGGCATCAACCAGCAGCCCGTCACCATCAAGAACGTCGAAGTCACCATCATCGACAAGGCCTGGGACGCCGGCGACGTCACCCCGCAGCCGCCCGAGCGGCTCTCCGGCAAGACCGTCGCCGTCATCGGCTCCGGCCCCGCCGGCCTCGCCGCCGCCCAGCAGCTGACCCGCGCCGGCCACACGGTCGCCGTCTACGAGCGCGCCGACCGCGTCGGCGGGCTGCTGCGCTACGGCATCCCCGAGTTCAAGATGGAGAAGCGGCACATCAACCGCCGCATCGAGCAGATGCGCGCGGAGGGCACCAAGTTCCGCACCGAGGTGGAGATCGGGCGCGACATCGACGCCGCGAAGCTGCGCAAGCGCTACGACGCGGTCGTCATCGCCGCCGGTGCCACCACCTCCCGCGACCTGCCCGTCCCCGGCCGCGAGCTCAAGGGCGTCCACTTCGCCATGGAGTACCTGCCCATGGCCAACAAGGTGCAGGAGGGCGACCTGACGGTCTCCCCGATCACCGCCGAGGGCAAGCACGTCGTCGTCATCGGCGGCGGCGACACCGGCGCCGACTGCGTCGGCACCGCCCACCGCCAGGGCGCCGCCTCCGTCACCCAGCTGGAGATCATGCCCCGGCCGGGGGAGGAGCGGAACGCGAACCAGCCGTGGCCGACCTTCCCCATGCTCTACAAGGTCACCTCGGCCCACGAGGAGGGCGGCGAGCGGGTCTACTCCGTCTCCACCACCCACTTCGAGGGCGACGAGGACGGCAACGTCCAGTGGCTGCACCTCGTCGAGGTCGCCTTCGTCGACGGCAAGCTCGAGCAGAAGCCCGGCACGGAGCGTCGCATTCCGGCGCAGCTCGTCACCCTTGCGATGGGTTTCACCGGCACCGATCGACAGAACGGGCTCGTCGAGCAGTTCGGTGTGGAACTGGACGAGCGCGGGAACATCGCGCGCGACGCCGACTACGCCACCAACGTTCCCGGCGTCTTCGTCGCCGGCGACGCCGGTCGCGGCCAGTCCCTCATCGTCTGGGCCATCGCCGAGGGCCGCTCGGCCGCGCGCGGCGTGGACCGCTACCTGACGGGTACGAGCACTCTGCCGGCCCCGGTCCGGCCGACGGATCGGGCGCTCACCGTGTGACTCGGCGCCTGCCCCAACCCCGACCGCGCGGGGCAGGCGCCGTAACGGGGTTTGGATTTCCCCCACCCCGCCCCTTCCCGTAACCGGGCCTTGCCCGGACCGCG
>KL569382.1:30923-35534 GCA_000715685.1 Streptomyces lilacinus
CGGACGGGCTGACAAAGTCAGCCCGTCCGGCGTTCAGGCCACCAACCCCCTACTCAAGCTCCCGCACCGCGATGTCGCTGAAGAACACCCGCGCGTCCTCCGTGTACACCCCCACGCTGCCCCCCACATACGGCCGCTCCCCGTCCTCGTACGCCACCAACCCCCGCCCGTCCACGCTCACTTCCATCCGCGCCCCCCGCTGCGCGACCCGCACGTCCGCCGTCCGGCCGACCGGGAAGTGCTCGGCGCCAGTCGCCAGGAAGCGCTGCCCGCCCGGGTACGCCGGGTCGCGTTTGCCCAGCTCCCAGCCGTTCGGCTTGAGCGTGACGTAGTAGAAGTGCTCCGGGTCCTCGTACGCCCACACCAGCCACGGCACCTCCCACGGATTGGGCTGGGGCGTGCGCAGCTGGGCGAGGGTGCGTACCTTGGCGCGGAAGTCCACGGCCCCGTACCGCCGTGTGGAGACGATCAGCCCGGCGTGGGTCTCGCCGGGCTCGCGGGCGGGCTTGGGGGCCAGGGCCAGGCCGTCGTGGCGGCCGACGTTCTCCCCGTGGCCGTCGAACACCGACCGCCAGGGGCCGTGGACCGATCCCTCGGCCCACGGCATCTCCGACTCTCCGCCCTCGTCACCCCAGATCGCGCTCACGGCGAAAGCGATACCCACCACCGCGGCGGCCGCCACCAGGGCGAGGGCGAGGAGCCGGCGCACTCTCGTCATGCGGTCGAGTATGACCCCGGGCCGTCGGGCTGGGGGACGACCAGCGGTTCCGGCGCCGGCTCCGCGTCGGCGTCCGCGCCGAAGTCCTCGGCCAGCTGGGCGACGATGCGTTCCGTCGCCAGCCCGTCCCCGAAGGGATTGCCGGCCTTGGCCATCCGCCGGTACGCCTCGTCGTCGTCCAGCAGCCGCATGGCGGCGTCCAGGATGACCTGGGGTTCCGTGCCGACCAGCCGGGCCGCGCCCGCCTCCACGGCCTCCGGCCGCTCGGTGGTGGTCCGCAGGACGAGGGCCGGCTTGCCGAGGGTCGGGGCCTCCTCCTGGATGCCGCCGGAGTCGGTCAGGACGAGGTCGCAGCCGGCCAGCGTGGCGGAGAAGTCCGCGTAGCCCAGCGGCTCGACGATGCGCACGTTCGGGTGATCGGTCAGCTCGGGCACCAGCGCCTCCCGGACGGCCGGGCTCTTGTGCAGGGGCAGCACGATCTCCACGTCGCCGCGGTCGGCGAGCCGGCGCAGCGCCTTGCCCATGGCCCGCATCTTGTCGCCCTGGTTCTCCCGCCGGTGCAGGGTGACCAGGACGCGCCGCAGCTCACCGCGGAAGACGCTGCGTCCGGCGCCCTGTTCGAGCACCCACAGCAGGTTGTCGATGACGGTGTTGCCGGTGACGAACACCTCGGCCGCGGGCACGCCCTCGGCGGTGAGGTGCTCGGCCGCGCGGGGCGTGGGGGCGAAGTGCCAGCGCGCCATGCGCCCGATCAGGCGGCGGTTGAGCTCCTCGGGGAAGGGGTTGTCCAGCACCCCGGTGCGCAGCCCGGCCTCCACGTGGGCGACGGGGACGTGCTCGTAGAACGCCGCGAGGGCGCCGGTCAGCGCGGAGGTGGTGTCGCCCTGGACGACGACGAGGTCGGGGCGCTCGGCCCGGACGACGTCGCCGAGCCCGTCCACCAGCCGGGCCGTCAGCTTGGACAGCTCCTGCCGGTCACGCATCACGTCGAGCTCGACGCGGGCCTCGACCTGGAGGAGTTCCAGCATCTGGTGGAGCATCTCGCGGTGCTGGCCGGTGGTGACGACGACGGGCTCGAACAGCGGGGAGTCGGCCATCGCGCGCGCCAGGGGCGCGAGCTTGATGGCCTCCGGACGGGTGCCCAGGACGAGCATGGCGCGCACGGGCGTGGTGATCACGTTCGGGGACATGGGTCTCCCTAGGAAGGTGCTTGCTCGGCTTGCTCGGTGTGTGGAGCTCGGGAGTTCGAGAGGGCGCGGACCGGTCGGGCGCGCGCGATGGTTCGAAGGGGCGCGGCCGCGTCAGGTGCGCGCGGTCTTGAGCCAGGTCCGCTTGCCCGTGAGCATGCGCCACAGGCCCCACCACCCGGCGGCGAACCATATGTAGCCGTAGAAGACGAAGAGGTGGGAGAGCAGGACCGCGCGGACGAGCCCCAGTCCGCGCTCGCGGCGGGAGTAGACCCAGCCGTAGGCGTACGCCGCGGTGAAGGACAGGACGTACGGGCCGAGGACCCACATCGGGGACATCAGCGGGCGCCCGGCCTCGACGGACCCGACGACGGCGCCGCCCGTGGCGACGAGGAAGGACAGCGGCAGCAGCGAGGTGAGCAGGATCAGCACCGGGCTGGAGAGGTGGTACAGCAGGTCGACGGCGGCCCTGGTGGGCACCTCGCGCAGGATCAGCGGGACCAGCCCCGCCGACTGCAGATGTCCCTGGAACCAGCGCGAGCGCTGGCGCACCAGCCGGCGGACGTCGAGGACGGCCTGCTGGGAGACCGCGGCGGTGGTGCAGTGGTGGTTGGTCCAGCCGCGGGCGATGAGGCGGACCCCGAGGTCGAGGTCCTCGGTGAGGGAGTCGCTCCAGGGCCCCTTGCCGCTCTCGTCGCTGAGGGTGTCCAGCGCGGAGAGCCGCATGAACTGGCCGTTGCCGCCCATGCCGACGCTGCCGAAGTAGCGTCGGGCGGACTGGAAGATGTCGCCGTAGATGACGAATTCCATGTCCTGGAGCCGGGCGAGCAGACCCTTGTGGCGGTTGTACATGCGCACGCCGACCTGGGTGGCGCCGGTGCGCGGGTCGTCGAAGTAGGGGTCGACGGCCTGGACGATGTGCGGGTCGAGGCGGCCGTCCGCGTCGACGACGCAGACGATGACGTCGCTCGGGTCGCGACGGTCGAGGATGCCGGATTCCCGCAGGTGGCGGATGCCGGCGTTGAGGGCGGCGCCCTTGCCCTTGCGCGCGTTCGGCAACTCCCGGCGCAGGAGCCGGACCCGCTCGGGGTCGGCGGCGCGGGCGATGTCGGAGGTGCGGTCGTCGGAGCCGTCGTCGATGACGAGGGCGAGGAAATTCCCGGCCGGCAGGGCGGTGATGCGGGCGAGGCTCTCGGCGAGCACCCTTTCCTCGTTGAGACAGGCGAGGAGAAAGACGTACAGGCGCTCGGCGCGCGGACCGCGGTCGCGGCGGACGCGCCGTCTCGAGAGCACGAAGAGGGTCGAGTTGTAGCAGGCAGCCATCACGATGATGGCGATGCTCGACCAGAGCAGTACTTCGGTGATCATGAACGTCCGCCGGCGTTCCGCAGGGCGAACCAGAATTTCGCCGAAAGAAGTGCGGCGGCTATCGCGCAGTAGAGCAGGAATCCGGCACCGGCCGCTTCCTGCAGTCCCCTGGCAAAGGGTATGCCCGGCAGAACTTCTGGGGCTGCCGTCAGTCCCACCAAGGGCAGGACTGTCCCCAGAGCGGGTTTTCCGTACATGAGTTCCCCCCGGATTCGCGCCTCGTCTGTCGTCTTGAGGCGTGCGCAGGGAAGGTATCAGATCGGGTGGTGCGTTTAGCCCTTCATGGTGAAAGTTGTTGAATCGGATGAGGAAATTCTTTGGACCAACCGGTAGTTATGCCTGGTCGGTGCCGCGCTGTGACGCAAGTGACTTCTGGTCTGCACCAATTCTGCTGACATGAATTGCACGGTCCGGATCAAAGTTGTCTATTGACACCCCTCCCGGCCCCCACAAGAATCAGCCAACTGTCGGGACCTGTCATCGGCGGAGATCGGTGGGGGAAGCGACAACAGCTCGACAACCAGGGGGGAACAACAATGAAAAAGCCGCGAGCCAGAACGGGAATTTCCCGGCTCTCGATCGTCCTGGCCGTCGTCGCCGCCCTGCTGGGCGGCTTCGTTCTTTCCACCGGCGCCCAGGCGGTCATAGGCGGTGACGGGAAAACCCGTCCGCCGCACGGCCTCTCCGGCATCGGAGCCGCCTCGCTCTCCGGGGCGAGCACCACCGACCTCAAGTCCTGGGTCTCCGGCCGGCTGGCCAACGACCGCAAGCGCCGCGCCAAGTCCCTGAAGATCTCCCCGGCGCCCGCGCCGACGACCGTCAAGGCCGCCTCGACCCAGGCACTGGCCGCCGCCCCCGGCACCTCGGCGCTCGTGCTCTACGACACCACCGGCCCGTACGGCTACCTCGGCGAGCTCTACGCCATGGCGATCGCCAACCTCGCCGGCCACTTCGGCACCGTCACCTCCAAGCCGGTCTCCGCCTACACGGCGGGCATGGTCGAGCAGTACACGGCCACCGTCTACGTCGGCTCGACCTACTACGGCGGTACGATCCCGGACGCGATCCCGGCGGCCTTCTACCAGGACGCGCTGAAGACCGCCAAGCCCGTCACCTGGATCGGCGACAACGTCTGGAACATGGCGAACACCGTCGGCGTGGAGACCTTCAAGCAGAAGTACGGCTGGGACCCCACCAACTCGTTCTTCGAGACGGGCGGCGGCGTCGGCAACATCAACCAGGTCACCTACAAGAACCAGCAGCTGACCCGGAAGATCCCGGCGGGCTTCGACGGCGGCGTGCTGCACCCCGCCGTCGCCACCGGCACCGGCTACCCGC
>KL569382.1:35809-39772 GCA_000715685.1 Streptomyces lilacinus
CTCAGAGATGTGTATAAGAGACAGGCCCCTGGGCGATCCGCTCCGGCAACCTCACCTACGTGGGGGAGATCCCCTTCACCTACGTCTCCGAGTCGGACCGCGTCATCGTCTTCGAGGACCTCCTCTTCGACGGACTCGCCCCCGCCACCACCGAGCGCCACCGGGCGTTCGTCCGGCTGGAGGACATCAGCCCCAAGGCCGACCCGAACCAGCTGCGGGCCATGGCCGACTACCTCTACTCGCAGCGGATTCCGTACGGGATCAACGTCATCCCGGTCTACACGGACCCCAAGGGCGTCTACAACAACGGCAAGGCGGAGACGGTCACCCTCGCCCAGGCCCCGCAGGTCGTCGCGGAGCTCAAGTACATGCTCAGCCACGGCGCCGTGCTGATGAACCACGGCTACACCCACCAGTACAAGAACCTCGCCAACCCGTACACGGGCGTCACCGGCGACGACTTCGAGTTCTTCCGCGCCCACGTCGACGCCTCCGACAACGTCATCTACGACGGGCCGGTCACCGAGGACTCCACGATCTGGGCGCAGGGCCGGATCACCTCCGCCCTTGCGGCCTTCACGACGGCGGGGCTGCCCAAGCCCACGCTCTGGACGACCCCGCACTACGCGGCGTCCGCCACCGACTACAAGGTTTTCGGCCAGAACTACACGGCGCGCCTGGAGCGTTCGCTGTACTTCGCCGGAACGCTGAGCGGCGGCGCGGTGAACGCCTCGCGCTACATCGGGCAGTTCTTCCCGTACGCCGTCAAGGACGTCTACGGTACGAGCGTGCTGCCGGAGAACATCGGCAACTACGAGCCCGAGCCCTACAACAACCACCCGGCCCGGCTCCCCGCCGACCTCATCGCCTCGGCCAAGGCCAACCTCGCCGTCCGCGACGGCGTGGCCAGCTTCTTCTACCACCCGTACTACGCGGTGGACCCGCTGAAGCAGACCGTCGACGGCATCAAGGCCCTGGGCTACACCTTCGTCGGACCGACCGACCTGGCCCAGTGAGCCGGCCCAGTGACCCCGTGAGAAGGAGTCCGCTTCTGTGAACGTGATGAGGAGGACGGTCGCCGCACTCGCGGCGGTGGCCGTCCTCTTCGTCGCCGGATGCTCCTCGTCCGGCGACGACGACGCATCCGGCCCGCAGTCGGGCGGCCGGTCCGACGACAGGAAGGTGAGTGGGTTGCGGGGCATCACGCTCCCCTCGTGGAACACCGACGACTACAGCGGTCCGCAGGCCGGAACGTATCTGCGCCAGATCGCCGCGACCGGCGCCCGATGGGTGACCTTCACCCCCACCTGGTACCAGGACCGCGTGACCGACTCCGCGATGCGGGCGACCCACGAGACCGCGGGCGACGACGGCCTGCGCCACATCATCCGCCTCGCCCACGACGCGGGGCTCAAGACCATGGTCAAGCCCCACGTCGACCTGATCGGGGGCGGCGACCGCGCCGAGATCAGGCCCGCCGACCGCGACGCCTGGTTCGCGGCCTACCGGCGCTTCATCACGCACTACGCCGACCTCGCGGCCGCCACCGGCGTCGAGCAGTTCGCCGTCGGCACCGAGCTCGCCGGCACGTCGCAGGACGGCGAGCGCTGGGGTGCCACCGTCGCCGCGGTCCGCGAGCGCTACCGGGGCCCGCTGACGTACGCCGCGAACTACGACGAGTACCGGAAGGTCGCCTTCTGGAGGGACCTCGACGTCATCGGCATCGACGCCTACTGGCCGCTGGCCGACCGCCCCACCACGGACGCGGCCCGCCTGCGGGAGGCCTGGCAGCCGATCGGAGAGGAGCTCGCGGCCTTCTCCGCCCGCGAGCACCGCAAGATCCTCTTCACCGAGGCGGGCTACGTCAGCCAGCGCGGCTCCACCACGGCCCCCTACTCCTGGACCGTCAGCAAGCGCGACGGCGACGCCGAACAGGCCGCGGGCTACGAGGCGCTGCTCGCCGCGTTCGACGGCAAGCCGTGGTGGGCGGGCGTCTGCTGGTGGATGTGGGACGACTGGCCGGACAGCGGCGAGACCGCGAAGCGGCTGGCGTACACGCCGCACGGGAAGCCCGCGGAGAAGGTGCTGCGGAAGTGGTGGAAGGCCGGGGGCGACTGAAGGGCAGCCGCTCTCCGCACCCCTACGTGTCGCACTCCAGCTCCGTGCCGCACAGCGCGCACCGGGCCCGCAGGGGCCCCCGCACCGGCACCCGGATCCGCTGGTGACACGTGGGGCAGGGGAAGCTGACCCGTACGGGCCCGGTGCCCTCGAACGCGTACCCCGCGTCGGCTGTATAAGAGACAGTCGTAGGCCTGTGCGCTCGTGAACCACGGCGAGGGGTCCTCGCCGAACACCCGGGCCCGCTTGGCCAGTACGTACCCGAACTCCTCCGGCGTGAGGTAGCCGAGCTTCTGCGTCGAGACCGACGACTCCCGGTAGGCGTCCAGCAGCAGCCACCCCGCCCCGAGGTAGGTCGCCACCGTGTCCGTGAGGATCTCGTTGTCCCGCGTGCCGGGGAACTCCAGCCCGAGCCGGTGCAGGTACACGTGCGTCACCTCGTGCGCGAGGGCGGCGCCGATGTCCTTGCGGTGGGTCTTGAAACGGGAGTTGAGCTCGATGAAGTACTCCGGACCGGCCGCGAGCTCGACGCTGCCGGCGTGCCGCATGTCGCGGAAGGCGACGATCATCCGGGCGTCCGGCAGCCGCAGGTGCCGCACCATCTCGCGGGCGACGCGCTGGACGCCGAGGTAGGGGTCCTCGTCGTCGGAGAAGGCCACGTCGACCGGGAACACGCTCGTGCCGAAGGACTGGACGCCGTCGCGGGAGAGCCGTTTGTAGAGCGCGGTGATCGCCGACCGGACGGTCTCGAGGTGGGGAAAACCGTGTGCGATCGCGATGTCCGTGCCCACGCCGGACCACCCCCTGCGGTCGCGGGCCCCGGACCGGGCCCGTGCTCCTCCACTCTACGGGCGGGGCCCCGGCGGCGGACCCGTCCCGCCGGCCGAACGAACGTCCGGGCGACTGTCCGAAAAAGCCGCTAGGTCGCGGCCGTCCCCCGCCCCGATAATCGCAAAGCGCATTGTCATGAGCTCTACAAGCACATCGGCAGCACGGCGCAACACGGCACCCCCACATGCGATGCGCACAACCTCCCACGGAAGGAAGTACGTTGCGCAACTACCTCAAGGTGCTCAGGAGATGTACGGCCGTCGGCGCGGTCGCCCTCGCCGCGATCAGCCTCCAGCCCGGCAGCGCCCACGCGCAGGATCCCGACCCGCGGCCCGGCCCGAGCGTCGTCGGCGGCGTCCCCGCGGCACAGGGCGAGTTCCCCTGGATGGTGCGGCTGTCGATGGGCTGCGGCGGCGCCCTCTACACCCAGCAGATCGTCCTCACCGCCGCCCACTGCGTGAACGGCAGCGGCGCCAACACCTCCATCACCGCCACCGCCGGCGTCGTCGACCTCCAGTCGTCGCAGGCCGTCAAGGTCAAGTCCACCCGCGTCCTGCAGGCCCCCGGCTACAACGGCACCGGCAAGGACTGGGCCCTGATCAAGCTCGCCAAACCCATCAACCTGCCCACCCTCAAGATCGCCGACACCACGGCCTACAACGAGGGCACCTTCACCGTCGCCGGCTGGGGCGCCACCCGCGAGGGCGGCTCGCAGTCGCGCGTCCTGCTCAAGGCCGAGGTCCCCTACGTCGACGACGCCACCTGCGAGGGCGCCTACGGCGGCAGCCTCACCCCCGGCGAGGAGATCTGCGCCGGCTTCATGGAGAAGGGCGGCGTGGACACCTGCCAGGGCGACTCCGGCGGCCCGATGTTCCGCAAGGACGACGGCGGCGCCTGGATCCAGGTCGGCATCGTCAGCTGGGGCGAGGGCTGCGCACGCCCCGGCTACCCGGGCGTCTACACCGAGGTGAGCACCTTCGCCTCCGCCATCCGCCTGTCTCTTATACACATCTC
>KL569382.1:40030-40399 GCA_000715685.1 Streptomyces lilacinus
TATAAGAGACAGAGCCTCGGCCGCTGAGCGGCCGACTCCCTTCCGCCGCACCCCACCCCGTACCCCGCGTCCCCACCGGGCCGACCCGGACGGCCCAGGCCCGGTACGGGGTGCCCCGGGGGCCCGTCCGCCCGTCTGCGGTATGACCCGGACGGGCCCCCGTCATCCTTTCGGCCGAGACGAGAATGGTCGGACAGTCGAGGTGTGGGGCGGATAAACGTCCGTAACGTTGTGGCGTGGCCGCGATCCGATGCGGCCACCGCCCGAACGCCGCCGTTACGGAAAGGCCCCCTTCCGTGTCCGTCACGTCCCGCATCGCAGCCGCCGCCGTCCTCACCGCCGCCGTGGCGGCCGTGGCGTACCCGACGG
>KL569382.1:40642-41112 GCA_000715685.1 Streptomyces lilacinus
TGTATAAGAGACAGGCCGTGGCGTACCCGACGGCCGGCGCCTTCGCGGCGGAGAAGCCGGACCACGACACCCGCCCCGGCACCACCGTCCAGCAGGTCCTGCTCCCCGACGGCAGCCGGGCCCGCCTGACCTCGGGCAGCGGCGGCCCCAGCGTGACCGTCACCCGCGGCACCCGGCAGCACACCATCGACGCCGCCCGTCCCGCCGCCGACCTCGACCGGCTCCACCTGCGCATCCTCGGCGGCAACGGCACCCACCCCACCCTGAGCGCCCAGCTCGACGGCACCCGCCTGCCCACGTACTACGACTTCGCCTCCGGCGCCCTGCGGCACACCCTGGACGGCGGCGACCCGAACCGCACGGCCGCCAAGGGCGACACGATCAAGGACTACGCGAAGGCGCCGAAGTCCCCCTCCGCCGCCCGCACCGCGCACTCCGCCCAGCAGCCGGCCGACCCGGCCGTCGGGCCC
>KL569382.1:41389-45115 GCA_000715685.1 Streptomyces lilacinus
ACCCGGCCGTCGGGCCCTCCGCCGCCGGGAAGCCGACGGCCGGGGCGGACGGGGACGCCGGGCACGGCGTCAAGGTCCACGAGGCCAAGAAGAACCGGCCGCCCCACGACTCCTCCGGGAACCCCGTCAAGCGCGTGGTCGAGGCCGGACAGGTGATCAAGGCCAGCCACGACGCCGCGGAGGTCGGCACGCCCGTCGTCGTGGGCGGCGTCGTCCTGCTGGCCGCCGGTGGCGCGTACGGCGTACGGGTCGCCCTGCGGCGCAACGGCCGCACGGCCGACTGACGCCGCGGCCGCTCCCGGCCGCTCGGTCGTCCCGCGCCGCGGTCGCGGCCGCCGCTCGGCCGACCGACGCTGCGGTTGCGCCGCCTTCGTACCCCCGGTGACATGGGAGAGATCTCCGACCCTTCAGACCCCTGAGGCCACCGAGGAGCGAGGGCACAGCATGGCGATCAGCGTGGTCATCGCGGACGACCAGGAAATGGTCCGCACCGGGTTCCGGATGATCCTGGAGAGCCAGCCCGACATCGAGGTCGTCGCCGACGTCGTCGACGGGGAGGCGGCCCTGGAGGCCGTCGAGCGCCACGACCCCGACGTCCTGCTCCTCGACATCCGCATGCCCAAGCTGGACGGCCTCGAGGTCACCCGCCGGCTGTCCGCCCGACCCGGGGGCGGCGAGCGGCCGCGCATCGTCATCGTCACCACCTTCGATCTCGACGAGTACGTCCACACCGCGCTGCGCAACGGCGCCTCCGGCTTCCTGCTGAAGGACGCCAGCCCCGCGATGCTCGTCGAGGCCGTGCAGGCTGCCGCCGTGGGTGACTCGCTCATCTCGCCCGCCATCACCGTCCGGCTGCTGCGCGACATGGCCCCCGCGAACCCCGGCACCGGCACGGAGAGCGCGGTCCGGCAGCCCTCCGAGCCGCTCACCGACCGCGAGGCCGACGTCGTGCGCTGCCTCGCCCGCGGGGCCACCAACGCCGAGATCGCCGCCGAGCTCTTCGTCTCCCTCTCCACGGTCAAGACCCATCTGGCCAACGTGCAGCTCAAGCTCGACGCCCGCAACCGCGTCGAGATCGCCGCCTGGGCCTGGGAGAGCGGACTGGCCACGGGCGGCACGTGACCGGCTGGACCGGCTGGGCCACCCGGCACCCCCACCGGGCGGTGGCCGCCAAGGCCGGGCTCGGGGTCGTCCTGCTCTGCCTCGTCGGATTCGAGGGCATCGCCCTGGCCCGCCAGCCCAGCGAGCCGCACGCCGTCGTCCTCGCCTCCGGCGTCCTGGTCTGCCTGTGCGCCGTGCCCTACGCCTGGATCCCGCTCACCGTGCGCGCCGCCGTCGCCGCCACCGTCTCGCTGACGGCCTCCGCCTTCCTGATGGCGGGGCAGCACCCCAGCGTGGTCTGGGGCATGGGCGAGGACATCGCGCTCCTCGTCCTCCTCACCCTCGTCGTCAGCCGCTCCTCGGACCGGGTGGCGAGCGTCCTCGGCCCCCTGCTCGCCCTCGCCGTCGTCGCGGCGCCCATGCGGGACCTCAACCCCGAGTGGTTCACCGCGCTCTTCTCGGTGCTGCTGGTCGTCGTCGGCACGTACTCCCTGCTCCTGCGCGGACACTCCCGCCAGCGGGTCCGCGACCTGGCCGCGGTCCGCACCGCCGAGCGGCTCGAGCTCGCCCGGGAGCTCCACGACCTCGTCGCCCACCACATCACCGGGATCGCCGTCCAGGCCCAGGCCGCCCGCTTCACCGCCCTGGCCGGGCCGGCCGCGGCCGGCGCCTTCGAACGCATCGAGACCTCCGCGAGCGAGGCGCTCGGCGCGATGCGCCGCCTGGTGGGCATCCTGCGCGAGGGCGAGGCCCAGACCGAGCCCGTCGCCGGCCTCCCCGAGGTGCGCGCGCTGGCCGAGGGGTTCGCCCGTACGGGCCCGCCCGTCGCCCTGTACATCGAGAAGGGCATGGAGACGTGGATCCCCGGGGAGGTCGCGGCCGGCGTGCACCGCGTCGTCCGCGAGTCCCTCACCAACATCCGCAAGCACGCCGCCGACGCCACGGCCGTACGGATCGGGATCCGGGGCGTCGACTCCGGCGTCGAGCTGCGCATCGCCGACGACGGGAAGCAGGCGGCCCAGCTGGCCGAGAAGGCGAGGGGTGGCGGCTTCGGGCTGGTGGGGCTGGCCGAGCGGGCGAAGGCGATGGGCGGCCGGCTGTCGGCGGGCCCGGCGCCGGAGGGCGGCTGGCAGGTGACGGCGGTCTTCCCGGTCGACCGGGGGGAGCGGGCGGCCTGACCGGGGTCGTTGTCGGGCGCGGGAGTTCGCCGGTGGCTCAATCCGCCGAGGGCGCAAAGGCTTGGGCCCGGACCAAAATGATCATTAGCGTGGCGGCATGACGCAGCTGAAGGTGGAGACCTCTCAAGTAACGCCGAACATATGGATGTTGAATTTCGTGGTGGGCCAGGCGTACGCCGTGCGCTGGTCGGACGGCTGGGCCCTGGTCGACACGGGCCTTCCCGACCGCGCGGAGCCCGTCCTTGACGCGCTCGCCGGCCTGGGCGCCCGACCGGAGGACGTCCGGGACATCGTGCTGACCCACTCCCACATCGACCACTCCGGCTCCGCGGCGGACCTGGCCGCGGCCACGGGCGCACGGGTCCTGGCGGGCGCGGGGGACGCGGCCGTCGTCCGGGGCGAGCTCCCGGAGCCGCCCCCGGTGCTGGAGGAGTGGGAGGTGCCGATCTTCGAGTCGGTGCAGGCGACCCTCGGCGAGCTGGCGACACTGCGCCGGCCGTGCCGGATCGACCGCGAGCTCGTCGACGGGGACACGCTGGACTGGGGCGAGGAGGTCCGCGTCGTCGCCGTGCCCGGCCACACGGCGGGCAGCGTCGCCCTGCACCTGACGTCGTCCGGCGTGCTCTTCACGGGGGACACGATCGCCAATGTGCAGGAGGTGATGCTAGGCGTCTTCAACACCGACCGGCAGCAGGCGATCGCTTCCTTCCACCGTCAGGCGGCGCTCGACGTTCAAACGGCCTGTTTCGGCCATGGTGCGCCGATCGTCGGCGGCGCGGGCGAGGCGCTGCGGGCGGCGGCCGCGCTGCTGCCGGCGTAGCGGGGCGCGCGAAAAGCGGAACGGGGGTGCCGTCGCCGGCACCCCCGTTTTTCTCGCTGTGGAGCTGTGGAGCAGTGTCGCTGTGAAGCTGTGTCGCTCCGGGGTCAGAACTTCCACACCTGGTCGGACCAGGCGGGGTTGCAGTCGTACTGGGCGGCGGGGGCGCTGTTCTCGTTCTTGCTGGAGAAGACGACCAGGCAGCGCTTGCTGTAGGCGTTGCGGATCTGGTAGCCGCCGGTCTTGACCGGCACGAGGTCCCACACCTGGTCGGCCCAGGCGGAGTTGCAGTCGTGCTGGGCGGCGGGGGAGCCGTTGTCGCTGCTGCCGGCGTAGACGACCAGGCAGCGCTTGCTGAGGGAGTTGCGGATCTGGTAGCCGCCGGCGGAGACGGGCTCGAGCTGCCAGACCTGGTCGGCCCAGGCGGGGTTGCAGTCGTACTGCTGGGCGGGGGCGCCGTTGTCGGGCGTGCGCCAGGAGACGACCAGGCAACGCTTGCTGAAGTCGTTCTGCAGGGACGCCGTCTGCATGCGGGCCTGCTGGATCCAGGGGCCGAGGTCGTCGACGCGCGTCTCGGTGATGCCCTTGCGGGTCTCGTCGGAGCCGAAGCAGCCGGTGCCCCAGGAGCGG
>KL569382.1:45360-47053 GCA_000715685.1 Streptomyces lilacinus
CCCAGCCGGTGCCCCAGGAGCGGCTGCTGATCGCCGCGAGCTCGTAACGGCCCTTGTTCTCCCGGAAGGCGGGGCCACCCATGTCGCCCTTGCAGACGCTGCCGTCGACGGGGGCCTTGGCCGCGATGGCGACGTCGGTGCCCTTGACCGACTCCACGGTGAAGGTGCCCGAGTTCAGGCGGTCGGGTGCCCACTCGCTCTTCGTACGGCCGTAGCCGGCGACCCGCAGCACCTCGCCCGCGGTGGGCGCGGCACCGACGGCGATCGGGGCGACGTCGGTGACGGGCGCGGCGAGCTTGGCCAGGACGACGTCGCGGTCGTCACGGGTGACGAGCTCCGTGACGTCCACCTCGTGGCCCTTGTCCGTGGTGAGGTCGGTGCGGCCGACCGTCACGGTGGTCTTCTGGCGCGGCGCCCCGGCGGGCAGGGGGAGCGGCTTCGCGGGGTTCTCGGCGAAGCAGCCGGCGGCGGTCATCACCCAGCGCTGGTCCACCAGCACGCCCGAGCAGCTCCGCTGCCCGTCACCGATGTCGACCTTCACGGTGAAGGGGTACGCCCCTTCCGCGGCCGGTTCGCCGACGACGGCCTGCGCCGGCGAACCGGTGAGGAGGCCGGCCGCGAGGGTGACAGGGAGGAGTGCCGTTATCCACGCTGCGCGCAGACGTCTGCCAGACATAGTTCGAGTCCTTGTGTGGTGCGAAGTGCGGGACGAGCTGGCGCGATCCGGACGGCCGGTTTGATCATTTCAGAAGTGGATCATTCTCGGCCAGGGCGTGGAGAAAGTGATATACCGCATTCCTGATGACTCACTCCGGAACGACAGGTTCCTGCCCATAGCAGAGGCAGAACGGATGCCCCGCCGGGTCCGAAAACACCAGAAACCCCCGCTTCTCCCCGCCGCTGTCATGCAGGAACGTCGCACCGAGAGCGATCACATCGCGCCGCCCGCGCTCCACGTCCTCGCGAGTGCCGACCTCGAAGTCCAGATGCATCTGCTGCGGATGCTCGACCTCCGGCCACCGCGGCGGCCGATACTCGCCCGCGACCTCCTGGAAGGCGATGCGCTGCCGGGTGACGGGGTCGATCAGCTCGACCCAGTCGGGCTCCGACTCGTCGGTGACGACCCGCCAACCGAGCACGGCGGAGTAGAACCGCGCCAGGGCCAACGCGTCGGGACAGTCGATGACGGTGCACTGCAGTGTGGCGATCATGCGTGCATGATGCCGCGCCGCGGGGCGCGGGGGGAATGACCCGGGAGCCGGGAGCCGGGGACCCGGGCCGTGCCGGGCGCTGATGGGGGCCGTTAGTCCAATACAGTCTCGCTCTTTGTCCATGGCCACTTGGGCCGCACCCGCCCCACAGTGACGGCGTGACCGCAGAAACCCCGGGCCCCCGCCGGCGTACCGTCGTCGTCGGCACCGCTCTCGCCGGACTCGGCGCCGCGCTGGGCGGGAACGGCGAGGCCGCCGCCCTCGGCGCGGGCAGCGAGGCCGTGCTGCGCTCCGAGGCGCTCGAGGTGCGCGTCGACCGGGCCTTTCCGCGCATCGTCTCCTACACCGACCGGGCGAGCGGAGCCGTCCTGCACGGGCAGGAGGAGCCGGTGACGACCGTGCTCGTGGACGAGCGCGAGCACACCCCGCGGGTCACCTCCTCCACCACCGCCGACCGCGCCCGGTACACGCTGGACTTCGCC
>KL569382.1:47361-47566 GCA_000715685.1 Streptomyces lilacinus
ATGTGTATAAGAGACAGCCCCCGCCCTGCGGATCGGGACGCTCCGGCTGCCCGCGCTGGCCTTCCTGTCCGTGCGCGACACCCAGCCCGGCGCCGCGCTCCTCGCGGCGCGCGTCCAGCTGGACGCCGCCAAGAGCGGGGACACCCTGCTGCGCCTCACCCCGGCCACGCCTCCCGAGGCGGCGCCCACCGGGTGCGCCTACGCC
>KL569382.1:47878-52560 GCA_000715685.1 Streptomyces lilacinus
GCCGCGATCGAGACGAACACCGTCTACGACCGGCCCGGCCCCGACGCCGCGTGGGAGAACGGGCGCCTGTGGCGCCAGACCCTCCGCCGCGACGGATACGTCAAGGCCCAGATCACCTGCGGCCAGTGGACCCACCGTGCCGCGACCGCGCCCGTCGCCGACACCGAGCCCCTGCCGTACGTGACCGTCGTCGTCACCGGGGACCGCAACGGCGACGGCACCGTCGACTGGCAGGACGCCGCCCTCGCCATGCGCGACATCATGGTCGAGCCGCCCGGCGCCGACGAACAGCACCTGCGGGTCGTGCCGCACATCGCGTTCAACTTCGCCAGCCAGGCCACCAATCCCTTCCTGACCACCCTCGACAACGTCAAGCGCGTCCACCTCGCCACCGACGGCCTGCGGCAGTTCACCCTCCTCAAGGGCTACCAGTCCGAGGGCCACGACTCCGCCCACCCCGACTACGGCGGGAACCACAACACCCGCGCCGGCGGCCTCGCCGACCTCAACACCCTGCTGCGCGTGGGAAAGCGCTGGAACAGCGACTTCGCCGTGCACGTCAACACCACCGAGTCGTACCCGGTCGCGCACGCCTTCTCCGAGTCCCTCGTCGACCCGAGGAACCCGCAGTGGGACTGGCTCGACCAGTCCTACCGCATCGACCCGCGCCGCGACCTGGTCTCCGGCGATCTCGTCCGCCGCTTCCGGCAGCTGCGCGAGGAGACCGACCCGGCCCTGAACACGCTCTACATCGACGTCTTCCGCGAGTCGGGCTGGAACTCCGACCGACTGCAGCGCGAGCTGCGCGCGCAGGGCTGGCAGATCACCACCGAGTGGGGGCACGGACTGGAACGCTCCGCCCTCTGGGCGCACTGGGCGGCCGAGACGGACTACGGCCCCGACACCTCCCGCGGCATCAACTCCCGGCTCATCCGCTTCCTCCGCCACCACCAGAAGGACGTCTTCGCCGACAAGTGGCCGCTGCTCGGCACGGCCAAGCTCGGCACCTTCGAGGGGTGGCAGGGAAAGACCGACTGGGAGGCCTTCTACCGACTGCTGTGGACCGAGAACCTTCCCGCCAAGTATTTGCAGGCGTTTCCGATCCAAACCTGGCACGAGCACCGCATCACCTTCGCCGGCCCGACCCGGACCGCCGTGTCGGACGCCGACGGCACCAGGACCATCACCACGGACGGCCGCGTCGTCTGCACCGGCGGCACCTACCTCCTGCCGTGGGAGCCGCGCCGGGCCACCGCGCCCGCCAAGCTCTACCACTACAACCCGCGCGGCGGCCGCACCACCTGGGTCCTGCCCCGCGGCTGGTCCCGGCTGCGCACGGTCGTGCTGCACCGCCTCACCGACCGGGGCCGGGCCGACGCCGTCGAGCTGCCGGTCCGCCGCGGCCGCGTGAGCATCGAGGCGGCGCCCGGTCAGCCCTACGTCCTCACCCGGCGGCGCGAGCGCCCGCGCGACCCCCGCTGGGGCGAGGGCACCCCCGTCCGTGACCCGCACTTCAACTCCGGGACCCTGGACGCCTGGCAGGTCTCCGGGCCCGCCCGCGCCGTGCGGAGCCCGCTCGGCGACTGGGAGCTGGTCGTCGGCGCCGGGGCTGTCTCTTATACACAGCGTACGCGGCGTCCGTGCAGGTCGAGGTCGGGGCCACGGCGGGGGAGCAGCGCCGGGCCGCCCTGAGCGTCCGCACGGCCGACGGGGTCACGGCGACGAACTGGACGGACACCTCCACCGCCGGCAACCACGTGGCCGCCGACCGCAAGCACGGCACGCGCTTCCAGCGGATGTTCACGTGGTTCACCGTGCCGGCCGGCGGCGGCCCCGTGACGCTGTCGCTGACGGCCGCGCCCGGCACGGCACGGGTGCGGTTCGACGCGGTGCGGGTGGTGCCGGGCCGGCGGCCGGATACTGGGGGCGCGCTCGTCGCCGAGGACTTCGAGAACGTGCCCCAGGGCTGGGGCCCGTTCGTCAAGGGGGACGCCGGCGGCGTCACCGACCCCCGCACCCACATCGCCCAACGGCACGCGCCCTACACACAGCGCGGCTGGAACGGCAAGGCCGTGGACGACGTCATAGACGGCACCCAGTCCCTCAAGTCGCGCGGCGAGAACGTGGGCCTGGTCTACCGCACCGTCCCCCACACGGTGCGCTTCGAGCCCGGTCGCCGCTACCGCGTGACGTTCCGCTACGACAACGAGCGGGCGGGGCAGTACGCATGGGTGACGGCCGTCGACGCGCCGGGGGCGCTCGAGCTGGTCCGTACGCCCCTGCCGGCCACCGCCCGGCCCACCACGTACTCGTACGAGTTCACGGCCCCGGATACGGGTGAGGCATGGGTGGGGTTGCGGAAAGTGGGGGACAACGGGACTGCTGAGTTCTGCCTGGATGGCTTCACCGTGCGACAGGTCGGGCAATAGACAGGCAACGGGGTTCCGTCCCGTTGGTCACCGTCATCGGCCGGTGATCAGCGGGACGGGGCTCGGGACGACTCGGCCCGGGGATCGGGCCGGCTCAGCCGGAGGGGACCGCCGGCGCTCTCGAACTCCAGCACCAGCAGCTCGTTCTCCCCCTCACGCACCACCGGCCCCGGTACGTACAGCGTGCGCTGCGGCCCCTCGGCCCAGTACCGGCCCAGGCAGAAGCCGTTCACCCAGACGAAGCCCCGCACCCAGCCGGGCAGCTCCAGCGTCGCGTCACCCGCCCCCACCACGCGGACGACAGCCCGGTACAGACCAGGATTCCCCGCCGACGCCCCCGTACGCGCACCGGCGCCGCCCGGCTCGCCCCACGGGCGCCACGGCACGCGCTCCAGCGCACCCGGCTCCTCCAGCGCCTCCAGCCGCAGCGCCCGCGCCCGTACCCCGTGCACGTACTGCCGCTCGTGCAGCAGACCGCCCGTGACACCCTTCGACTCGCCGAGCCGCGGCCCGTAATTGACCCGCCCCAGCGACTCCACCCACAGCTCCACCGCGGCCGGCCCCGCCACCTCGCCGATCAGCGCGGCATCGCCCTCGCCCACCGGCACCACGGCCCGGCGCACCCCGTCGACCAGGGCCACCGCCACGTCGCGCAGTCCCACCACCCGCAGCGGATACGCGCCACGCGGCCCGGGCACCTCGAAGCGGTAGCGCACCACGCCCCGCTCGACACCCAGCTCCTCGAACGTGGGCGGCACCCCCGCCTCGACCTCCGCGCCCCCCACCGCCTCCACGACCTCGCCCAGCGGCGCCCACCGACCGGGCACCGCCGCCACCGGCGCGCCCAGCGCCGGCGGCGCGGGCGGCGGCGCCGGCAACGGGCCGGCCGCCCCCTCGTCGCGGAACGCCGCCAGCACCTCGCGGAACGCCCAGAACTTCGCCGTGGGGCGCCCGTACTCGTCGACCGGCGCGTCGTAGTCGTAGGACGTCACCGTCGGCCGCAGCCCCCCGCGGTGATCGTCCCCGGAACGGTTCGCCCCCGACCAGCCGCCGAAGTTCGTGCCCCCGTGCGCCATGTAGAGGTTGACCGAGGCCCCGCACTCCAGGACCTCCCGCAACTCCCGCGCCGCCTCGGCCGCCTCCCGCGCCGCCGCCCGACCGCCCCAGTGCGTGAACCAGCCGCACCAGAACTCCATGCACATCAGCGGCCCGCCCGGCCGGTACCGCCGCAGCACCTCGAACGCCTCGCGCGCCCCCGCCCCGAAGTTCACCGTCGCGGTCAGCCCCGGCACCGAACCGGCCGACAGCATGTGCTCCTCGGGCCCGTCCGAGGTCACCAACGGCACGGTCACCCCGAGCGCCTCCCACCGTTCTACGAGATGCCGCAGATAAACCTTGTCGCTGCCGTACGACCCGTACTCGTTCTCCACCTGCAGCAGCACCACCGGACCGCCCCCGTCCACCTGCCGGCCCACCACCTCCCGCGCCACCACGCCGAACCACCGGTCCACCGCCCGCAGGAACACCCCGTCCCGCGTGCGCACCCGCCGGCCCAGCCCGCCCGTCAGCCAGGACGGCAGCCCGCCGTTCTCCCACTCCGCGCAGATGTACGGGCCCGGCCGCACGATCGCGTACAGCCCGGCCGCGTGCGCCGCGTCCAGGAAACGGCCCAGCGCCCCGACGTCGCGCACCCGCCCCGGCTCCGGCTCGTGCCGGTTCCACGGCACATATGTCTCCACACAGTTGAGCCCCATCGCCCGCAGCATCCCCAGCCGGTGCGCCCACAGCCCCTCGTGCACCCGGAAGTAGTGCAGCGCCCCCGACAGCAACCGCACCGGCCGCCCGTCGAGCTCGAAATCCCCGTCCCCCACGACGCATCGCGCCATCCGCCCGCCCGCCTTCCCGCCGACACCGGACAAAAGCCCCGGCGGCCATGGTCGCCCTCTGGCGGGGGAGAGGGCCATGGACAAAGATCGGCGCTGATTGGACGGGGCACACACGAGCACGCACACGGCGGAAGGCAGGGACGCGACGCGTGTATCACACCTGGATGCGGTACTTCACCCCCGGCCCGGTCCACCACCGCCTCGGCCTGGTCTGCCTCGGCGTCGGCCTGCAGCACGGCCCCCTGCCCGCCGTCGGCCCCCGCACCCTCGACCACCACGTCGCCGTCGTCATCAGCGCCGGCACCGGCTGGCTCCGCACCCCCGACGGCCGGCGCCGCACCGTCACCGCCCCCTGCCCCCTGTGGCT
>KL569382.1:52807-54414 GCA_000715685.1 Streptomyces lilacinus
CACTACGGGGCCGCGCCCGGCGCCGGCTGGGACGAGGCCTTCGTCGACTTCACCGGCCCCGCCGCCGACGCCTACACCGAACTCGGCTACATCGACCCCGACCGGCCCCTCGTCCCCCTCACCGACACCACCGCCGCCCGCGCCGCCGTCACCCGCATCGCCCGCGCCGCCCGCCGCGGCAACCCCCTGCTCGAGGTCGAGACCTCCGCCGCCGTCCACGAGCTCCTCGTCGCCCTGCGCCGCGCCCGCGCCGATGCGGCCGACGAGACCGACCCCCTCCTGCGGGCCCTCGCCCGCGACGCCTTCCTGCCGCTGTCCGTCGCCCAGCACGCCGCCCGTCACGGCATGACCCCCGCCGAGCTGCGCTCCGCGG
Organism: Streptomyces lilacinus; assembly: GCA_000715685.1. Taxonomy (GTDB): domain Bacteria; phylum Actinomycetota; class Actinomycetes; order Streptomycetales; family Streptomycetaceae; genus Streptomyces; species Streptomyces lilacinus. The sequence continues at coordinate 53,181 of KL569382.1, forward strand.
TGCGGCGCGGCGCCGGCTGCAGCCCCAAGGACTACCTCCTCGGCATCCGCCTCGGCCGCGCCAAGGAGCTCCTGGCCGCCACCGAGCTGCCCGTCGCCGCCGTCGCCCGCCGCGTCGGCTACGCCGACCCCGCCTACTTCAGCCGCCTCTTCACCCGCCGCGTCGGCACCGCGCCCGTCCGCTTCCGCGAACGCCAGGGCAGGGCCGTCCCCGGCGGCTGGAGCAGCCGCGTCCCCGATCCGGAGCACCCGCCGGTCATCGAATCCCGTTCTTCCGCATAGGGTCGAGGCGTGGAGATGAACAACAGTGCCATCGACGAGTCCGTACGCGCCGAGCTGGGCCGCCTGCGGGACAGCATCGACAACATCGACGCGGCGGTGATCCACATGCTCGCCGAACGCTTCAAGGCCACCCAGCAGGTCGGCCACCTCAAGGCCGCCCACAAAATGCCCCCCGCCGACCCGGCCCGCGAGGCCCGCCAGATCGCCCGCCTGCGCGAACTCGCGGAGAACGCGAAGCTGGACCCGGCCTTCGCGGAGAAGTTCCTCAACTTCATCATCGCCGAGGTCATCCGCCACCACGAGACCATCGCGCGAGCGTAGGGGGCTCCGCCGGTTTGTGGGCAGTCGTTCCGCAGGGCGGAACGGGTGGGCACAAACCGGCCCGCACCCGGGCTCCTCGCGACAGCACCCCGAAATTCAGCACGGCCCAGCGCCAGCGTTACGGCAGCATAAAGCGCATGCCCGAACTGACGCGCGACGAAGCGCAGACCCGCGCCCGGCTCCTCGACGTCCACCGTTACGCGATCGACCTCGACCTCACTCGCGGCGAAGAAACCTTCCGCTCAACCACCCGCATCCGCTTCACCGCCCGCCACCCCGGCACCACCTTCGTCGAGCTCAAGCCCGCCGTCCTCCACCGCGCCACCCTCGACGGCCGCCCCCTCGACCCCGCCGCCCTCGACGACAACCGCCTCCCGCTCGACCTCGCCCCCGGCGAGCACGAGCTCCACGTCGTGGCCGACATGCGCTACTCCCGCACCGGCGAGGGCATGCACCGCTTCACCGACCCCGTCGACGGCGAGACGTACGTCTACACCCAGACCTTCCTCGACGACGTCCAGCGCGTCTTCGCCGCCTTCGACCAGCCCGACCTCAAGGCCGTCTTCGACGCCACCGTCACCGCACCCCCCGAGTGGACCGTCCTCGGCAACGCCGTCGCCACCCGCGTCGGC
>KL569382.1:54643-56296 GCA_000715685.1 Streptomyces lilacinus
CACGTACTTCGTGGCCTTCGCCGCCGGCCCCTGGCACAGCGTGCGCACCGAGCACGCCGGCATCCCCTTCGGCCTGCACTGCCGCCGCTCCCTCGCGCCCCACCTCGACCGGGACGCCGACGAGATCCTCGACATCACCCGCCGCTGCTTCGACCGCTACCACGAGATCTTCGACGAGCCCTACCCCTTCGACTCCTACGACCAGGCCTTCGTCCCCGAATTCAACGCCGGCGCCATGGAGAACCCGGGCCTCGTCACCTTCCGCGACGAATTCGTCTTCCGCGCCGCCGTCACCGACACCCAGCGGCAGACCCGCGGCATGGTCATCGCCCACGAGATGGCCCACATGTGGTTCGGCGACCTCGTCACCCTCCGCTGGTGGGACGACATCTGGCTCAACGAGTCCTTCGCCGAGTACATGGGCTTCCAGGTGCTCTCCGAGGCCACCCGCTTCACCGGCGCCTGGACCGACTTCGCCATCGCCCGCAAGTCCTGGGGCTACGACGCCGACCAGCGCCCCTCCACCCACCCCGTCGCCCCCGACCCGGACGCCGTCCACGACACCGCCTCCGCCCTGCTGAACTTCGACGGCATCTCCTACGCCAAGGGCGCCTCCGCCCTGCGCCAGCTCGTGGCCTGGCTCGGCGAGAAGGACTTCCTCGCCGGCATCAACGACCACTTCGCCCGGCACCGCTTCGGCAACGCCGGCCTCGCCGACTTCGTCGACTCCCTCGCCCGCCACTCCGACCGCGACGTCCACGCCTGGGCCGACACCTGGCTGCGCACCAGCGGCGTCGACACCCTCACCCCGGCGATCGGCGAGGCCGAGGGGTACTGGCACCTCACCGTCGACCGGCACGGCAGCCGCCCGCACCGCATCGCCGTCGGCGCCTACGACCGGGACCCGGCCCGGCCCACCCGCCTGGTCCTCCGCGACCGCTTCGAGCTGGACGTACCCCAGGGCCGAGCCGTCAAGGCCCTGCCCGGCCACCGCCCCGACCTGCTCCTCCTCAACGACGGCGACCTCACCTACGCCAAGATCCGCCTCGACCCCGCCTCCTGGACCACCGCGCTCGCCGCCCTGTCCGGCCTGCCCGACCCCGTCGGCCGCGCCGTGCTGTGGAACGCCGCCCGCGACATGGTCCGCGACGGCGAGCTCGCCCCCACGGCCTACGCCGACGCCGCCCGCGCCCACCTGCCCCACGAGAGCGACAACGCCCTCGTCGCGGCCGTCCTGACCTTCACCCGCGCCCAGATCGCCGACCGCTACGTCGACCCCGCCGACCGCCCCCGGATCCTGGCCGACCTCACCGCCCTCTGCCACGACCTCCTCGACCGCACCACCGGCCGCCCCGGCGCCGAAGGACTGCGCCTGACCGCCGTCCGCACCCTCCTCGACAGCGCCGCCACCCCCGACACCGTCCACGACTGGCTGCGCACCGGCACCGTCCCCGGCGGCCCCGCCCTCGACGCCGACCTGCGCTGGCGCGCCCTCGCCCGCCTCGCCGCCCTCGGCGCGGCCGGCCCCGCCGAGATCGACGCCGAGCTCGCCCGCGACCCCAGCGCCACCGGCCGCGAGGGCGCCGCCCGCTGCCGCGCCGCCCTCCCCGACCCCGCCGCCAAGGAAGCCGCCTGGACCGCCCTCTACGGCGG
>KL569382.1:56578-57265 GCA_000715685.1 Streptomyces lilacinus
GAGCTGTCCAACTACCTCTTCACCGCCACCGCCGACGGCTTCTGGCAGGCCGAGCACCCCGACCTCGTACGCCCCTGGCGCGACCGCTACTGGACCGACGCCGTCGCCCTCGCCGCCCGCCGCGGCCCCGCCCTCGCCACCGCCGCCGGCACCCACGGCTTCCCCCACCGCCTCGTCGAGCCCGAGACCCTCGCCCAGGGCGAGGAGTGCCTGCGCACCGGCGACCCCACCCCCGCCCTGCGCCGCGCCCTCGCCGACCAGCTCGACGACCTGCGCCGCGCCCTCGCCGTACGGGGCGGGCCGCGGCCCTGACACGAGCCCGGACGCCGGGACACGACGAGGCGCCCGCACCCCGATCAGGGGTGCGGGCGCCTGGGCCTATGGCTCTGCCGGCTGTCAGTCGCGGGCTTCGCCCGCCGCCGCGTCCGACGCCTTCGCCGTGCGCAGCTCCTCCAGGTAGCGGTCCACGACGCCGCTCTGCCGCGCGTAGTCGGTCATCGACTCGCCGACGATCTTGCCCGCCAGCTCCGTCGCCAGCACGCCGACCTGCTCGCGCAGCTCGGCCTCCGCGACCGCGCGCTCGGCGTCGATCACCGCGTGACCCGCGGAGATGATCTCCTCGCGCTGACGCTGACCCTCGGCCCGCAGCTCCGCGATGATCGCGTTGCCCTGCTCGAGCGACTCCTG
>KL569382.1:57529-74478 GCA_000715685.1 Streptomyces lilacinus
AGATGTGTATAAGAGACAGTCCTGGTACTCGGCGTGGACCCGAGCCGCCTCGGCGCGCGTCTCCTCCGCATCGTCCATCCGACCCTCGGTGGCCTCCTCGCGCTCCGCGAGGACCTTGTTGATCCGGGGCAGGATCCCCTTCGCCATCACGGCGAAGACGAGGAAGAAGAGCACCAGCCCGAGAACGAGCGGTGCGAGGTCGGGCTTCAGCGGCCCCACGTCGAGAGCAAAAGTCATGGCCATGGTGTGCACATTACCGTGCGCCCCGGCCCGGCCCGCGCCCCCCACCCCGCCGCGGGGCCCAACTCGCCCCCGCCACAAGGCGCCGAAACCCCAATACCCCCCATCGGGCGAAACCTTCCCCACCGCATGTCACCGACCGTACACAGCAGGTAGCTTCACCGGATGGTGCCGGCGCGGACCCCTCCAGAACCAGCGCCAAGGACCACGACACCACGCGAAGGACCACACCCAAAAGGGGCACACTCATGCCTGCGCCGCCCTCGGCCCGCCACACCCCCGCGGCAGCACTCGCCGGCGGCGCCCAGGGCACCCGCGCCCTGCGCCCCCTGATCGACATCACCCTCCACGCCCTCGCCCGCGGCGCCACCGCCCGCGGCGGCCCCGTGCCCATCGGCGGCCCCGACACCGTCGCCGCCCGCATGCGCGCCACCGGCCCCGCCCTCCCCGAGCACGGCACCGGACCCCACGAGGCCCTGCGCACCCTCGTCCAGGCCCTGGCCGAAGGCGCCGCCGACCCCGCCGACCCGCACTGCGCCGCCCACCTCCACGGCCCGCCCCTCGCCCTCGCCGCGGCCGCCGACCTCGCCGTCAGCGCCCTCAACCCCAGCCTCGACTCCTGGGACCAGGCCCCCTCCGCGACCGCCCTCGAAACCCTCACCACCCGCGCCCTGGCCGCCCTCGCCTACCCCGACCGACCCGCCCCCGACGCCCTCGTCACCACCGGCGGCACCGAGTCCAACCAGCTGGCCCTCCTCCTCGCCCGCGAGGCCGCCCGCGGCACCCCCGACCGAGCCGCCCCGCCCCCCATGCGCATCCTCTGCGGAGCCGGCGCCCACCACAGCGTCCGCCGCTCCGCCTGGCTCCTCGGCCTCCCCGCGCCCGAGACCCTCCCCACCCCCGAAGGCACCCTCCGCCCCGACGACGTCCGCGCCGCCCTCACCCGGCTCCCGCGCGTCCCCACCCTCGTCGTCGCCACCGCCGGCACCACCGACACCGGACAGATCGACCCCCTGCCCCACCTCGCCGACCTCTGCGAGGCCCACGGCGCCCGACTCCACGTCGACGCCTCCTACGGCGGACCCCTCCTCTTCAGCGACACCCTCAAGCCCGCCCTCGCCGGCCTCGACCGCGCCCACACCGTCACCCTCGACCTGCACAAGCTCGGCTGGCAGCCCATCGCCGCCGGACTCCTCGCCGTCCCCGACGCCGACGACCTGTGCCCCCTCGCCCACCGCGCCGACTACCTCAACGCCCCCGACGACACCGAGGCCGGCCTCCCCGACGTCCTGCACCGCTCCCTGCGCACCAGCCGCCGCCCCGACATCTTCAAGATCGCCGTCACCCTGCGGGCCCTCGGCCGCCGCGGCCTCGCCGAGCTCGTCGAGCGCGTCTGCGCCAACGCCCACCGCCTCGCCGACCTCGTCGAGGCCCACCCCTCCCTCGAGCTGCACTCCCGCCCCACCATCAGCACCGTCCTCTTCCGCCCCACCGGCGCCGACCACCGCACCACCGCCCACACCAGACGCCGCCTCCTGCACACCGGCCACGCCGTCCTCGGCCGCGCCACCACCCCCCGCGGCCTCTGGCTCAAGGCCACCCTGCTCAACCCCCACACCCGCCCCGACGACCTCCGACACCTGCTGAAACTCGTGGAAGGCCACACCGCCCGATGACCCCCCAGCGCCCCGCCTCCGCCCCCGACCAACCGCTCGACGTCGCCGGCATCGGCATCGGCCCCTTCAACCTCTCCCTGGCCGCCCTCGCCCACCCCGTCGAGGACCTGCGCATCGCCTTCTACGACCAGAGCCCCGCCTTCCAGTGGCACCCGGGCCTCCTCATCGACGGCACCACCCTCCAGGTCCCCTGGCTCGCCGACCTCGTCACCCTCGTCGACCCCACCAGCCCCTGGACCTTCCTCAACTACCTCAAGACCCGGGACCGCCTCTACCCCTTCTACTTCGCCGAGCGCCAGCACATCCACCGCGCCGAATTCGACGCCTACTGCCGCTGGGTCAGCGAAAACCTCACCGGACTCCACTTCAACCACCACATCGACGCCGTCCGCTGGAACCCCGAGCGCGTCCTCTTCGAGATCGACTACACCCAGCTCGACCCCGAGGGCGAGGCCGACGCCCTCGGCCGCGCCTACGCCCGCAACCTCGTCCTCGGCGTCGGCACCGCCCCCTACGTCCCCGAACCGCTCCGCCCCCTCGCCGAGGCCCCCGGCGTCCCCGTCCTGCACTCCGCCGACTACCTCGACCACCGCGACAAGATCCTCGCCGCCGAACACATCACCGTCATCGGCTCCGGCCAGTCCGGCGCGGAAGTCTTCCTCGACCTGCTCCGCAACCGCCCCGCCGGCCGCGAGAAGCTCCACTGGCTCGCCCGCACCCCCGCCTTCGCGCCCATGGAGTACAGCAAGCTCGGCCTGGAGCACTTCACCCCCGACTACACCCACTACTTCCGCACGCTCCCCGAGCCCGTGCGCGACCAGCTCCTGCCCCAGCAGTGGCAGCTCCACCAGGGCATCGACCACCACACCATCACCGCCATCCACGACGAGCTCTACCGCCGCAGCCTCCACGGCGGCTGGCCCGACGCCGTCCTCACCCCCGGAGTCTTCGTCCGCACCGCCGGCCGCGTCGGCACCACCCGCGTCGAACTCCACCTCGAGCACATCCAGCAGGGCAGCCGCTCACGCCTCACCACCGACGCCGTCGTCCTCGCCACCGGCTACCGCGAGCGCCGCGTCGACACCCTCCTCGCCGCCCTCGACCCCTACGTCCGCCGCGACTCCACCGGCCGCCCCCGCATCGACGAACAGCACCGGCTCGTCCTCGACCCCTCCGTCAAGGGCGCCGTCCACGTCCAGAACGCCGAGACCCACACCCACGGCGTCGGCGCCCCCGACCTCGGCCTCGCCGCCTGGCGCAGCGCCGTCATCCTCAACGCCGTCACCGGCCGGACCGTCCACCCCCTGCCCGACCGCACCGCCTTCACCACCTTCGGCCTGGAGCCGCGGCCGCAGCCGCGACCCCAGAACGCCGTCGGCTCAGAACACCGGCACACCATCCCGCGTCAGCTTCCAGTCCACTGACGCGAAGCGCTCCACCTCGATGGACCCCTTGGCCTTCACCCACCCGATGATCGTGTTACGGATCTCGTCCGAGTTCGCCCACAGCTGCTTGGCGCGCGCCACGTGCGGGAAATTGCCGCCACCGCTCGCCCGGTAGTTGTTCACCGCCAGCACGAACTCGGCGGAGTCCGCGAGCGGCTTGCCGGCGAACGACAGGTTCACGATCCGCGAGCCCGGCTCCCGCGCGATGTCGATTTCGTACGACAGGCCGCTCACCACGTCGTAGTTGTAGTCCGGAACGCCCTCGGCATTGGTCAGCTTCGCCGGGTCCACCGGGGCACCCGCCGCCGTACGCACGTAGTAGTGCGCCGAGAACTCCAGATACGCCCGCAGCTGGGCGCCGGTCATCAGCCGCGCCTCCAGCGTGTTCTCGAACGGGTACAGCCCCGCGACCTGGCGGATCGACACCTTCCCCGCCGGCACCGCCGCCGTCCGCGAGAAGCACGACGCCTGCGACACCACCGGCAGCGACGCGTACGCCGTGCCCGCCAGCGCCGCCCGCACCGTCTCCGCCTGCACGTGGTTGATGAAGTCGATGATCGGCGTGTCCTTGTACGCCGCCTCCGTCGCGCTCATCGCCGCCGTCGACGTACCGATCACCTGGTTGACGTACGACACGACCTTCTTGTGCTCGCCGCGCAGCATCCCCGTGATCCGGGCGTCCTCGGCGACCGCGTTGGAGTTCAGCACCTTCGCCGACACCGACTCCACCTGCCAGCGACCCTTGTCCCACACCAGACCGAAGTCGAACAGCGTCAGCCGCTGCCCCCACTTCAACGGCTCCGACAGCACCACCTGCTTGCCGGTCTTCTTGTTCGCCACCCGGTACTCGGGGATCTCCGTGTGGGCGTGCCCCACCAGGATCGCGTCGATCCCCGGCACCTGCTCGGCCACCAGAGCCGCCGCGTTCTCGATGTACGGCAGCTGGTCACCGTACGACGACGTGCCGCTGGAACCGGAGTGCGCCGCCACGATCACCACGTCCGCGCCCATCGAACGCAGCTTCGGCACCCACTTCGCGGCCTGCTCCTCCAGACCCGGGAAGACCATCTTCCCCTGCACATTGGCCTTGTCCCAGATCGCGATCCCCGGATTGGTCAGACCCAGGATGGCCACCCGCACGTCCCGCCCGTGCGGCGTGCACACCCGCTTGATGACGTACGGGCGGAACGCCGGCCGCAGCGTCTTCGCGTCCAGCGCGTTCGCCCCGAGCAGCGGGAAGTCGCACTGCTCCTCGAACTTCCGCAGCGTCGGTATGCCGTAGTTGAACTCGTGGTTGCCGAGGGCCGCGGCGTCGTAGCCGATCGCGTTCATCGCCTTCGCCATCGGGTGCACCGGGCCGCCCGCCCCCGTGATCGGGTCGACCTTGGCGTAGTAGTACGACAGCTGGGTGCCCTGAATCGTGTCACCCGCGTCGATCAGCAGGGTGTTCCGGCGGCCCTTCTCGGCCCGCACCTGGTTCACCAGCGTCGAGATCTTCGCCAGGCCCACGTCGTTGTGCGCCTTGTCGTCGAACTCGGCGTCGGTGAAGTAGTCCCAGTTGAAGACATTGCCGTGCAGGTCCGTGGTGCCCATCACGGTCAGCGCGTACCGCTTCTTCCGGCGCTCCCGGTCCTGCCCGTCCCCCCGGCTCTCCGCCGCGGCCGGCACCGCCCCTGCGGCACCCGCCAGAGCCACCCCCGCACCCGTCACGGCCGTACGCCCCAGAAAACCTCTACGGTTGAGCGGCATATGTGCTGTTCTCCCCAGATCATCATTCATTGCCTAGAACCAACGCGCGTAGATTCTGGACCAGCGGACAGCCCCGCCAACACCCTCCCCCGACTGCGATCCGCGTCACGGCCCCACGTTTGCGACCCTGGCCCCCATGACCACACCGACGACCGCACCCGAACCCGCCCCCCACGCCGGCCACCTCCCCTACGGCACTCCCGACACCCCCCGCGTCGCCGTCCGCGGCGAGGCCCGCCTCGAAGTCGACCCCGAAATCGCCCGCCTCGGCATCAGCGTCAGCGCCCGCGGCACCGACCGCCACCAGGCCCTCCACGACCTCACCCGCCGCAACCAACACGTCCTCGACCTCCTCGCCTCCTACGGCCCCGCCGTCGAGAAGACCGAGACCGGCACCTTCACCCTCACCCCCCAGCTCACCGAAAAGGGACGGAACGAACGCGTCCGCGCCTACCACGGCCACGTCCACATCACCGCCACCCTCGCCGACTTCACCGCCCTCGGCGAACTCGCCACCCGCCTCGCCGAACTCGACCTCACCCGCGTCGACGGCCCCTGGTGGAGCCTGCGCCCCGACTCGCCCGCCCACCGCGCCGCCCGCCAGCAGGCCGTGCGCGAGGCCGTCCAGCGCGCCCGCGAGTACGCCGCCGCCCTCGGCGCCGACCTCGTCGCCCTCGTCGAACTCGCCGACACCGGCGCCGAGAACGCCCTGCCCGGCCTGCCCCCCGACCCCGGCGGAATCATGCGCTCCGCCGGCTACGGCGGCGGCCCCGCCCCGGCCCCCGCCCTCGACCTCGAACCCCAGCGCCAGACCGTCTGCGCCCACGTCAACGCCCGCTTTACGATGACGCCGCCGGCCCTCTGAGGACACGCCGGGGGGTGCTCATCGGAGCACCCCCCTGCACGTTTCACAAGGTGTCAACAAGCTTTCATCCAAGGGACGTTGGGGAGTTGTGGTGGGCCAACTCTCTACCCACGAGTAGGTCATAAGGTCGTTGTATGCGCCGAGCGAAAATCGTCTGCACCCTGGGCCCCGCGACCGACTCGTACGAGCAGATCAAGGCACTGATCGAAGCCGGCATGGACGTCGCCCGCCTCAATCTCAGCCACGGCACGTACGCCGACCACGAGGCGCGGTACCAGCGCGTGCGCAAGGCGTCCGAGGAGACCGGCCGCAACGTCGGCGTCCTCGCCGACCTTCAAGGCCCGAAGATTCGCCTGGGCCGATTCCGCGAAGGCCCCGTACTCCTTGAACGCGGCGACGAATTCACCATCACCGTCGACGACGTCGAGGGCGACCGCCACACCTGCGGCACCACCTACGACGGCCTCGCCGGCGACGTCGCCAAGGGCGAGCGCATCCTCGTCGACGACGGCCGCGTCACCCTCGAAGTCGTCGAGGTCGACGGCCCCCGCGTCAAGACCCTCGTCCTCGAAGGCGGCATGGTCTCCGACCACAAGGGCCTCAACCTCCCCGGCGTCGCCGTCTCCGTCCCCGCCCTCTCCACCAAGGACGTCGAGGACCTCCGCTGGGCCATCAGGACCGGCGCCGACGTCATCGCCCTCTCCTTCGTCCGCAACGCGCGCGACATCGACGACGCCCACCGCGTCATGGACGAGGAAGGCCGCCGCCTCCCCGTCATCGCCAAGATCGAGAAGCCCCAGGCCGTGGCGAACCTCGACGACATCGTCGCCGCCTTCGACGGCATCATGGTCGCCCGCGGCGACCTCGGCGTCGAAATGCCCCTCGAAACGGTCCCGATCGTGCAGAAACGCGCCATCAAACTGGCCAAGCGCAACGCCAAGCCGGTCATCGTCGCGACCCAGATGCTCGACTCCATGATCGACGCCTCCCGCCCCACCCGCGCCGAGGCCTCCGACGTCGCCAACGCCGTCATCGACGGCACCGACGCCGTCATGCTCAGCGGCGAGACCAGCGTCGGCAAGTACCCCGTCGAGACGGTCCGCACCATGGGCCGCATCGTCGCCGCCGCCGAGGAGGACATCCTCGCCAAGGGCCTCCCGCCCCTGACCGAACGCAGCAAGCCCCGCACCCAGGGCGGCGCCGTCGCCCGCGCCGCCGCCGAAATGGGCGACTTCCTGGGCGCCAAGTACCTCGTCGCCTTCACCCAGTCGGGCGACACCGTCCGCAGGCTCTCGCGCTACCGCTCACCCATCCCGCTGCTGGCCTTCACCTGCGAGCCCGCGACGCGGTCGCAGCTGAACCTGACGTGGGGCGTGGAGACCTTCCTCGGCCCCATGGTGCAGACGACGGACGAGATGGTGAACCAGGTCGACGAGTACCTGCTGAAGATCGGCCGCTGCCGCAAGGGCGACATGGTCATCATCACGGCGGGCTCCCCGCCCGGCACTCCCGGCACGACGAACCTGGTGCGGGTGCACCACATCGGGTCGGGGGACTGAGGCGTTCGCGGCGGCGCACGGAGGCGCAAAGGCGGCGGCTGAAAGGTGAGGGTTGGCTGCGTGATGCCCATGTGACAGTGTGTGTCCGCAGTGACACGCGAGGCGCCCGCGTTCGAATACGTCATCCTCAGGGAGTTATGGCAAGTGCCGGACAAGGGTGCTGCGTACAGCCTGGAAGTAACCAAACGCCAGCCGCTGACGAAGCAAAATCTGTTAGAGCTCGGCATCAACGAGTCCGTTCTGGACCACCCGAGCCTCGTCTTCACGGACGTCCAGGGCGTGAAGCACAAGCCCATCGGATTCTCGATCAACGAGACCGTATTCGGTGAATTCCCCGCGCCGACGGCAGCCGAGCGCGGGTGGATCACCTACATGAACATCGGAGAGCCGCTGATCGAGGAGCGGCGCGACATCGCCCAGCCTCCGCCCGACACCATCTCCTCGCGCTCGTACGCCAACCGCGACCGCTTCACGGCCCGACAGTTCGAGGACAGCGTCGAGTTCGCCATCTCCAACACGATCAGCTGGTCCCTCGAGGGCACCGCGCAGCTCACCTTCGGGGCCAAGGACACGGCGACGCTCCAGAAGATGACCCAGACCCAGCACACCGTGCGCCAGAGCTACAAGGAGTCCGGCACGGACATCGCGTACACGGCGCAGGGCACGGCCACGGGTCAGTCGGAGCAGTTCGCCCAGCTGATGCTCGGCATCACCGGCTCCGTCAGCGGGTCCCTGGTCACGTCCTGGACCTCGAAGTCGACGGTCTCCGGCGACATCGCCGCGGGCACCCGCGTGGAGACGCTCGCGACCCAGCGGCGCGTCCTGAAGCAGTACTCGTACGAGATACCCGTCACCTTCGGCGGCCACTTCGCGGTCAACTACCGCGTGCCGGTCAACGTACTGGCGCCACCGCAGCCCTACACCCCGGCGGCCGCCAACGTCGTCGCCCGCAACATCGGCGACATCCAGCTGGTCGAGGGCGGCAAGTTCCGCCAGAAGGGGCAGGCGGAAATCGTTTCCGCGCTGGCCGTGGAACACTCGGTCTTCGAGCGGGAAGCCCTGGCCTACGACGAGCAGCAGCTCTACAAGAAGGCGAACTAGGAGGCACCACGGTGTTCGACAACATCTTCTCGTTCGCCCGCGAGGGAGCGAAGACCGGCGAAACGACCGGGCAGGGCCTGTCCGGCAACATCCCCGGCGCCTCGCCCACCTCGAAGGTCGTCCGCGAGACGCTGCCGGAAGCGCTGAGCGTCCTGGGCTTCATAGGCAACCTCGCCAAGGCGACCCAGCAGGCCGCCGACCAGCAGAACACCGCCGCCAAGGACCCGGGCTCCACGGCGCAGGGGGCGTCCTCGGTCATGAGCAAGATGGCGGAATCGATGCAGGGTGACGCGGATCTGAAGAAGTACCCCGGTCCTGGGAAGTAATTCCGCCGGGCGGTTGGCCTCCGGCCGAAGGGCCGGAGGCCGGCTTCGGGGTCATCTCAGAACTTCGGGCCGATGTGGGCGTCCATGAGGGCTACGGAGGCGCGGCGGGCGACGGAGATGTTCTGGGCCTGCCGGTTCTGACAGGTGGGCTTCCATTCGACGCCGACCCTGTCGAGGGTGTCGGTGAAGAGCTTCAGGATGTCGGTGGACCTGTTGGTGAAGAAGTAGCGGGGGTACTCGTAGCGCTTCCGCTCGCCGTTGACCATGCGGGTGGTCCAGTTGGTGATGCGGCAGCCGTCGGAGTGGATGAGCCCGCGGAGGAAGTCCCAGGGATGGGCGTCCACGATCTGTTGCTGCCAGGGGGCGAGCGCGATGCGGCGTTCGTGCTTCTTCCCGGGGCCGTGTTGGGGAAACAGGCACGCCCAGTGCCGGCTCGTGCTGGCCACGGAGACGCAGCCCTGGTTCTGAACGACGCACACGCTGTTCTCGGGGCGGACCTTCTTGATCGCCTCTCGGCAGGATGTGATGAGGCCCGGCCATGCGTCTGCGCACGCGATGCGGAGGGTGTACGTGCCGCTCCGCTGTCTGCTCACGCACCCGTCGCCCAGGTAGAGGCCGAGCAGGTACGCGTACGCGGCGGGGTCGTCGGGTGGCCGGGGGTCCGGGGCGCATCTCGGGCACGACGACGAAGTACGGGTGAGCGGCTCGAGCCTGGTTCGCCATGAGCGGATGGCGAACCGGGATATCCCGGTTTCCTTGCTCACAGAGTTGAGGCTGCGGCCTTGGGTGACGAGAGCGAGGGCGCGGTTGCGCGCATCAAGGTCGTACACAGCTACGAGCGTGTCGTGACCTCGTGGCGGAAGGGACGATTCGAAGCAATGTTCACCGCCTGGAGTGAAGATCCCCAAGCATGGGAATTGCTAGCCGGCCTTCGAATCGAAGGTAAAGTGCCCCGGGTCGGATTCGAACCGACACTGTATGGGTTTTGAATCCATCGCCTGCTGCCAATTGGGCTACCGGGGCCTTGTATTCAAAGGAGAGTGTATACCCCCTCGGTGCTCAAAACTACATGACCTAGGTAGGCTCGTGCGAGCAGCACTGCCCGCACCGAGGAGACCCGTGACCGCCGCCGAGCCCCAGCCGCCCGTCGACGACGAGCCGCAGCACATCCCTCCGCACGTCACCCGTGTCGTGATCGCCGAGGACGAGGCCCTCATTCGTCTCGATCTCAAAGAGATGCTCGAAGAAGAGGGCTACTCCGTCGTCGGGGAAGCGGGCGACGGCGAGAGCGCGGTCGCGCTGGCGCGGGAGCACCGGCCCGATCTGGTGATCCTCGACGTGAAGATGCCCGTGCTCGACGGGATCTCCGCGGCCGAGCGGATCGCCGCGGAGTCGATCGCGCCGGTGCTGATGCTCACCGCGTTCTCGCAGCGCGACCTCGTGGAGCGGGCTCGGGACGCCGGGGCCATGGCGTATCTGGTGAAGCCGTTCAGCAAGAGCGACGTCGTGCCGGCGATCGAGATGGCCGTCTCGCGTTTCACGGAGCTGAGGGCGCTGGAGAAGGAGGTCGCGGACCTCTCGCAGCGGCTGGAGACGCGCAAGCTCGTGGATCGGGCGAAGAGCGTGCTGCAGACGCAGTACGGGCTGACCGAGCCGGCCGCGTTCCGGTGGATCCAGAAGACGTCGATGGATCGCCGCATGTCGATGCAGCAGGTCGCGGAGGCGGTCATCGAGGACGCCCAGGAGAAGAAGGCGGCCAAGGAGCAGTAGGTCGAGTGTGGAGAGGGGCCCGCGTCCGTTTCGGACGCGGGCCCCTCTTCGGTTTCAGTCCTCGCCGAGGTACGCCTTGCGCACCGACTCGTCGTGGAGGAGCTCGGCGCCGGTGCCGGACAGGACGATCCTGCCGATCTCCATGACGTGGCCGCGGTCGGCGAGGGAGAGCGCGGCTCGGGCGTTCTGTTCGACGAGCAGGATCGTGGTGCCGGAGGCCTTGAGCTCGGCGATGGTGTCCATGATCTTCTGCATCATGATCGGCGAGAGGCCCATGGAGGGTTCGTCGAGCATGAGGAGCTTGGGGCGGGACATCAGGGCGCGGCCCATGGCCAGCATTTGTTGTTCGCCGCCCGACAGCGTCCCCGCCGCCTGTCGGGCGCGTTCGCCGAGGATGGGGAAGAGCTCGTAGACGCGTCGGGTGTCCTGGGCGATGCCGTCGGTGTCCTTGCGGAGGAACGCGCCGAGCTGGAGGTTTTCGGCGATGGTGAGGCGGGGGAAGATGTGGCGGCCCTCGGGGGAGTGGGCGAGGCCGCGGGCGACGACCTGGTGGGCGGGGACGCCGGTGAGGGGGCGGCCGTCGAAGCGGATGGTGCCGGCGAGTGGGGTGAGGAGGCCGGAGAGGGTGCGGAGGGTGGTGGTCTTGCCGGCGCCGTTGGTGCCGACGAGGGTGACGACCTGGCCGGCTTCGACGGTGAAGCTGATGCCCTTGACGGCTTCGATCTTGCCGTAGGCGACGCGGAGGTCCTCGACTTCGAGGAGGGGGGCGGTCATCGGTCCGTCTCCTCGGCCGCGTGCGCTTCGGCCGCCTCGACCTCGGCGATTTCCTCCCGGCCGGGTGCTCCTTCGAAGGGTGTGCCGAGGTAGGCGGCGACGACGCGTTCGTCGCGCTGGACGGTTTCGGGGGTTCCTTCGACGAGTTTCTCGCCCTGGACGAGGACGGCGACGTGATCGCAGAGGTTGAAGATGAAGCGCATGTCGTGCTCGATGACGAGGACGGCTGTGCCGCGGTCGCGGATGGCGGTGACGAGTTCCTCGGTGGCGCGGGTTTCCTGGGGGTTCATTCCGGCGGTGGGTTCGTCGAGGAGCAGGAGGCCGGGTTCGCTGGCGAGGGCGCGGGCTATTTCGAGCTTGCGTTGTTCGCCGTAGGGGAGGTTGCGGGCGAGGTGGTCGCGTTTGGCGGTGAGGCCGGTGAAGGAGAGGAGTTCCATGGCGCGGTCCTCGGAGGCGCGTTCGGCGCGGCGGAAGGCGGGGCCGCGCAGGAGTGCGGAGAAGAGGCCTTCTTTGGTGCGGGTGTGGCGGCCGACGAGGACGTTTTCGAGGACGGTCATGTTGGCGAAGAGGCGGATGTTCTGGAAGGTGCGGGCGATGCCTGCCTGGGTGACGAGGTGGGGCTTGGCGGGCAGGACGCGGTCGCGGTAGGTCACGGTGCCTTCGGTGGGTACGTAGAGGCCGGTGAGGCAGTTGAAGAAGGTGGTCTTGCCGGCGCCGTTGGGGCCGATGAGGCCGACGATCTGGCCTTCGTGGACGGTGAGGTCGACGGCGTGGACGGCGGTGAGGCCGCCGAAGCGCATGGTGACGCCGGTGGCGGTGAGGACCGGGGCGGCGGTGGTGGTCGTCGTCATGGTGGCTATGCCTCCGCCTTGGTGAGCCGGATGCCGTCGGGACCCGGACCCCTGCCCGTAGTCGTACCCGTGCCCGTACCCGCGTCGGCCCCGGCCTCGGACTCGTGGAATTCGAGCTGTTGGCGTCGGCTGGGGATGATGCCTTCGGGGCGGAAGCGCATGAGGAGGATGAGGGCGACGCCGAAGGCCAGGAGTTGGTAGTCCTGCAGGAACTGCAGTTTGGCGGGGATGAGGTAGAGCAGGGCGGCGCCGAGGAGGGGCCCGGTGATGGTGCCCATGCCGCCGAGGATGACGGCGGCGAGGAGGAAGGCGGAGTTGGGCGGTACGGGCCCGGCGAAGACGTACTGCTCGGGCACGACGGTGTAGGAGACGTGTGCCTGCACGGTGCCGGCGAGTCCGGCGAGGGTGGCGCCGAGGGCGAAGGCGACGAGCTTGAGGCGGAAGCCGTTGATGCCCATGGCGGTGGCGGCGGTCTCGTCCTCGCGGATGGCGACCCAGGCGCGCCCGATGCGGGAGTTGCCGGCGCGGCTGAAGACGAGGATGACGAGGACGGTGAAGAGGAGCATGAGGAGGTAGTAGTTGGCGAACGGGGTGAGGGTGAGGCCGGCGAGGGAGTGCGGGGTGCCGAAGTCGTAGCCGAAGAGGACGAGGTCGGGGATGTTGGGGATGCCGTTGGGGCCGTTGGTGAGTGAGGGGCCGGATTCGCCGTTGAGGTTGCCGACGGCGATGCGGAAGATCTCGCCGAAGCCGAGGGTGACGATGGCGAGGTAGTCGCCGCGGAGTCGGAGGGTGGGGGCGCCGATGACGACGCCGAAGGCGAGGGAGACGGCGGCGCCGGTGAGGACGGCGGCCCAGAAGGGGAAGTGGACGTGGAGGGTGGAGGCGGTGGTGCCGGAGACGAGGGCGGCGGTGTAGGCGCCGACGCCGAGGAAGGCGACGTAGCCGAGGTCGAGGAGGCCGGCGAGGCCGACGACGACGTTGAGGCCGAGGGCCACGGTGGAGAAGATCAGGATGTTGACGATGATGAGGGTGTATTCGTCGGTGTCCTGGGTGAGGGGAAAGAGGACGGCGGCGACGAGGGCCGCGGTGAGGGTGACCCGGCGGTGCCGGTGGGCGAGGGCGGTGAACCGGCTGCCGAGTCCCGTCGCGAAGAGCGCTGCGGTGGTGAAGCCGGTGAGCAGCAGGAAGCCCGTGAAGAGTTCGCCGTAGGCGGTGCCGATGCCGTAGGTGAGGACGGAGAGGGCGAGTCCGAAGACGGCGGCGATGAGCAGGATCTCGGCCCAGGCGGGCAGGGGGCGGGGCGGCAGCGGGGGCCCTGTGCGGTCGGCGGGGAGGGCGAGGGCGCCGACGAGGGCGACGAGGGAGGCGGCTCCGGCCACGTAGCCGCCGGGTTCGAGGTTGACGAGTCCGCCGAGTCGTATGGCGATGGCGCCGAGGGTGTACCAGGTGGTGGCGAAGGTGCCGGCGGCCAGGTGGACGGTGGCGGTGTGGCGTCGGGAGGGGTTGAGCCGGCGGAGGCCGGGGAGGCCGGTGGTGGCGAGGAGGAGGGCGAGGGTGAGGGCGGCGCCGGTGAGGGTGAGGACTTGGAGGCCGCCGGGGTAGCCGGTGACGGTGAGGTTGCCGGGGAAGGCGGTGGTCCAGGTCCAGGCGAGGAAGGTGGAGAGGAGGGTGAGGGCGGCGCCGCCGGCGGTGAGGACCCGCGCGGTGGTGAGGGGGAGAGGGAGCAGGGGGAGGGCGAGGTGCGAGGTGAGGCGGCTGAGGGGAGTGGTGTGCCGAGTGGAGCGCTGTGGGGTCATGGGTCTCACGCCCGATCCGCGACGCGTTCGCCGAGCAGGCCCTGGGGCCTGACGAGGAGGACGACGATGAGGAGGACGAAGGCCCATACGTCCTTCCAGCCTCCGCCGCCGAGCTGCTGCATTCCGGGTATGTGCTGGATGTAGGTGGTGGAGGCGGTCTCGGCGATGCCGAGGACGACGCCGCCGAGCATGGCGCCGTAGATGTTGCCGATGCCGCCGAGCACGGCGGCGGTGAAGGCCTTGAGACCGAGGACGAAGCCCATCTCGAAGTTGATCTGGCCGGCGCGCAGTCCCGTGGCGACGGCGGCCACGGCCGCGAAGGCGCCGCCGATGGCGAAGGCGAGGACGATGATGCGGTCGGTGTCGATGCCCATGAGTCGTGCGGTGTCGGGGTCCTGGGCGGTGGCCTGCATGGCCCGGCCGGTGCGGCTGCGGGCGACGAAGAGGCCGAGGGCGAGCATGCACAGGGGCGCCGCGACGAGGACGAAGAGGTCGTCGCGCTGGAGGTGGACGCTGCCGGTGATCTCGAAGGCGTCCCCGTGGAACTGGGGGAAGCTGCGGGACTTCTTGGCGTCGGGGTAGAAGGCCCAGACGAGTTGCTGGAGGGCGATGGACAGGCCGATGGCGGTGATGAGCGGGGCGAGGCGGGGTGCGCCGCGCAGGGGGCGGTAGGCGAATCGTTCGGCCGCGGTGGCGACGGCGACGGAGGCGAGCGCGCCGCCGAGGAGCATGAGGGGGAGGGCGGCGGTGAGGGGGACGGAGTCGGGGAGCCAGAGCCAGATGGTGAGGGCGCCGAAGCCTCCGATCATGACGATCTCGCCGTGGGCGAAGTTGATGAGTTGGACGATGCCGTAGACCATGGTGTAGCCGATGGCGATGAGGCCGTAGAGGGTGCCGAGGGCGAGTCCGCTGACCAGCGTTTGCGGCAGTTCGTGCACCGCGTTCCTCCCCGTTGGGGTGTGGGTGCGCGCGGCCCCGCGCGGGGTGGGCCGGGCAGTGCTGCGCGGGGCCGTGCGGGGTGTGCGGGTGGGTTGCCGTGCGGGGCGGGGTCAGTCCTGGAAGGTGGCGCTCTTGAGGGACTTCCAGGCGCCGCCGGTGACCTGGTAGACGGTCAGCTGCTTGTTGGTGGTGTCGCCGTACTGGTCGAAGGAGACCTTGCCGGTGACGCCGTCGAAGGAGACCTTGGCCATGGCGTCGAGGACCTTGGCGCGGGCGCCTGCGGGCAGCTTGCCGTTGTTGTCCTCGACGGTTTTCTTCACTGCCTGGATGATGGCCCAGGCGGCATCGTAGGAATAGCCCCCGTAGGTGGCGTAGGGGTCTTTGTAGCCAGCTTCTTTGTAGCCGGTGACGAATTTCTTGGCGGAGTCGAGTTCTTCGACGGGATAGCCGACGGAGGTGGCGAGGTCGCCGTCGTTGCTCTCGCCGGAGGCGGTGATGAAGCCGGGGTTGTAGATGCCGTCCCCGCCCATGAGGGGGATGCGGGCGCCGGCCTTCTTGACCTGGTCGGAGAGGAGTCCGGCTTCGGGGAACTGGCCGCCGAAGTAGACGGAGTCGGCTCCCGCGTTCTTGATTTTGTTGGCGATGCCGGAGAAGTCGGTCTCCTTGACGGTGAGGTGGTCGGTGCCGACGACCTCGCCGCCGAGGCGTTTGAATTCCTGGGCGAAGATGGTGGCGAGTCCGGCGCCGTAGGTCTGTTTGTCGTCGACGACGAAGACCTTTTTCTTCTTGGCGTCCTTGGCGAAGTACTGGGCGGCGAACCGGCCTTGGATGATGTCGGTGGTGGCGGTGCGGAAGTAGGTCTTGAAGGGACGGTTCTTCTGGCCGGTGGCCCAGTTGTCGCCCTGGGTGAGGGCGGGGTTGGTGTTGGCGGGGGAGACCTGGGTGACGTCGGCCTTGGCGAAGACGCCCTGCATGGACTGGGCGACGCCGGAGTTCATGGGGCCGACGACGCCGAGGACGTTCTTGTCGGCGACGAGCTTGGCGGCGTTCTGCTGGCCGGTGCCGGGGACGGCCTGGTCGTCGAGGGCGACGGTGTCGAAGGTGATGCCCTTGACCTCGTTGTTCTTGTTGGCGGTCTTTACGGCGAGGTCGACGGAGTTCTTGATGCCCTGGCCGAAGGGGGAGAGGGAGCCGGTCAGCGGGGCGTCGACGCCGATCACGACGGTGGTCTTCTTCCCGTCGTCGCCCCCGCCGCCTCCGTCGGCGTCGCGCGATCCGCAGGCGCTGAGGGCGAGGGCTCCGGTGGTGAGGGCGGTGGTGAGGAGCAGGAGGGAACGGTGTCGCACGGTGAGTCCTTTCCCTGGCGCGGCGGCCTCTGCTGAGGTGCCGTGTCGCTCGCCGGGCGAGGGCCGAGGTGCGCGGTGCTGGGGTGTACAGCCCGGCGGGGTGTGATGGGCCGTGACTTTAGGGGGTGTGCGACCGGTTCGGGCAGAGGTGACGACCATGATGTGACTGTCTTGTTATGACGAAGATCACATTCCGCTCGGGTGGTGGGCCGGGGGCGCGGACGGCCGGGTGGAGGTCGCTCTTGAGGGTCGCCCTCGAGGGCTGTGCCCACGCCGAGGGCCGGCCGCGGCGGATGCGCGGCCGGCCCTCGGTCGTACGGCTGGTGGGACGGTCAGGGGCGGGCAGGGACGGTCAGGAGGGGTCGGTCGCCCGTCAGGCCGCTTCCGCGTCGCGGATGAGGCAGGTGAGGCGGGCGGAACAGACGCGCTTGCCCTGCTCGTCGGTGACGACGATCTCGTACGTGGCGGTGGTGCGCCCCCGGTGGACGGGGGTGGCGACGCCGGTGACGAGG
>KL569382.1:74754-80376 GCA_000715685.1 Streptomyces lilacinus
ATGTGTATAAGAGACAGAGCCGAGGGTCTCGGCGAGGACGGCGGAGGCGCCGCCGTGCAGCAGGCCGTACGGCTGGGTGTTGCCCTCGACCGGCATGGTGCCGACGACGCGCTCGGGCGACGCTTCGACGACGTTCACGCTCATGCGCTCGCCCAGGTGTCCGGCCGAGAAGAGGGCCTCCAGGTCGAGCCCGCTGCCGGCCCACTGGTCGAGGATCTCCTGCGGGAACGTGGTCTTGCTCTGCTCGCCCATGCTGCGCGCTCTCCGATCACCCTTGGTCGTTGTGGTGCGAAAGTATTTTCAGGCGAACCGTCCCGCCGTCAACCATCAATCTCCGACCGCGAACCGCGACCGTGGCCATTGAGCCTTCAGTCGTTCCGGTCGGTCGGCTGCTCGATCCTGATGACGACGGACTTGCTGGCGGGAGTGTTGCTCGTGTCCGCGGTGTGGTCCAGGGGGACCAGGACGTTGGTCTCCGGGTAGTAGGCGGCGGCGCAGCCGCGCGCGGTGGGGTAGTGCACGACGCGGAAGCCGGGGGCGCGGCGCTCGCTGCCGTCGGTCCACTCGCTGACGAGGTCGACGTACACGCCGTCGGCGAGGCCGTGGTCGCGGGCGTCGTCGGGGTGGAGGAGGACGACGCGGCGGCCGTTCTTGATGCCGCGGTAGCGGTCGTCGAGGCCGTAGATGGTGGTGTTGTACTGGTCGTGGGAGCGCAGGGTCTGCAGCAGCAGCCTGCCCTCGGGCACGCGGGGGTACTCGACGGCGGCGGCCGTGAAGTTGGCCTTGCCGGTGGCGGTGGGGAAGCGGCGGCTGTCGCGCGGCGCGTGGGGCAGGGTGAAGCCGCCGGGGCGGGCGACGCGGGCGTTGAAGTCCTCGAAGCCGGGGACGACGCGGGCGATGCGGTCGCGGATGGTCCCGTAGTCCTTCTCGAACTCCTCCCAGGGCGTGCGGCTCGCGGTGCCCAGGACGCGGCGGGCCAGCCGGCAGACGATGGCCGGCTCGGAGAGCAGGTGCGGGCTCGCGGGGGCGAGGCGGCCGCGGGAGGCGTGGACCATGCCCATGGAGTCCTCGACGGTGACGAACTGGTCGCCGCCGTCCTGCCGGTCGCGCTCGGTGCGGCCGAGGGTGGGGAGGATCAGGGCGCGGGCGCCGGTGATGACGTGGGAGCGGTTGAGCTTGGTGGAGACGTGGACGGTGAGCCGGGCGCGGCGGATCGCGGCCTCGGTGACGTCCGTGTCGGGGGTGGCGGCGACGAAGTTGCCGCCCATGGCGAAGAAGACCTTGGCCTGCCCGTCGCGCAGGGCGCGGATGGCGCGGACGACGTCGAGCCCGTGGGCGCGGGGCGGGGCGAAGTCGAACTCCTTCTCCAGGGCGTCGAGGAAGGCCGGGGCGGGGCGCTCGAAGATGCCCATGGTGCGGTCGCCCTGGACGTTGCTGTGGCCGCGGACGGGGCACACGCCGGCGCCGGGGCGGCCGATGTTGCCGCGCAACAGCAGGAAGTTGACGACTTCCTTGATCGTGGGCACGGCGTGCTTGTGCTGGGTGAGGCCCATGGCCCAGCAGACAATGGTGCGCCGGGAGGCGAGGACCATGCGCAGGGCCGCTTCGATCTCCTCGCGGGCGAGGCCGGTGGCGTGCAGGGTCTCGTCCCAGTCGGCGGCGCGCGCGGCGGCCGCGAACTCCTCGAAGCCGTGGGTGTGCTCGGCGACGAAGGCGGTGTCGACGGCGCCCTCGGTCTCGAGTACGAGCTTGTTGAGGAGGCGGAAGAGGGCCTGGTCGCCGCCGAGGCGGATCTGCAGGAAGAGGTCGGTGAGGGCGGTGCCGGCGCCGGCGAGGCCGCGGGCGTTCTGCGGGTTCTTGAAGCGCTCCAGGCCGGCCTCGGGCAGCGGATTGACCGTGATGATCCGCGCGCCCCCGCGCTTGGCCTTCTCCAGGGCGCTGAGCATGCGCGGGTGGTTGGTGCCCGGGTTCTGACCGGCGACGATGATCAGGTCGGCCTGGTGGAGGTCCTCCAGCAGGACGCTGCCCTTGCCGATGCCGATGGTCTCGGAGAGCGCCGAGCCGGAGGACTCGTGGCACATGTTGGAGCAGTCGGGCAGGTTGTTGGTGCCGAACTCGCGGGCGAAGAGCTGGTAGAGGAAGGCGGCCTCGTTGCTGGTGCGCCCCGAGGTGTAGAAGACGGCCTCGTCGGGCGAGGCGAGCGCGGTCAGTTCCTCGCCGACGATGTCGAAGGCGCGCTCCCAGGAGACCGGCTCGTAGCGCTCGGCGCCCTCCGCGAGGTACATGGGGGTGGTGAGCCGGCCCTGCTGGCCGAGCCAGTAGCCGCTGCGGTCGGCCAGGTCCGCGACGGGGTGGGCGGCGAAGAAATCGGGGGTGACGCGGCGCAGGGTGGCTTCCTCGGCGACGGCCTTGGCGCCGTTCTCGCAGAACTCGGCGGCGTGCCGCTTGTCGGGCTCGGGCCAGGCGCAGCCGGGGCAGTCGAAGCCGTCCTTCTGGTTGACCTTGAGGAGGGTCAGGGCGGTGCGGCGCACGCCCATCTGCTCCCGCGCGATGCGCAGGGTGTGGCCGATGGCGGGGAGTCCGGCGGCCGCGTGCTGCGGAGCGGAGACGTCGGGTGCGTCCTGAACGGGATCGCCCGTGGGCGGCTTGCCTGCCATCTCGCTCCCCCTTGAGCGGTCGGTGGGTACGCGCGGTTCGTACGTACGCCGCCGATCCTGTCACGGGGCACTGACAACGGGTGCGGGGAGGGTGACCGGTGCCGCGCGCTGTCGGGAATGTCAGTGGGCCGTGGCAGGATCGGGGGCGTGGCAGCAAAGGCATCGAATACCCCGACCGAAGCGAACGAACCGACCGGCGCCGGGACGGCGGCGCAAGGCAGGCCCCGTCTGCTCTTGATGGACGGGCACTCCATGGCGTACCGGGCGTTCTTCGCGCTGCCCGCGGAGAACTTCACCACGACGGCCGGCCAGACGACCAATGCGGTGTACGGCTTCGCCTCCATGCTGGCCAACACGCTGCGTGACGAGGCGCCCACGCACTTCGCGGTGGCGTTCGACGTCTCGCGCAAGACGTGGCGGTCGGAGGAGTTCCCGGAGTACAAGGCGACGCGTTCGAAGACCCCGGACGAGTTCAAGGGTCAGGTGGCGCTGATCGGCGAGCTGCTGGACGCGATGAACGTGCCGCGGTTCGCGGTGGACGGCTTCGAGGCGGACGACGTGATCGCCACGCTCGCCACGGAGGCCGAGAAGGAGGGCTTCGAGGTCTCGATCGTCACCGGCGACCGCGACTCCTTCCAGCTGGTGACCGACGCCGTCACGGTGCTCTACCCGACGAAGGGCGTCTCGGAGCTGACGCGCTTCACGCCGGAGAAGGTGCTGGAGAAGTACGGCCTGTCGGCGCGGCAGTACCCGGACTTCGCCGCGCTGCGCGGTGACCCGTCGGACAACCTGCCGGGCATCCCGGGCGTGGGCGAGAAGACCGCCGCGAAGTGGATCAACCAGTTCGGTTCGTTCGCGGAGCTGGTGGAGCGCGTCGAGGAGGTCAAGGGCAAGGCCGGGCAGAACCTGCGCGATCACCTCGAGGCGGTCAAGCTCAACCGCCGGCTGACGGAGATGGTGCGGGACGTGGAGCTGTCCACGCACCCCGACGACCTGGCCCGCCAGGCGTACGACCGGCTGGCGCTGGTGGCGTTCCTGGAGCGGCTGGAGATCCGCAACCAGGGCCTGCGGGACCGCCTGCTGGCCGCCGACCCGGGCGGGGAGTCCGCCGAGGAGGCCGCCCCGGAGGCGGGCGCCGAGGTGGAGGGCGCGGTGCTGGGCACGGGCGAGCTGGCGCCGTGGCTGGCCGAGTACGGTGCCGGGCCGCTGGGTCTGGCCGTGACCGACTCCTGGTCGCGGGAGGGCGGCCGGGTGAGCGAGATCGCGCTCGCGACGGGCGAGGGCCCGGCGGCGTGGTTCGACCCGGCGGAGCTGGACGAGGACGACGAGCGGGCGTTCGCCGCCTGGATCGCGGCCGCCGACCGGCCGAAGGTGATGCACGACGCGAAGGCCGTCATGCGCGTCTTCGCCGAGCACGGCTGGCCGGTCGAGGGCGTCACGATGGACACGGCCCTGGCCGCCTATCTGGTCAAGCCGGGCCGTCGCTCCTTCGCCCTCGACACGCTGTCCGTGGAGTACCTGGGCCGGGAGCTCGCCTCGGCGGCGGCCGGTGACGGCCAGCTGGCCTTCGGCGCCGACGAGCAGGCCGAGGCCGAGGCCCTCATGGGGCGCGCCCGCACCATCCTGGACCTCGGCGGCGCGTTCGCCGGTCGGGTCACGGAGGTCGGCGCGGCCGGGCTGCTCACGGACGTCGAGCTGCCGACCAGCGCCGTGCTGTCCGCCCTCGAGCGGGCTGGCATCGCCGCGGACCGCGGCTGGCTGGAGCGCATGGAGCAGCAGTTCGCGGCAGCGGTGCAGCAGGCGGTGCGGGAGGCCCACGAGGCCGCCGGCCGCGAGTTCAACCTGGGCTCGCCCAAGCAGCTGCAGGAGGTCCTCTTCGGCGAGCTCGGCCTGCCGAAGACGAAGAAGACCAAGACCGGCTACACCACCGACGCGGACGCCCTGGCCTGGCTCGCGGCCCAGACGGACAACGAGCTCCCGGTGATCATGCTGCGCCACCGCGAGCAGTCCAAGCTGCGCTCCACGGTCGAGGGCCTGATCAAGGCCATCGGAGCCGACGGCCGCATCCACACCACCTTCAACCAGACGGTGGCCGCGACGGGCCGGCTGTCCTCCACCGACCCGAACCTGCAGAACATCCCCGTGCGCACGGACGAGGGCCGGGCCATCCGCCGCGGCTTCGTCGTCGGCGAGGGCTTCGAGTCGCTGATGACTGCCGACTACAGCCAGATCGAGCTGCGCGTCATGGCCCACCTCTCCGAGGACGAGGGTCTGATCGAGGCGTTCGCCTCGGGCGAGGACCTGCACACCACGGTCGCCTCGCAGGTGTTCGGCGTCGCCAAGAGCGAGGTCGACCCCGAGATGCGCCGCAAGATCAAGGCCATGTCGTACGGCCTGGCGTACGGCCTGTCGGCGTTCGGCCTGTCCCAGCAGCTGAACATCTCGCCCGACGAGGCGCGCCGCCTGATGGACACCTTCTTCGAGCGCTTCGGCGGGGTGCGCGACTATCTGCAGCGCGTCGTCGAAGAGGCCCGGGCCACCGGTTACACCGAGACGATGCTCGGTCGCCGCCGCTACTTGCCCGACCTCAACAGCGACAACCGCCAGCGCCGCGAGATGGCCGAGCGCATGGCGCTCAACGCCCCGATCCAGGGCACCGCCGCCGACATCGTCAAGATCGCGATGCTGCGGGTGGCCGAGTCGCTCGAGGCCGGCGGCCTCACCTCGCGGATGCTGCTCCAGGTCCACGACGAAATCGTCCTGGAGATCGCCCCGGGCGAGCGCGAGAAGGTCGAGGCGCTGGTCCGCCGCGAAATGGCCCACGCCGTGGACCTGCGCGCTCCCCTGGACGTCTCGGTGGGCGTCGGCCCGGACTGGGAGTCCGCGGCGCACTGATCGTCCTCAAAGGTCGGACGGGCTGGATTCATCCAGCCCGTCCGGGCGAGAAAATCAGCCCGTCCGGCGT
>KL569383.1:0-816 GCA_000715685.1 Streptomyces lilacinus
CCCATGGCCGGCCTCACATCCGACGGCCCTTCTCCTTACCCTCCGCACGCGAGCGCATACGGCCGGCTGGTCAGCGAATCGTGATGCTGTGCGCGAAGGCCGTCACCGCCAGGTCGCCGTTCGTCACCGTCTTCGCGAACGGGATGGTGAGGTAACCGCGCGAGGCGGGAGGCGTGACCCGCAGGTAGGCCGCCTGGACCATGGTGGGCGCATCGGCGTGGGCCCAGGCCAGGTCAGCTTCCGCCGTCCCGCCCGGACGGAGGTAGATGGTCCGCTTGCCGGGGTCCGGGACGAAGTAGGTGCTCCCCCAGGCCGTGTGCGTCTCCACCGGCTCGTGCCGCACGTTCTCGAGCTGCAGGCCCGGGTAGCCGCGCAGGGCGCACGTACGACCGGTGGTGTTCGTCAGCGTCAGGACCTTGCCCTCGTGCGACATGCCGGCCTGGCCGCCCGCGCCCTTGTCGGACAGGGCGGCGCGCAGCCCCGACACGTCGCAGGTCGCGGTCCGCGCGGCCGGCGCGGCCGAGGCGGTCCCCGCTCCCCCGATCACCGCCCCCGCGGTCAGTGCCGTCGCCGCCGCGGCAGCGGCGGCCTTACCCCATGTGCTCCGCATTTTCGGACGCCCCTTTGGATGCTCGTGTGAGCCATGCGCTCTTCTCGGGACCCTCGAGGAGCTCTGTGCCCTGCGTCCTCAAGGGTCTCTTCTGCGCGTGCCTCGGTGGGGGCGGCTGAAACGTTCGGATTCGGTCGTCTTCTCCGGATCAGTACGCGGAGTTGACGTTGTCCATGGAGCCGTACTTGTCGGCCGCGTAGTTGCAG
>KL569383.1:1145-1359 GCA_000715685.1 Streptomyces lilacinus
GTGCCCTCGACGTGGTAGGCCTTGAACGTCGGGTCGATGATCTGCAGCAGACCCTTCGACGGCACACCATTCACAGCGTTGACGTCCCAGTCGTTGATCGCGTGCGGGTTACCGGTCGACTCACGCATCACATTGCGCTTGATGCCGTCGTAGGAGGCCGGGATGCCCTTGGACTTCAGGATGTCCAGGGACTCCTTGATCCAACCGTCCAGGT
>KL569383.1:1657-1869 GCA_000715685.1 Streptomyces lilacinus
CTCCTTGATCCAGCCATCGAGGTTGTCGGCGTAGGCCTTCGGAGCCGGGGCGGCCGGCTTGGCAGCCTTCATGGGCTTGCGGGCCTCGGAACGGCTGGCCCGCTCCTGGTCGGCCTTGGTCTTCGCGACAGCGTCCGCGGCGGCGGTCTTCGCCTGCGCGGCGGCGGCGTCCGCGTGCTGGGCCAGCTCGGCGCTCTGCGTCTCACCGAACG
>KL569383.1:1937-2221 GCA_000715685.1 Streptomyces lilacinus
CCGTCCAGGTTGTCGGCGTAGGCCTTCGGAGCCGGGGCAGCCGGCTTGGCAGCCTTCTTGGCGGCCGGCTTGGCGGCGGGCTTGGCGATGGGCTTGCGGGCCTGGGAACGGCTCGCGCGCTCCTGCTCGGCCTTCGCCTTCGCGGCGGCGTCCGCCTCGGCCTTGACCTTGGCCTTCGCGGCGACCTTGGCCTGCTCGGCGGCGGCGTCGGCGTGCTGGGTCAGCTCGGCGCTCTGCGTCTCACCGAACGCCTCGGCGTTCCAGGCCACCGGCTTGACCGAGGC
>KL569383.1:2569-2767 GCA_000715685.1 Streptomyces lilacinus
GACGATGCCGGCGGCGGAGAACTTGTGGACCTTGGTCAGACGGGTATAACCGGAGTGGGTGGAGCGCATAACTGAGCTGAACCTCTTCCAATCGGGGACGTCGCAATGGCCCGTGCGGCGCATAAGAGAAGCGCCGCGTCTCGAACGACGGCGCCGTGCGACCCCGTAATTGTTAGCGGCGCCGAAAACCCCTGGCAA
>KL569383.1:3071-5401 GCA_000715685.1 Streptomyces lilacinus
CATCCGACGGCCCTTTTCCTCACCCTCCGCACGCGAGCGCATGCGCCCTGGGAAAGGTCAGGCGCCCAGATCCAGCGGGCCGAGCCGCCGCAGGCGCTCGGTGTCCGCGAGGATGTCCATCTCGACGATCCTGCCGTCCGTGATCGTGAGGCCCATGACGGAGAGCGGCTGCCCGTCGTCGTGCACCGCGACCAGCCCCCACGCGCCGTTGACGAGCACGGGCCGCGCGGCGTGGGAGAACCGCTGGAACAGCAGGGCCTGGCCGGCCACCTCGGCCGCACCGCGCACCAGCTTGGTCGCGGCCGCCCCCGCGAAGATCGCGCCGGCATCGGCGCGCAGCACCACGTCCGGGTCGAGGACGGCGAGGAGGCCCTCGAAGTCCCCACCCCGGGCCGCGGCCAGGAACGCGTCCACGACCTCCCGCTGCCGCCCGAGGTCCGTGTCCGGCACGGGAGCCGCGCCCCGCACCCGCCGGCGCGCCCGGCTGGCCAGCTGCCGGGCCGCGGCCGGGGTGCGCCCGACAACGGGGGCGATCTCGTCGAAGGGCACGCCGAACATGTCGTGCAGGACGAAGGCGAGACGCTCGGCCGGGCCCAGCGTGTCGAGCACGACCAGCAGGGCGAGGCCGACGGAGTCGGCCAGCAGCACCTCCTGCTCCGGGTCGGGCACACCCTCGCCGCTCGCGATGACGGGGTCGGGCACGCGCACCGCGTCCAGGGGCTCCTCGCCCCGGGACGTGCGCGAGCGCAGCATGTCCAGGCACACCCGGCCGACGACGGTGGTCAGCCATCCGCCCAGGTTCTCCACGGCGCTGGTGTCGGAGCGGCTGAGCCGCAGCCACGCCTCCTGCACCGCGTCCTCCGCCTCGCTGAGCGAGCCCAGCATGCGGTAGGCCACGGCACGCAGGTGGCCGCGGCTCTGCTCGAAGCGGTCCGCAAGAAGATCACTTTCGTACATGGCGTGTACTTATCAGGTTCCCTCGGTCTTGATGGACGGCCGCGTCTACCAGGTCTGGCCCGCCACCTGCCGCGTGGTGACGTTCAGCCGGTTGAAGAGGTTGCTCATACCGATCATGAGGATGATCGCCGACAGCTGCCGCTCGTCGTAGTGCTCGGCGGCCGCGTTCCAGACGTCGTCGGGAACCTCGCCCCGGTCCGCGATCCGGGTCGCCGCCTCGGTGAGGGCCAGCGCGGCGCGCTCGGCATCGGTGAACCAGGGCGCCTCGCGCCAGGCCGCCACGGTGGCCAGCCGCTCCTCGGTGACCCCCGCCTTCCGGGCGCTGGTCACGCCCCCGAACACGCAGGGACCGCAGCCGTTGATCTGGCTGGCCCGCAGGTGGACCAGCTCGAGCGTCGTCTCGGGCACTCCGCCCGTGCGCGCGGCCTTGAGCACCCCGAGCAGGGCGGGCATGGCCTCGGGGATGATCGTCGCGGGGTTCTGCATACGTGCCTGCACGGGTGCCTGCATGGCCGGTCTCCTTCGACTCGCGTTTCTCGCCGTGACTGCTGTCGTCACTTCCCTGACGAATCCCGAGCCGAAGATGTGACGAGAGGCGTGCGACCGTTTTGGCCAGCCGGCCGGTCAGGCGCGGGTGCGGGTGCCGGTGCGGGTGCGGGTGCGCGGGCCGGCGTATTCGGTGTCGGTGACGTGGTCGAGCCAGGTGATGTCGTCGGTCTCCCACAGGGCGAGGTGGGTCATGAACCGGTCGGGTGCGGCACCGTGCCAGTGCTCTTCGCCCGGAGGCGTTCAGATGATGTCGCCGGAGTGGGCCTGGACGATGCCGCCGCCGCGGCACTGGATCAGGGCGATGCCCTCGACGACGTGCAGGGTCTGCCCGAGGCCGTGGGAGTGCCAGGCGGTGCGGGCGCCGGGCGCGAACCGGACCGTGTTCGCCCGCAGGCGGGACGGCTCCTCGCCCCGCTGGATGACGTCGGCCCAGGCGTTGCCGGTGAACCACTGCTCGGGCAGTTTCACGGTCGGGGGCTGCGTGACGATCTCCATCGTGCTCTCCTCGTGGATATCGCGCTCTCCTCGTGGATGCGGGTCAGGTGCGGGTCAGACGCGCAGCAGGGCCTTGATGGCGCGGCGCTCGTCCATGGCCCTGTAGGCCTCGTCGGCCTGGTCCAGCGGCAGGTCGAGGTCGAAGACCTTGCCGGGGTCGATGGTCCGGTCGAGGATCAGGTCGATCAGCTCGGGCAGGTACTGGCGTACGGGGGCGGGGCCGCCGTGCAGGTGGACGTGGGAGAAGAACAGCTCCTGGCCGTCCAGGGTGACGTCGTGGGAGACGCCGACGTAGCCGACGTGCCCGCCGGGGCGGGGGGAGCGGATGG
>KL569383.1:5632-6606 GCA_000715685.1 Streptomyces lilacinus
AGGGCGGGTGGAGCGGATGGCCTGCCACATCGACTCCTGGGTGCCGACCGCCTCGACGACCGAGTGCGCGCCCAGCCCGCCGGTGAGGTCCTTGATGCGGGCCACGCCGTCGTCGCCGCGCTCGGTGACGATGTCGGTCGCCCCGTACTCCAGGGCGAGCTTCTGCCGGGGTTCGTGGCGACTCATGGCGATGATCCGCTGCGCGCCGAGCCGCCCGGCCGCGAGCACGGCGAGCAGCCCGACCGCGCCGTCGCCGACGACCGCGACGGTCTTGCCGGGGCCGGCCTGGGCGGCGACCGCGCCGAACCATCCGGTGCCGAGCACGTCGGACGCGGCCAGCAGGCTGGGGACCAGGTCCTCGGACGGCGCCTCCGGGGTCGCGACCAGGGTGCCGTCGGCGAGGGGGACGCGCAGCCACTCCGCCTGGGCGCCGAGCAGGCCCATCAGCTCGCGCTGGACGCAGGAGGACTGGTAGCCGGCCCGGCAGATCTCGCACGTGTTGTCCGAGGCGAAGAACGAGCCGACCACGAACTGCCCGGGCCTGATCGTCTCGACGGCACTGCCGACCTCCTCCACGACGCCCACGTACTCGTGCCCCATCGGCGACGGCCCGTCCACGGCCTCGATGCCCCGGTAGGGCCACAGGTCCGACCCGCACACACAGGTCGCCGCCAGGCGGATGACGGCGTCGGTCGGGTGAAGGATCTTCGGGTCCTCACGCCGTTCCACCCGCACGTCGCCGGGAGCGTGCATCACGACACCACGCATAGAGATCACTCCTCACGTGCTGGACGTGCCACCCGCGCGTCCGGGGCCGCCCCGACGCCGTCGCGCGCCGGGTGGAGGCACCTCATGGCACCTCATCCAGGTAACCCGCTTCCGGCGGGGGCGGCCATTCGCCACCGAGGGGTGTTGTGTCGCCGAACGCGCGAAACAGTGGCGACAGGCTGCCTCAGCCCTGTCTCTTATACACA
>KL569383.1:6865-17889 GCA_000715685.1 Streptomyces lilacinus
GAGATGTGTATAAGAGACAGTCGCACAGCACATGGAACGCGAATGGCTCTTCTCGCTCATCCCGCTGACGATCGGCGTGGGCTTCCTCTGCTTCGGTGTGTACGGACTCCGGCGCGCGAGCGCGATCCGTCGCACGGGTGTCACCACAGAGGGTCGGATCGTCCGCCACGAGGTGAGGCGGAGCGACGAAAGCGGCACGTTCTATCACCCGGTCGCAGCTTGGACGACCCGGGACGGCCGCCGGTGCGAGCATTCCTCCAGGCTCGGCCGCGGTTCCATCGGAGTCGGCTTCGGAGTGGGGGTCCCTGTCACGGTCCGATACGTTCCGGAAAATCCCCGCCGGTTTGCGATCCAGGGCTGGGACAATACGGCGATCGACCAGCTGTTCACCGTGTTGGGGTCGGTGCTCACAGCGGGCACGTTGACGGCGTTGCTCGTCCGACTGCTCACTCTCTGACCGCAGCCGACCCGTCTCGCTGAAGGTGAGGCAGAGCAGCGCTCTGATCTGGGATGCCTCAGGTTGAGCGAGACGCCGAGTGTTCATCTGTCGCGCTCAACCTGTAGTTTCCTGTCACGATCCCTTGGGCTTATGGGCGAGGAAGAAGCCTCGTCGGCCCTGCCGAAGCTTCTCGCTCTCGTCGGGTTCGCGGATCATCTGGGCGTCCCTGACGAGGCCAGCCTTGCTCGTCCACTGGCGGGAGGGGCTATTCCGACCGTGCACTGTTCCCCTCCGACCAGTAGTCATGTCGCCGGGACTTGGCGGCTCGTCAGGACGCTGTCGCCGGGGTGTCCCGTAGGGTGACGTTGGCGTGGCTCTCCTGGAAGCTCTGATCTGAAACCAGGGTCAGACGGGCCGTGGACTGGAACTCCGGCAGGGTGGTGGAGCCGCAGGAGACCATCGTGGTCTTGAGCTTGGCAATGGTCAGGGCAAGCCCTTCGTTGAGGTCGCCCGCGTAGGGGACGTAGCCGTCCACCCCTTCCTCGAAGACCAGCTCCTGGCCTCCCTGGCCGTAGCGCTGCCAGTTGCGGGCCCGGTTCGAGCCCTCACCCCAGTACTCCTTCACGAAGCCGTCACGGGTGGGCAACTTCGCGCCGGCCGCCTGGTCGAAGCGTGCGAAGTAACGCCCCATCATGACGAAGTCGGCTCCCATCGCCAGCGCGAGGGCCACGTGGTAGTCGTGCACCAGCCCGCCATCGGAGCAGATCGGCACGTACTCGCCGGTGCGTTCGCGGAAGGCGTCCCGGGCCGCCGCGACGTCCAGAACAGCGCTGGCCTGACCGCGGCCGATGCCCTTCTGGTCGCGAGTGATGCAGATGGAGCCGCCGCCCACCCCGACCTTGACGAAGTCCGCCCCCGCCTCGGCGAGGAAGGTGAACGCCTCGCCGTCGACCACGTTGCCACCCCCGACCGGGATCTCCGGATAGTGCTTCTTCACCCAGGTCAGGGCTTGTGCCTGCCAGTCGCTGTAACCGTCGGACGAGTCGAAGCACAACGCGTCCACGCCCGCTTCCAGCAGGGCCGGGACGCGCTCTTGATAGTCGTGGGTGTTGATACCCGCGCCAACGCGCAGGCGCTTGGCGGCGTCCACGGCCTGATTCGGGTAGCGCTTGTTGTCCGCGTAGTCGGAACGGAACACCAGATGCTGCAGGTGACCCTCGGTGTCCAGTACCGGGAGGCAGTCCAGCCGTTCGTCCCACAACCGCGCGTTGGCCTCGGAAAGCGTGATGTCGGGCCCGGCATGGGCCAGGTCGGCGACAGCAGTCATCCGGTCGCTGACCGGTCGATCCAGGCTGTGGCGCTGGGGGTGGAAGTCGCGGGAGGTCACCAGGCCGAGCAGGCGACCGGTGGCGGTCCCGTCGTGGGTGACCGCGGCGGTGCTGTGACCGGTGCGGCGCATGACGTCGACCAGGAGGCTCAGGCTGTCGTCAGGGCGGACGTTCGTGTCGCTGGTGACGAATCCGGCCTTGAAGTTCTTCACCTGGCGGACCGCTGCAGCCTGGTCCTGGATGGGCTGGTTGTGGTGCAGGAAGCTGAGACCGCCGTTGCGGGCGAGCCCGATCGCGAGATCGGGTGTGCTGACGGCCTGCATGATCGCGGACGTGAACGGGGACTGCAGTTCGATCGCCGGCGCCTCGCCCGCGGTGTGCCGCGACAGGGGCGTGCTCAGGTCCACCGTCGCAGCCGAGCAGTCGGTCCGAGTCCGGTTGGGCAAGAGCAGAAACTCGTTGAACGTCCGCGAGACCTCGGCGATGATTTGCGCCACTCGTTCCTCCTGACCCGTCGGCCGGGGCCTGACTGCCCCGCCGTGAGGACCGCCCCTTCATCCCACAGCCCGGACAGGCAGAGATCGGCACGGCAGCCGTGGAGGTGCCACAAACTGCGGCAGAGCCCTGACCGGCCCGTGATCGAACGGGGTGCGGTCGTGACCTGGCACCTTATCGATCAGCTCAGTCGCTGCGCGAATCGCGGCCTTCACTGGCAGCCGCCCCCTCGGGTGGATGCTCAAGCGCCTTGACCCGGGCGGCGAGACACTCGTCCAGTCGCGTCCGGCGTAGGCGACCCAGTGGAGCAGCCGCGAAGCTCCGCTGCCCGCGGTACGACGGGAACCCACGCACCTGCGAAGAAAACTTTTGCAAGCAGTCCGCTTGCAAAAGTTAGCAAGCTGCGGCAGCATCGACCGCATGGCATCACTCAACGTCGGCAACCTCGGCGAGTACCTGCGGGAGCAGCGGCGCAACGCCCAGCTCACCCTGCGGCAGCTCGCGGATGCCGCGGGAGTGTCCAACCCGTACCTGAGTCAGATCGAGCGCGGCCTGCGCCGGCCGAGCGCCGAGATCCTGCAGCAGCTGGCCAAGGCGCTGCGGATCTCCGCCGAGACGCTGTACGTGCAGGCCGGGATCCTCGACGAGCGGGACCGCGAGGAGGCGGAGGTCCGCAGCGTGATCCTCGCCGATCCCTCGATCAACGACCGGCAGAAGCAGGTGCTGCTCCAGATCTACGAGTCCTTCCGCAAGGAGAACGGGCTCGCAGCGGACGAGACGCGCAAGACCGACGACGACCACAGCAAACCTTCGAGCTGATCGGGAGACCCATCGTCATGGCCACCACACAGGACATCCGCAAGGCCGCCGTCGACACGGCGTACGCCGCCGCCGGCGCCGCCGACCTCACCGCGGAGAAGCTGGGGCAGCTCGTCGCCGACGCCCCGGCCCGCTTCGAGCAGCTGCGCGCCACCGACCCGAAGGAGCTCGGCGGGCGCGTGACGCAGCAGGCCAAGCAGGTCCAGACGCAGGTGACGGCGAAGTTCGGCGAGATCGTCGGCACCCTCGACACCGACGCGAAGAAGCTCGGCCGCACCGCACAGGACCTCGCCCTCCAGGGCGTCGGCCAGGTCGTCGCGGTGGCGGCGCAGGCCGGGGAGACCTTCGAGAAGCTGGCCGAGCGCGGTCGCACGGCCGTGAAGACCTGGCGCGGCGAGGCCGCCGAGGAGATCACCGAGATCGCCGTCGCCGTGGAGCCCGACAGCGAGCGGGAGCGGGCGCAGGGCCAGGACAAGGCCGCGAAGGACGAGGAGCCGGCCGCCGCCGACGCGGACGCCGCCGACGCCAAGCCGTCCGCCGCGCGCAAGAGCACCGGCACCACCGCCCGCAAGCCGGCCGCGAAGAAGGCCGGCGCCAAGACCGGCGAGGACGCCAAGACCGGCGACCAGTGAGGTGAAACGATCCGGGCACGCACCGCGTGCCCGGATCGTTCTCCCGGTACGGTGGGCAGCGGACACACGGAGACGAGGTGAGCGGAATGCTGGTGGAAGGCTTCGGCGAGGTCCTGAGCTGGGTGTCGATCGGCCTGCTCGTCTTCTCGATCGTCGCGTTCGTGGACGCCGCCGTCCACCGCGAGGACGCCTACCGCGCCGCGGACAAGCAGTCCAAGGGCTTCTGGATGATCATCCTCGCCATCGCGGCCACGGTGAACTTCTTCTTCGGCATCCTGAGCTTCCTGCCGATCCTCGGCCTGATCGCCACGATCGTCTACACCGTCGACGTGCGCCCGGCGCTGCGCCAGGTCTCCGGCGGCCCGCGCCGCCGCCGCGGCTCCAGCTCCGACGGCCCCTACGGACCGTACAACGGCGGGCGTTAGACAGAGAACAGAGGCCGGGCGGGCGTCAGACAGCAGGGCGTTAACGGCGAGGCCCCCGCCACTACCCCCGGTCGAGCAGCATCACGGCCAGATCGTCCGTCAGATCCCCGCCGTTGAGCGCCCGGACCTCCGCGACCAGCGCCTCCAGCAGCTCCTCCCCGCGCAGCCCCTCCTTCCACTGACGCCCCATCAGCTCGATCATGCCCTCCTGGCCGAGCCGTCGCGTCCCCGCACCGACCTTGCCCTCGATCAGGCCGTCGGTGTACATCATCAGGCTCCAGGCGTCGCCCAGTTCGACCTCGCGGTGCGGCCAACGGGCGGACGCCAGCAGCCCCAGCGCCGGCCCGCCGTCGTCCTGCGGCAGCAGGGCGGGGGTCTGTCCGGGGCGGACGAGCAGGGGGGCCGGGTGCCCGGCCAGGCAGAGGGCGGCCGAACGGCCGTCCGGCGCCATGTCGACCGTGCACAGCGTCGCGAAGATCTCCTCGTGGGGGCGCTCGTGCTCCAGCACCTGCTGCAGCGTCGCCAGGAGCTCGTCGCCGCACAGCCCCGCCAGCGTCAGGGCGCGCCACGCTATCCGCAGCTCCACGCCCAGCGCCGCCTCGTCGGGGCCGTGGCCGCAGACGTCGCCGATCATCGCGTGGACCGTGCCGTCGGGCGTGCGGACGGTGTCGTAGAAGTCGCCGCCCAGCAGGGCCCGGCTGCGGCCGGGGCGGTAGCGGGCGGCGAAGCGCAGGTCGGAGCCGGCCAGCAGCGGGTTCGGCAGCAGGCCGCGCTCGAGGCGGGCGTTCTCCTGGGCTCTGAGCCGGGTCTCGGTGAGCTGCCGCTGGGCGAAGTCGGCGCGCTTGCGCTCGACGGCGTAACGGATGGCCCGGCTGAGCACGCGCCCGTCGAGCTCGTCGCGGAAGAGGTAGTCCTGTGCCCCCACCCGTACGGCCTCCGCCGCCCGCTCGGCGTCCGCCTCGGCGGTCAGGGCCAGCACGGCGTGGTGCGGGGCCAGCCGCAGCACCTGCCGCAGCGTGTCCAGCTCGTCCCCGGGCCGCCCGGACGGGCGGTCGGCGGCGGGCAGGGCGAGGTCGAGGAGGATGCACTGCACGTCGTCGGTGAGCAGCCGCTCCGCCTCGGTGAGGTTGCGGGCGGTGCGGATGCGCACGGGCTTGTCCGCGGTGCCGCCCATCGCCGCCATGTCCGGTCGCGACAGCGACCCGCCGGGGTCGTCCTCGATCACCAGCAGCGTCAGCCCGCCGGTGGGCAGCGCGGCGGGCTGCTCCGCCGGCCTCGGCACGGGTACGGGCATCACTTCGGTCCTTCCTCCCCCAGCTGCTGCTGGGCGGGTGGCCCCCGCCCCCCGAGGGCGCGGCACCCTCCGACGGGCGAGTACCGAACGTGACCCTAGCGCCAGAGCCCACTCGAACGGAATGGTACGGAGCCACCCGCCTCCGTCATATGCCCTCGCCACAAAGGGAGTTGGCGTCGACCATCACTCGAACAGCGCAGCGCTCGATGAGATATTTCACGCCGGGGTGCGCGCCGATGGACTGATCAACACACCACACCAGCAAGCACACTGACCACACAGGCCACATGAGCCCCAAGAGCCACAGGGCCGGCCCTACCCCGGCCGTACGACCCCCAGGATCGGCATCGAGCCCGCGCCCGCCAGCGTCACCTGCCGCCCGGGCCGGGGCGCGTGCACGATCGTGCCGTCGCCCACGTACATCCCCACGTGGCTGGCGTCCGCGAAGTAGATCACCAGGTCGCCCGGGCGCATGTCCTTGACCTCGACCTTGGGCAGCTGCCGCCACTGCTCCTGCGAGGTGCGCGGAATGCCGCGCCCCGCGGCCGCCCAGGCCTTCAGGGTCAAGCCGGAGCAGTCGTAGGTGTCCGGCCCCTCGGCACCCCAGACGTAGTTCTTGCCGATCTGCGCGGTGGCGAAGTCGATCGCCCGCCGGGCGTCGCCGGTCGCGGCGCCGGAGCCGCGACCCGGGAGGTTCACGGCGCCCTTGCCGGCGTCCGTGGCGAGCCAGCGGGCCTGGGCCTGGCGGGCGCGCTCCTCCTCCAGCAGGCGCAGCCGCTCGCGTTCCTTCTCCTCCAGCCGCGACTCGAGCCGCTTCGCGGTCTCCAGCCGGGCCTCGATCTCCTTCTTCGCGGTTTCCTTCTTCTTCCGCTCGCCGTCCAGCGTCTTCCAGCGCTCGCCGGCGGCCTTGGCGTAGCCGTCGAGCTCCGCGCGGGTCGCGGCGAGCTGGTCCAGCAGGCCCCGGGTGGCCTGCTCGCCCTTGCGGGAGAGGGCGACGCCGTCGAGGAAGGCGCCGGGGGCGCCGCTGAGCATCAGCTGGGTGCCGGGGGACAGCCCGCCGCCGCGGTACTGCGCGCGGGCCAGGGCGCCGGCCTGGGCGCGGAGCCGGTCCAGGCGCTGCTGGGCGGCGGTCACCTGGCGGGTGAGGTCCGCGATCGACTTCTCCTGCAGGCGCAGCTGCTCGCCGGCCGCGTTGTACGCCTCGGTGGCCGCCTCGGCCTTGCGGTAGAGGGCCTCGACCTCCCGGCGGACGTCCTCGAGACGCCCGTCAACGGAGGAGGAAGAGGTCGGCCCGGGGTCGGCGTACGACACGCCCGGCGTGCCCAGCACCGCCAGCCCCGCCGCGCACACGAGCGCGGTGGCGACGGCCACCCGGCCCCCGCCGCGACCGGCTCCCCGCCGGTCGTCGCCGTTCCGCCTGCCAGGACACCCCACCGGACACCTCCGCGACTCGGCCCCCACGCCTGACGTACCGTCACGCGAAGAACGGATCGTGTCACGAGCTGCCACGAAGGGACAGAGACCTGCGTCACACTCCGCACGGAATCGCAGGTCATCGCACATGACCCGCCCAAACGGAATCGAACAGTCCGGTGGGCTACCACCCTGACGGGTGAGGTTCACCCTCTGTTCACTCTGCCCCATCGACCGCTTCACCTGATCTGCCTAATTTCGCCGAGTAGAGGGTGCGGGTTCGAACCGCTCGCACCACCCACCTCTCGCACGCCGCCCCAGCGGCGGCTCCCGGAAGGAACACCCGAAAGTGAAGCTTCAGCGCAAGAACCGGCTTCGCACCGTCGCCCTCGGCGCCATCGCCGTCTCCGGCGCCCTGGTGCTCACGGCGTGCGGCTCGGACAACAACAGCGGCAACGGCACCGGCGGCGGCAACGGCTCCACCCAGGCCGCCGGCAACATCAAGTGCGAGGGCAAGGGCCAGCTGCTGGCCTCCGGCTCGTCCGCGCAGAAGAACGCCATGGACCTGTGGGTCAAGAACTACATGGCGGCCTGCAAGGACACCCAGATCAACTACAAGCCCACCGGCTCGGGCGCGGGCGTCCAGGAGTTCCTCCAGGGCAAGACGGCCTTCGCGGGCTCCGACTCGGCGCTCAAGCCGGAGGAGGTCGCCAAGTCCAAGGAGGTCGTCAAGGGTGGTCAGGGCGTCAACCTGCCCCTGCTCGGCGGCCCGATCGCGATCGGCTACAACGTCCCGGGCGTGGACAACCTCGTCCTCGACGCCGACACGCTCGCCCAGATCTTCGACTCGAAGATCGAGAAGTGGAACGACCCGGCGATCGCCAAGCTCAACAAGGACGCCAAGCTCCCGGACCTCAAGATCCAGGCGTTCCACCGCTCCGACGAGTCGGGCACCACCGACAACTTCACCAAGTACCTCAAGGCCGCCGCCGAGAAGTCCTGGCCGTACGAGCCCGCCAAGGCCTGGAAGGCCAAGGGCGGCCAGTCCGCCGACGGCTCGGCCGGCGTCTCCTCGCAGGTCAAGCAGACCTCCGGCGCGATCTCCTACTTCGAGCTCTCCTACGCCACGGCCAACTCGATCAAGACGGTGAAGCTCAACACCGGCGCCGCCGCCCCGGTCGAGGCCACCTCCGACAACGCCTCCAAGGCCATCGCCGAGGCGAAGATCGTGGGCACCGGCAACGACCTGGCCCTGAAGCTCAACTACACCACCAAGGCCGACGGCGCCTACCCGATCACCCTCGTGACCTACGAGATCGTCGGCGACAAGGGCAACAAGGCCGAGACGCTCCCGGCCACCAAGTCCTTCCTCACCTACATCGCGAGCGAGGACGGCCAGTCGGTCCTCAAGGGCCTCGGCTACGCCCCGCTGCCGGCCGAGATCGCCAAGAAGGTCCGCGAGACCGTCGCGACCCTCTCCTGACCCGCGTGCGGGTGCGCTCCGCGCCCCGAGCCGCCGCCCACCGAGCCGCCGCCCCGGCCCGCCCCGGAGCCGACCGGAACCAACCGGTCCGGCCCCGGAGCCGGGCCCGGGGCGCGGCCCGGGGGCCGGCCCGGCCGGAGACCGCCCCGCACCGTCCGGTGCACCGCCGCGCCAGGGAGCCGGAAGCAGCACCCCCACCGGGTGCGCCCGACTCCGCAGACCGGAGAAACCCCATGGACATATCCTCAGCCACCGCAGCCAGCCCGCCGCCGGGCCCGGGCGACACCGCCGCCCCCGTCGAGCGGGCCCGCCCCGCCGGCCGCGCCGGTGACCGCGTCTTCCTCGCCCTCTCCCGCGGCTCCGGGATCCTGCTCCTGGTGATCATGGCCGCCATCGCGGTCTTCCTCACCGTCCGAGCCACCAACGCCCTCTCCCACAACGAGGGCAACTTCCTCACCACCTTCGAGTGGAGCGCCAACTCCACCCCGCCGGTCTTCGGCATCGCCGTCCTCGCCTTCGGCACGGTGGTGAGCTCGCTGATCGCGATGCTCATCGCGGTCCCCGTGGCCATCGGCATCGCGCTGTTCATCTCGCACTACGCGCCGCGCCGGCTCGCCACCCCGCTGTCGTACGTCATCGACCTGCTCGCCGCCGTGCCGTCCATCGTCTACGGCCTGTGGGGCGCGCTGTTCCTCGTGCCGCACCTCGGCGGGCTCTACAGCTGGCTGAACGACTACTTCGGCTGGACCGGCGTCTTCGAGTACCACGACGGCGCCGCGCGCTCGCTGTTCACCATCGGCATCCTGCTGGCGATCATGATCCTGCCGATCGTCACCAGCGTCAGCCGCGAGGTCTTCCGCCAGGCCCCGAAGATGCACGAGGAGGCCGCGCTCGCGCTCGGCGCGACCCGCTGGGAAGTCATCCGGATGGCCGTCCTCCCCTTCGGCCGCTCGGGCGTCATCAGCGCCTCCATGCTCGGCCTCGGCCGCGCCCTGGGCGAGACCATGGCCGTCGCCACGGTCCTCTCCCCCAGCTTCGAGATCGGCACGAGCCTGCTCGACCCGGGCGGCGGCACGTTCGCCCAGAACATCGCGAGCAGCTTCAAGGAGTCCGGCGAGCTGGGCAAGGACGCGCTGATCGCCTCCGGCCTCGTCCTCTTCGTCCTGACCCTCCTGGTCAACGGCGCGGCCCGGATGATCATCGCGCGTCGCAAGGAGTACACGGCATGAGCGAGGTAACCATGGACCAGCCCGCCGTCGTCACCGACCGCGGCCCCCTCCCCTCGTACACCCTGCACCAGCCCCGCCTCCCCCGCTGGACGCCCGCCGCCCTCGCGGCCGCGGCCGTCGTCGTGGGCTGCGGCATCGGCGCCGGCGCCGGACTCGACAGCCACATCCAGTGGGGCCTGATCGCGGCCCTGCTGTACGTCGCCGGGATGTTCGCCCTCGCGACCGCCGTCGAGGGCCGCCGACAGGCCAAGGACCGCCTGGCCACCAGCCTGGTGTGGGTCTGCTTCCTGGTCGCCGTCGTCCCGCTGGTCTCCCTCGTCTGGGAGACGATCAGCCGCGGCGCGACCGTCCTCGACGGGAACTTCCTCTCCCACTCCATGGGCGGCGTCCTGACCATCCAGCCCGGCGGCGGCGTCTACCACGCCATCATCGGCACCCTGGAGCAGGTCGGCATCGCCACCGCCATCGCGGCCCCCGTCGGCCTGCTGACGGCGATCTAC
Source organism: Streptomyces lilacinus (assembly GCA_000715685.1). Classification (GTDB taxonomy): domain Bacteria; phylum Actinomycetota; class Actinomycetes; order Streptomycetales; family Streptomycetaceae; genus Streptomyces; species Streptomyces lilacinus. The sequence goes on from KL569383.1 coordinate 16,923, forward strand.
CTGGTGGAGTACGGGCGCGGGCGGCTCGCCAAGGCGGTGACGTTCTTCGTCGACGTCATGACGGGCATCCCCTCGATCGTCGCGGGCCTGTTCGTCCTCAGCTTCTGGATCCTCATGCTGGACAACGGCTACTCCGGCTTCGCCGGGTCGATGGCCCTGGCGATCCTGATGATGCCGGTGGTCGTCCGCTCCACGGAGGAGATGCTCAAGCTCGTCCCCAACGAGCTGCGCGAGGCCTCGCTGGCCCTCGGCGTGCCGAAGTGGCGCACGATCCTCAAGGTCGTCCTGCCCACGGCCATCGGCGGCATCGCCACCGGCGTGATGCTGGCGGTCGCCCGCATCGCCGGCGAGTCCGCCCCGATCGTCCTCCTGGTCTTCGGCTCCCAGCTGATCAACAACAACCCCTTCGAAGGCGCCCAGTCCTCCCTGCCGTACTACATCTACGAACAGTGGGCGGCCGGCAACGAGGCCAGCTACGACCGCGCCTGGGCCGCGGCCCTGGTCCTCATCGCCTTCGTCATGATCCTCAACCTGGTGGCCCGCGGCATAGCCCGCTGGAAGGCCCCGAAGACGAACCGCTGACGCGGTCGAGCTCGAGTTCGAAAGAAGCAGTGATCCCCATGGCCAAGCGAATCGACGTCAGCGGCCTGAACGCCTACTACGGCAACCACAAGGCCATCGACGACATCTCGATGACCGTCGAACCCCGCTCCGTGACCGCCTTCATCGGCCCCTCCGGCTGCGGCAAGTCCACCTTCCTGCGCACCCTCAACCGCATGCACGAGGTCACCCCCGGCGGCCGCGTCGAGGGCAAGGTGATGCTGGACGACGAGAACCTCTACGGCGCCGGCGTCGACCCCGTCTCCGTGCGCCGCACGGTCGGCATGGTCTTCCAGCGGCCGAACCCGTTCCCGACCATGTCCATCTACGAGAACGTCGCCGCCGGCATCCGCCTCAACGGCGGGCG
>KL569383.1:18134-18790 GCA_000715685.1 Streptomyces lilacinus
AGATGTGTATAAGAGACAGAGTCCGAGCTGGACGACGTCGTGGAGAAGTCCCTCAAGGGCGCCAACCTCTGGAAGGAGGTCAAGGACCGCCTGAACAAGCCCGGCGCGGGCCTCTCCGGCGGTCAGCAGCAGCGCCTGTGCATCGCCCGCGCGATCGCCGTGGAGCCGCAGGTCCTGCTGATGGACGAGCCCTGCTCCGCCCTCGACCCCATCTCGACGCTGGCCATCGAGGACCTCATCGGCGAGCTGAAGGAACGGTTCACGATCGTCATCGTGACCCACAACATGCAGCAGGCGGCCCGCGTCTCCGACCGCACCGCCTTCTTCAACCTCGCGGGCGTCGGCCAGCCCGGCAAGCTCGTCGAGATCGACGACACCGCCCGCATCTTCTCCAACCCGTCGGTGCAGGCGACCGAGGACTACATCTCGGGCCGCTTCGGCTGAGGCGCCCCGTAGGGGCGCGGGGAACTGCGCGATCAGCCACAGACGGCCCGCACTCGGGCGGCGGCCCGGTCCCGGCACCCGCGTACCCCGCACCGCGCCGCCACAGACGGCCTTGCGGCGCTGCTTGGCGGTGCCGCCGCAAGGCAAAAATGGGCCCGCCCCCTGTTCGTACCAGGGGGCGGGCCCATCCGTTTATGGCTGCGCGCTAGCCG
>KL569383.1:19079-22782 GCA_000715685.1 Streptomyces lilacinus
ACGCGAGGTTCACCAGCCAGTAGCTGAACGCCGCGACGATCGCGGCAGCCGGCATGGTGATGAACCAGCCCATCACGATGTTCTTGGCGACACCCCAGCGCACCGCCCGCGTCCCCTTCGTGGAGCCCACACCCATGATCGCGGAGGTGATGACGTGCGTCGTGGAGATCGGCGCGTGGAACATGAACGACGCCGTGTACATGACCGAGGCGGCCGTCGTCTCGGCGGCGAAGCCCTGCGGCGGGTCCAGCTCGATGATGCGGCGACCGAGCGTCCGCATGATCCGCCAGCCACCCGCGTACGTACCGAGCGACAGCGTGATCGCACAGGCGAGCTTGACCCACAGCGGGATCGCCTCGTCCTTGCCCTGCACGTCGCCGATGACCAGGGCCATCACCACGATGCCCATGGTCTTCTGCGCGTCCTGCAGACCGTGGCCGAGCGCCATGCCGGCGGCCGACACCGTCTGGGCGATGCGGAAGCCGCGCTTGGCCTTGTGCGGATTGGCCCGCCGGAACATCCACATGATCGCGACCATCACCAGATAGCCGATGATCAGGCCGACGAACGGCGAGAGGAACATCGGGATGACGACCTTCTCGACGACGCCCGACCAGATGACGGTCGTGCCGCCCGCGAGCGCCGCGCCCACCATGCCGCCGAAGAGGGCGTGCGAGGAGGACGAGGGCAGGCCGAAGTACCAGGTGACCATGTTCCAGACGATGGCGCCGATCAGCGCGGCGAAGAGGATGCCCATCCCCTTGTCGCCCACCGGCGTCTCGATCAGGCCCTTGCTGACGGTCTTGGCGACCCCGCTGCCCATGAAGGCACCGGCGAGGTTCATCACGGCCGCCATCGCCAGGGCCGCGCGCGGCGTCAGCGCCCGCGTGGAGACCGACGTCGCGATGGCGTTCGCGGAGTCGTGGAAGCCATTGGTGTAGGTGAAACCGAGTGCGACCGCGATGGTCACGACAAGAGCGAACGTGTCCACCGGGGGTCAGGACTCCTTGACCGCGATGGTCTCGACCGTGTTCGCCACGTGCTCGAACGCGTCGGCGGCCTCCTCGAGCACATCGACGATCTGCTTGAGCTTGAGGACCTCGATGGCGTCGTACTTGCCGTTGAAGAGCTGGGCGAGCAGCTTGCGGTGAATCTGGTCGGCCTGGTTCTCGAGGCGGTTGACCTCGATCCAGTACTCGGTCAGGTTCGTCATCGTCCGCAGGTTCGGCATCGCCTCGGCGGTCAGCTCCGCCGCCCGCGCGAGGACCTCGATCTGCTGCTCGACGCCCTTCGGCAGCTCCTCGATCTGGTAGAGGACGACCAGGTCGACGGCCTCCTCCATGAAGTCCATGATGTCGTCGAGCGACCCGGCGAGGGAGTAGATGTCCTCACGGTCGAACGGCGTGATGAAGGAGGAGTTCAGCTGGTGGAAGATCGCGTGGGTCGCGTCGTCCCCCGCGTGCTCCGCTGCCCGCATCCGCTCGGCGATCTCGGCGCGGGCGGACGTGTCCGCTCCGAGCAGTTCCATGAGGAGCTTGGAGCCCGTGACGATGTTGTCCGCGGAGGCGGCGAACATGTCGTAGAAGCTCGTCTCCCTGGGGGTCAGACGAAAACGCACGTGGGATCCTCGGGGTGCAGCGGATTCGGTCTCGTTGATGCTAGGCGCATCATCCAGCCACAGCTAACTGGCATTCCCTCAGTGTCGCCCATCGGGCAGAGTGCTCATGAAAGCGGTACGCACCTCGGACACCGATTTTCGGTAAGATATACCCGACAGGGGTATGTCACCGGCGTACGGCCGACGGGGCGGCCACCGGCGCGGCGCGGCCCCGCACCCCGCTGATGACCAGCGCGGACGCGCCGGCAGGACGACGGAGGACGCCATGACGACCACGGATGCCACGGAACCCACCGTGACCAGCGCCACTGACGCGTCCACTTCTCCCTGCGAGTCCCACGCTACCCACGAGAACCCCGGGCCGCACGGTTACAGCAAGCAGAAGGACCAGCACCTCAAGCGACTGCGCCGGATCGAGGGCCAGATCCGCGGCCTCCAGCGCATGGTCGAGGAGGACGTCTACTGCATCGACATACTCACCCAGGTGTCGGCGAGCACGAAGGCCCTCCAGTCCTTCGCCCTCCAGCTCCTCCAGGAGCACCTCCGCCACTGCGTCGCCCAGGCCGCCCTCAAGGGCGGCGACGAGATCGACGCGAAGGTGGAAGAGGCGAGCGCGGCGATCGCCCGTCTGCTGCGGACGTAGGCGTACCCCTTGCGTGACTCCCGTGCCGGGATCACGCATCCGCCTCCGGGGCGTCCTCAGCGGCGCCGCGCGGCCGCACGACCCTCAGCACCTCATCGATCCGGTCCACACTCAGCCGGTCCTCGGCCGCGGTGGACGCGGCGATCATCAAGTCCCCGTAGAGATCGATCTCGATGAGGGCCACGGGATCCGGCCCACCCGACGAACCGCGTCGCGGAACCACGTGATTCACCTCCTCGCGACGGCCGTGCGACGGCCTTCAGGTCACCGCTTTCCAGCGTAGTGATCGGTACACACGCCGTGCATGGCACAGAAGGACCATTTCCATGGCCAACTAGGCCCTGCCGCGCTATTTCTGCGGCGAAGCGACCGTGCCCGCATAGATTTCACCGGGCGCGGGCAGTGCGATGCCGGGCCGCGGGCCGAAGGAGAACAGCTCCACGGACGACACCACGGTCATGGGCGAGGCCATGGGCTCCCTGGACCCGGCCGTGGGCGGAGCGAAGCGATAGCGCAGGACCCGGGGTCTGCCGCGCTCGTCGAGGTAGGCGTCGAAGGCCACCGTCCCCGTGGAGAACCCTTTCGCCGCGGCCGCGAGCGCGCCCCGGTCACGGGCGGGCGCGGCTCGCGCGGCGCGGTCCAGGTCGACCGTCCCCCAGTAGTGCGCCACCGGCGTGCCCCCGATCCGCTCGTCCCCCGCGTACGCCACTTCCCGCGCGCCCCCCAGCAGCTCGGCCGCCGCCAGGGGATCCGTGGCACCGCTGGTCAGCAGGTCACCGTCCGCGAGGCCGGCCGTGTCGAGCCGCACCCACTTGCCGGCGGGCACACCCGCGCCACGGTTCTTCATATAGAGCGCGCCGGGGGTGAAGACCTCGGTGATCGGCCGGCGCCCGGTCGTACCGGCCGCGCCCTCGGGCAGCAGGACGGTCAGCCGCCCGACGGGCCGGGCGAAGTCGTAGACCCCCTGCCCCCGGATCGTCAGCCGCGTACCGCCGCTGACCGTCTCCATCGACGTACGCACCCGCGCCCCGCCCGCGCGGCCCAGGGCCACGGGGGCGTGCCGCACGGCGGCCAGCGCACGGACGGGATCGACGGCCGCGGGCCCGGCCAGCTGCGCCTGCCGGACGTGACCGCTGCCGCCGGCCCTGACACTCGCACCGTCCTTGCCGTCGGCCTCGGACTCCTGTTCGGCACAACCGGACACGACGAGCATGCCGAGGGCAAGACCGCCCGCCACCGCGGTGGCGACGATCGCGCCTCCGCGCCTGTGCCGGTGCACCGCCATGGCCGTAAGCCCCCTGCCGCACGCTCGTTGAAACCCGTTCCTTCAACGACCGGCCGGGGGTCGCCGTCACGGCCCCGGTAGCGTGGTCGCGTGTCCGACTCCGCCACCGCGCACTCCACCACCACGAGCGAACGCGGCTCGTTCTGCACGGCCCGCT
>KL569383.1:23106-23257 GCA_000715685.1 Streptomyces lilacinus
CCTGCGGCTGGTACGGCCCAGCCCGCCGCGCCCGCTCCCTGGCCCGCGACGACGCGGCAGAGCACGCGAGAGAGTCGAAGGCGGGCTGATCAGCCCGCCCCGGCAAAGTCAGCCCAGCCCGGCAAAATCAGCCCGTCCGGCGCTTGAGGAC
>KL569383.1:23567-39555 GCA_000715685.1 Streptomyces lilacinus
GGGGGCACCTCCCAGCGGTAGCTGGGGGAGGGCGGGTTGGGGGAAAAGCCCCCGGAGGGCACCCTCAGGCAGCCAGATCCCGATCATGCCGCAGCGCACGCTGCCCCGGCTGCCCCGACAGAGCCGCCTCCGCCCCGACGCCACCCGCCGCGGGAGCGACCGCCACGGGCGCATCGGAAGACCGCACAAGCCACCCGGCACGGGTGCCCGCAACCCACCGCGCCACCGGCGTCAGCAGCATCATCGCCAGCGGCGCGAACAACAGCGCCACCGCCGTCCCCAGCGCCAGCCCCCCAACGACGTCAGTCGGATAGTGGACCCCCATATAGACCCGGCAGAACCCCTCCACCATGGCCAGCCCAATGCCGATGAACCCGTACTTCCGGTTTGCTACGAACAAACCGACACCAAGAGCCATGGTCAACGTCGCGTGATCGCTGACGAAGGAGAAGTCGGTCTTGCCCTTGACCAGGACGTCCAGCCCCTGATGGTCGAGGAAGGGCCTGGGCCGCCGCACGAACCCTCGAATGGGGACATTGATCAGCAGCGCGAGGCCCGCCGCAAGCGGCGACCACAGCAGCGCGGCGATCCCGGCCGGCGCGTCCGCCGTCTTGCGAATGCGCCACCACGCGAAGAGCATCAGCACGGCGAAGCCGAAGACGATCCCGTACTCGCCGATGAACTCCACGAGGCGATCGGCCCAGTGCGGAGCACCCTTGGCGATGCCGTTGATGTCGTACAGCAGGCCGACGTCGGGATTCGACTCCCCTCCGGCCATCGGCACCATCGGCGTGGAGTCTCCCGTCACGAGTCCAGCCATTGCCCCGGCCCCTATCTGTCGCCCGTCACCACGCCCAGCCACTGACCCCCGTGGTCCGTGCGCCGCAGCACGCGGCGCTGCTTTCCCACTTCCATGGAACGCCCGGCTCCGGCCGAGCGTTCCACTCTCCACCCAATGATCACCCGGACGTTATCGAAGGGTGACCCGTCCCCCCGGCTCAGGCCCGAGTTTCACACACCGTCAGCGAGCCCGCCGAGCCGCCGCCGAGGACCGTTTCGCAACCGCTCACGGCCGTCCCGCCGCCTGTGCCATCCGCCCCGGCGCGGCGGTCGGCAGGGCCTTCGCCCCGTCCGCCGTCACCCGCGTCGCCCCGATGTAGTCCGGCTGCGCGTCGATCTTCTCGAACCGGATCACGGCCCCCGTGCGCGGCGCGTGGATCATGTACCCGCCCCCGACGTACAGCCCGACGTGGTGGATGGTCCGCGGGTCCTTCAGGTCGTGGGCGAAGAACACCAGGTCCCCCGGCAGCAGCTCGTCCCGCTTGGGGTGCGGCCCGGCGTTCCACTGGTCGTTCGCGACGCGCGGCAGCTCGATACCGACCGAGGCGTACGCGGCCTTGGTCAACCCCGAGCAGTCGAAGCGCCCGCCGTCCTCCTTCGTACCGTCACCGCCCCACAGGTAGGGGGTGCCGAGCTTGTCCTGCGCGTAGTAGATCGCCCCGGCCGCCGCCTGCGAGGGCGCGACCCTGCCGACCGGGCGGGCGAAGCTCTTCTCCAGGCTGCGGATGGACTTCACATAGCCCTGCGTCTCACTGATGGAGGGCACGCCGCCGGCCTTGATGACGCGGTACGGACCGGCGTTGTAGGCGGCGAGCATGTTGTCCGTGAGGTCCCCGGACACGCCCTTGACGTCCTGCGCCAACTCGCAGTCGTACTTGGCGGCGGACGGGATGGCGTCGGCCGGGTCCCACACATCCCGCTTTCCGTCACCGTTGCCGTCTATGCCCTGGGTCGCCCAGGTCTCGGGGATGAACTGCGCTATTCCTTCGGCGGCGGCGGGGCTGCGGGCCGTCGGATCCCAGTTGCTCTCGGTGTAGAGCTGCGCGGCGAGGACCGCGGGGTTGAGGGCGGGACAGAGGTTGCCCCACTTGGCGACGATGGCCTGGTACTGATCGGGGACCGCGCCCTTGGCCAGCCCGACCGCACCCCGGCCGCCGAGTCCGCCGATGGTTCCGGCGGCCACGTACACCCCGACGACGAGCAGCCCGACGAAACTCAGGCACAGCCCGACGCCGACACCCACGCCCACCCAGAGCTTCCGCACCCGTCAACCTTCCCCCAGGACAGGCTCCTTGCACTGTCGTTTCCGGCATCCCATGCGAGATTGCCCGATCTGCTACCTCGCGACAAAGCCCCGACAGTCGATGCTTGCGTATTCTTTCGGTGACTTGACGTGGTAGAAGAGCACGGTCCAATTCCCCGGATCGTTCCCCACCGGGATGGCCGAGCCCACCGGCTTGCCCATCACGACCTGCTGAAAGTCGTCCGGGTAGGTCAAGTCGACGTACGGCGCGCCGAAGCTGGGGGTGTCGGGCTTGAGGAGGTCGACGGGCTTGCTCGTGTACCCCAGGCCCAGGTTCTGCTGCACCAGACCCGCGTACGGCTTGCCCGTCTTCGAGTCGATCTCGTGCGGGGGCTTGACGGCCACGGACACGTAGTACGGCCTCCCGAGGTCGGGATCGGCGTACTTGAAGCGGAACGAGATCTTTACCTTGCCGGACATCCGCTGGGCCGAAGGATCCTCGTCGCTGACGATCGCCGCCTGCAAGTCCGCCCGCCCGGCACGCTCCTCGGCCGGCAGGCCGCACGCCCCGCCGCCCCCGTCCGCAGGCGCCCAGTAGTCCCGGTTGGGGTTGGTCGCCTCGATGAAGGCGGGTTCGGCTCCGGACGCGGGCCCGGGCGCGGAAGCGGCCGGCGCGGAGGTGAGCGAGGGGCGGGGCGAGGCGGCCACGTTCCCCCGATTCTTGTCCTCGTCCCCACCGTCCAGCTCCTGAACCGTCAATGCGGCGATGACGCCGAGCGCGACGGCCACGGCACCGGCGCCGAGGTAGAGCTTCGCCCGCGAGCGGTGCGGAGCCGCAGGCGGCGTCCCGGCGCCGGGTACGAGCGTGGGGACATACCCGAGCGGCGGCTGAGCGGAGCCGTCCGTTCCGACCAGCGCCCGGTACACCGGGTCGTCGACCAACGCTGAGGTGACGGCACACCGCGCGATGATCTCGGCCGGCGACGGCCGCGCCCCCGGCTCCCCCGCCACGCACGCCTGGATGAGCGCCGCCAACCGCGGGTCCACGCCGTCCACGTCGACGGCGCCGTGCACGACCCGGTAGGTCACCGACTCCAGCGACCCTGTCTCTTATACACATCCCGTATAAGAGACAGTCGTCGCCCCGAGCGCGAACACGTCCGCGGCCGGGCTGACCTCGTTGCGGGTGATGATCTCGGGCGCGGTGTAGCCGGGTGTACCGGGTGCCGCGCCGGCCTGCGTGAGCGCGGTCTGCTCGGCGCCGCGGGCGATACCGAAGTCGATGAGCTTGGGTCCGACGGCGGAGAGGATGACGTTGTGGGGCTTCAGGTCCCGGTGCATCACCCCGTACTCGTGCACGTTCGCGAGCGCCTCGGCGAGCGCGGCGAACAGCCGGAGACAGGTGTCGGCGGGGAGCGGCCCCCGGTCGCGTATCGCCTGGACGAGGGTCGGCCCGGGCACGTACTCGGTTGCGAGCCAGTGCGGGGGCGCGGCGAGGGAGGCGTCGATGAGGTTGGCGGTGTACGCGCTGCGCACGGCGCGCGCGGTCTCGACCTCCCGCCGGAACCGCGCCATGGCCTCGGGCGATTCGGTGAAGTCCTCCCGAATCACCTTGATCGCGACCTGCCGCCCACCCGGCGACCGCCCCAGATACACCTGTCCCATTCCGCCGGCGCCGAGCCGGGCGAGGACGGTGTGCACGCCGATGCTGGTGGGGTCCTGAGGACGAAGAGCTTCCACGGCATGGAACTGTGCCACATGGGGTCATGTCCCTGACCAGGCCATTAACTGACGAGCCGGAACCACACGGCCTTGCCCATCAGCCCCGGCCTCGGCGGGCACACTCCCCAGCCGTCGGCACAGGCCCGGACGAGCAGCAGGCCCCTGCCGCACTCCTCGTGCTCGAGCACGGCACGTGCGTCATCGGCCGCGGTTGGACCGCCGGGCGCGTCGTCGTACACGAGCACGAGCAACGCCCCGTCAGAGAGCCAACCGACGGAAACGGTGACGGGCGTGGAGCAGCCCTTGAGACGGCAGGCGTTGACGGCGTTGGTGACGATTTCGGAGGTGAGGAGGAGCGCCATGGGCGCGAGCTCCTCCCGCCGCGCGACGACGAGCGCGGTCCGCACGGCTTCCCGGGCGGCCCGGACCCAGCCGGGGGCCGGCGGGAAGACGAGGGTGGTGGGGGCAGTGGGGGCGGCGGGGGCGACGGCGCTCGGGGTTGCGGTGACGCTGGGGCACATGACGTGGCTCCTCGGGTTCACACCGGTTGCCCTCGCGGCGGCGTGCGGTGGCGTTGCCGCGCGCGCTGCGAGCATGCGGGCGCGGTGCACTTCCGGCTTACGGCCGGGGAGGGCGGGTCGAGTTCGACGGTAGGGATGGCGATTACCGATCAGCAACTCAATCGACTGGATTGACCCCAACGAGTGCACTCCGGCCGCGTTTTGCAGGCAGACTGCTGACGATCACGATTGGGAGGACGGCATGGGTCTACGGACCAACCCCACGCAACGGCAACGCCGTTTGGGCATCGAGCTCCGCAGACTCCGCACCGAAGCGGGCCTCCCCGTCGGCACGGCCGCCGCCTGCGCCGACCTCGGCCCGGCCCACCTGGGCCACATCGAGGCCGCCCGAACAGCCATTCCCGAGGTGAAGTTGCGGGCTCTGGCGACAGCCTACGGTTGCAGTTCGGATCCCTTGGTGGATGCGCTCGTGGCCATGAGCCAGTCCACGGGGAAGGGTTGGTGGACGGAGTTCAAGGACATCCAGGGACCGCACGCACTCGACCTGGCCGAGCTCGAGTCCAGCGCCGTTGCATGCCGCTCCTTCCAGTGGCTGTACATGCCCGGGCTGCTGCAGACCCCCGAGTACGTCCGTGCGCTGCTCGAGGCCGGAGAGCCGGACGTCGACGGCGCCCTGCTGGACAAGTACGTCGACTTCCGTCTGCGCCGACAGCAGGTCGTCACCCAGGGAACCCTGCGCTTCCACGCCGTCATCCACGAGTCGGCACTGCGCATGCAGTTCGTGCCTGTCGATGTCATGCGCAGGCAGATCCAGCACTTGGTCGGCATGGCCCGTCTGCCCCACGTACGCATTCAGATCCTGCCGTTCAAAGCCAGCATGAAGGTGCCCATGTTCAGCACGCCGTTCATCCTCTTCGAGGGGGCAGTCCCCGACCTGGACACCGCGTACGTCGAGCAGCCCGTTTCCTCCCCGTTCGTCAGCGATCAGGAGCACCTGGCACGCTTCTCCGAGTCCTTCGAGCGCTTGAGTGCGGCAGCCCTGCCGCCGATTGACGGCCGAGTCGAACTTGAGTTCTCTACAGAGAGAGACTCGCTCGGTCTCATCCAGCACCTGATGTACTCCCTGTGAAGGACGCCATGCCAGAGCTTCAGTGGCAGAAGTCAAGCTTTAGCAGCCCCGACGGTCACAACGGCGAATGTCTGGAGATAGCCGCCGACCGGCACCGAACGCACCTCCGCGAAAGCGACGAACCGTCAACCGTCCTCAGCATCACGCGCAGCGCCCTACGCGCCTTCTTAAGCGCCGCACCGACCCTGCGCGGCACCCGGCGCGGCACCGCACTCCGCTGAGCAAGGTCACCAGGGCGCGACGCCCCTATGCTGCGGGAATGATCAAGCCGATTGAACTCGTGATATTCGATTGCGACGGGGTGTTGGTCGACAGCGAACGCATCGCCGTCCGCGTCCACGTCGCGCTCGGCGCGGAACTGGGCTGGCCTCTCACCGAGGACGAGGTCGTCGACCGGTTCGTCGGACGCTCGCATGCCGCCATCCACGAGCGGATCGCCGCCCGGCTCGGCGAGCGGACCGCCGCGACCTGGTCGCGGCGGTTCGAACAGCTCCACCGCGAGGCCGTGGATGCTGAACTGGCCCCCGTCGAGGGACTACCCGAGGCACTCGACGCGATCAATCTGCCGACCTGCGTGGCCTCCAGCGGCTCCCACGAGAAGATGCGCCACACCCTGGGCCGCACAGGCCTGTACGAACGCTTCGCGGGCCGCATCTACAGCGCCACCGAAGTCACCCGCGGCAAACCGGCCCCGGACCTCTTCTTGCACGCAGCCCGGCAAATGGGCGTGGACCCCGCTGCCTGTGCGGTCGTCGAAGACAGCCGCCCGGGCGTCCACGCGGCCCGCGCTGCCGGCATGCGCGCCTTCGGCTATGCCGGCGGGCTCACCCCGGCCGAACGGCTCGAGGGTCCCGACACCACCGTCTTCCACGACATGCGCAAACTGCCCAGCCTCCTGACCGAGCAGTGACCTTAAAAGCGGCCAACTAGGCCGGGAAACTGGCCGAACATGAGTAGCAGTCCCCATGAAACCGGCCGGACTCCGCTGTTAGACATACCCCGACCACAGAAACGTTTCTCGGGGAGGGGAAGGCGCTGCCATGTCCAGGTGGGACATCAAGCCAGCCGCCGTGCAGGGGGTACTCCAACGGACCGTCGAGGTGGCCGGCAAGCTGCACGGCGAGTCCACGTCGTACGTGGAGCACGTGAAGTCGGCCGCCGGCAACGCCGGCACACTGCTCGGCCCGTGTGACGCCCGCGAGGGCCTCGTCGGCATGGCGCTGACGGCATACGCGAACAGCGCCTTACCGGAACTGCAGGCCGTCTCGGACCGCGCCCAGACGTCGGTGCAGGGCGCACTGGACGCGGCCCTCGCGTACGTACAGGGCGACGAGGAGATGGCTGCGGATCTTCAGAAGGCGGCCATCAGAACGGCGGAGCCGAAGACGTACGGGAAGTACGCCGAAGGCAGGAAGTCGTGATCGACCCCATCTTCATCCCCCACTTCTCGGGGGACATCGGCGGCCTGGAAAAGGACATATCCGCGTTACAGAAGGTGGCGTCGGATGTCCGCACGACGGGTGCGGACACGCACACGACGTTCCAGGGCCTGAGCGCCTGCTACGAGGCGCCCGAGGCGGCGCAGCTGTTCGCGACAACGATCCCGGTACGGGACAAGGCGGACCACTTCGCGGACGGGCTCGAGAAGGTGAAGTCCGCGCTGTCGGAGTACGCGCACGAGATCCGGCCGATCGTGAAGGAACTGGACAGCCTGCGCGAGCAGGCGGTGGCGTTCCGTGCGGAGGCCGGCGATGGCGACGGCTGGCGCAAGGACCAGGGCAAGGTCGACAAGAACGAGCACCTGATCCAGGCGGTGACGGCGGCGCAGGAGAAGTTCCACGCGGCGGAGCGCAACGCCTTCAACAAAATCACCGCGGTATTCGGCGGCCCCCAACTGCGGCAGGACGACGGTACGCATCAGAAGGGGATGTACGGCTACGACCCCAACGAGGCGTCGAAGGCCACGAAGACGCCGTGGGGCGAGGTGGAGGGCCGCAAGTACGAAGGCGTGGAAGCGGCCCTGCACTGGACGTCGGACAAGGCGACCAGCCTTGTCCAGGGCTTCTTCGTCGACGGCGCGTGGGAGAGCCTCAAGGGCCTGGGGCATCTGGCCAACTTTTTCGACCAGAAGACGTTCCAGGAGTCGTGGAAGAACCTCGGCTACACGGTCTCGGGCATTGGCATCTACGCGGTGAAGCCGGTCGACTGGATTCTGGACCACGGGGGCCTCGAGGACAAGGACAGCGCGTACGAGATCAGGTCGAAGCAGGCGGCCAAGGAGTTCGGCAAGTCCCTGATCGCCTACGACGAGTGGGACAAGAACCCCACCCGCGCCTTCGGCACGGTCGCGTTCAACGCCCTCACCCTCGGAACCATCCCTCTACTGAAAGCGGGCAAGGCGGGCAAGGCGGGCGTTGCCGCGAAGACGGCCGGCGCCCTGGGCAAGGTGGGCCTGCTCGTCGACCCGATGACGTACGCCAGAGCAGGCGCCGGCCTGGGCCTGAAGGGCGCGAAACTCGCCCTCCCGAAGGTCGGCGAACTAGCTGCGGAGCTCCACCAGAAACTCGGCCAGCTGACGAGCCACGCCGACGGCATCAAGTACACGACCCACGACGGCAAGACCGCGACCCTGGACAACGAGGGCAACCTCCGCAATGCCGACCACGACATAACGGACCCCATAGAGGCCGCCAAGAAGGAGCCGAGCAAGCACGATCTCGGCAATACCCAAGCGTCAGCCCAGGCCGACCGGCAGGTCTATGCCCACGCGGGCGGCGGCCACGGGTCTGCTCACAACCATCCTGCGGGAGGTGGCGGCCAGGGCGCGCCACACCCGGGCCATGCCACCGGAAGCACCGGCCAGAGCTCGTCTGCGCATACAGAAGCTGGCCGCGTCTCCGGCGACGACGTGCATTCACCTTCGCATGGCAACGAATCACTGCCCGCCGGGGCTGAACATCCGACGCAGGGAAGCCAAGGACCACACCAGGATGCACGGTCCGGCGAGCGCCATGCTGGAGCAGGCCACGGCACGGGGGAGGAAAACCCGCCCTTCGAGCGAGGAGGACAGGTCGAGCAACAGATTCGCGATCAACTCCGTAGGTCAGGGGTGAAGCCGGGCGACTTGGACAGGGTCCTCACCAACCTCGAGGTACACCCCGCAGGCAAGGAGGTTGCCGAGATCCTCGCGTCTGGCCGATACACGGGACGCTACGGATACAACGGTGTCGTCGCCAGCATGAGCCATGCGAATATGATTCCAGGCGCACTGGACCAGTTCCGATTGGCCGACCGCTTGCATGCCCGCGGAATTCACGATGTCGTCTTCGAAGCGAAGACGGGGTATGAGATCAAGCCGGGCATACGGTGCGGAGATGGAACCGACCTGGATGTCTTGGCGAGGGACTCCAGTGGAAAAACATACGGATACCAGTTCAAGGACATCGAAAATCCGAAGAGCTGTTTCAAAAGATATTCTCGAACCTGAAGCAACTGGACGCGTCCCATGCAGACGCGAAGATATTTGTGGTTCAAACCAGGGGCACCCTGGCAGAGTTGGCCGAAAAGAACGTGGCCCAGCGCCTTGCCGAGGTGTACAGCGACCATAACGTACATTTCATCATACGAGTCGAGGATGGAACCCTGATGATTCCTCCCGGTGGCTCCTTCACGCCAGGAGAAGCACTGTGATCACCACCACGCCAGTAGCTCAATGGAGCTGGGGGCGTGACCTCGAAACCACGGACGGCGTCAGTGAGTGTGTCAAGGCAGCACTGGGATCCTTTGCCGCTCTCAGCCAAGCCGGGCTGACCTCCAGGGAAGCTGTACTCCGTCTGAAGGTCCGCGAATTCGGGAATCGTGATTCCCTCCTCTACCAGGCCGACATCGCAGTGAGCGACCAGCTGTCCGAAGCGGATGTGAACCAGATCGCGGCGGAGGTGAAGCGTGCGCTTGCCCCCGGAAGGACCGGCACGATCGACGCCGATGTCCTCTGCTCCGGGCAGTGGCGCGGGGAGGACGGGCAGCACCGCGAGGGCCAGATTTTCACTCTCGCTACATCCGTAACAGCCGGCTATCTCGTCGTGCGCCTGCAGACGTTCTCTGACGCATGGATGCGGTACGACCTCAAGGGGCATGAGCAAGCGGCCGCTTACAGACGGAACCAACCCGCCCTCGCTTCCGCGCTCAGCGCCATCGCGGCCGAGATCGGCGAGGAAACAGATCCTGATGATCCGACCTGGTTTGGCGTTCCAACGGAGACAGGAGTTGATAATTACTTCGACGAGGATGGCTCAGCGCGCGACGTCTGGAATTCTTTCGAAATCCCCTACCGCAAGCGGGTTTTCCATTACGAGGCCGGATTCACACAGGCCGGCTACAAGAAGTCAACCACTGCCGAAATCACGTACGTTCCAGTGGTCGACGCCACAGGGGTCCTCGGGTACGTGTGGGCAGCAGACAGCGACCAAGCGGCAAGCTACGAGCCGCGAGATGTAGCCGGCGAAAGGGCCTTCGAGGTTGGCCTGCTGTGGTTGGAACAACTACGGAAGGCAAAGGAGCTCGGCCTCTCCCCCTCAGGTGCTCTCACGGCACTTCGGAACGTTCCCGCCGAGGCCTGCCAGAGCCAAATTCTCCCCGGGTCACAACGGATCGCTCCCGACTTGGCGACGCTGCGGGAGATCGCGGCAAGCGAATAGAGGGCAGCTGGATCCGCTTCTCCCTGACCCCCTGCCGGAACTGCCCACCGGCAACAACCTCATCCACGGGAAGCAGAGAGATGACGGACGCCCCAGACGAAGCCCCGCCCGCCTTCTACGTCTTCTTGACCGCAGGCCCCGACATGCCCAGCCGCATGGTGAAGGCATTGGCGGACATCTTCGCACTGCCGAGCCACGAGATCGAACTCTACGAGAGCGATCACGTTGAGGACTGCACCTGGGATACCCAGATGCAGTGCGAATGGACGGCGTTCCAGGGCGACATCACCTGGTCCTTCCATGTCTCAGCAGCAGACAGCGTCGCGTACCAACCTTCCGAGAAGGACCTCGCAGTGCGACTTGCCCGAGAAATGGGTGCTCCCATCCTGTTCCCCAGCACCAGGTCGCCCGCAACCTGGTGGCTGGTAACGACAAACGGAGAGTTGACCTATGCCTGCCTCGAGGAACCTGAAGAAAGTAACAACGACTTCACCGTCTATTCGGTCGCATTCCCTGTGCCGGAGTTCCCCAACGCCCGCGTGAGCGACTTCTCCCGAGGGTGAGCGCATGAGCTTGAGCGTGGATGTCTTCGTCATCGGGAGCGACGGGAAGCTCATCATCCTCGACGTGCCCCCGGACTGCTCCGACTTGGCAGGGTTCGAGCGGTGGCGCACGACGGTCTGGGGTTCCGAACCAGTCCGATCCCTTGGGGCGAGGTTTCTGCCTCAGCTCGCCACCGAGGACCTGTATGTCTACCCCGGAGACGTACAGGACTTCCTGGACGAATGCGGCCTTGTTCTCGGCAACCTCCCCCGGATAGCCGCTCGCCTCGAGCCGTCGAAGTCCTTCGAGTGGTACATGGACGCCATACCGGCCAGGCTGGCCAACATCATTGACGCGGCAAGGCGAGCACAGCGCATCGGTGGCGGTGTGCTCATCTGGTAGCCGGCCCTACCGCACCACCCCCTCCCCCACATACGAACCCAGGAACTCCCCCCATGCCCTACTCCGAAGCCTTCACGGCATTGCTCCTCACCCGCTTCGACGGCGAGCCGACCGGAGACATCTACGACGTCATATACGCCGGCTTCGACGACCCCGCCCACCGCGACCGCGTCACCGGTCTCGAGGCGCTGATGAATGACCCAGCGGCGCCGGAGCTGGAGCGCTTCCTGGCCTGCGTCGCGCTCACCCTGTGGTGCGAACCAGCCGGCTACGAAGCGATCATCCACGCAGCCGCCGATCCCAAGCGCACACCCTGGTACGACTTCAGCATCGATCGGAAGTTCTCCGTCGACAGCACCTTCTCCCAGCTCGCCGACGCCGTCAGCAGCAGCCACTACTTGGTCGAGGAAAAGGGCACCGCAGCTCTTCGAACCGAGGCTTTCCGGGCTCTCGTGCGGATCGCGGACAGCGAGTACTTCGAGGACAAGCTGGATGTGTTGTTCGAGGAGGCCACGGTGCAGGCGGTCCTCGCCGACATCGAGGATGTCGTCGCACGCGGCGTGCGATCGCTCGCAGCCGGCGAGAAGTACCTCTTCGATCTGCCCACGCAGCTGATCGACCTCGCCGGTGCGGTCTCCCTCGTCGACGAGGCGCTGGCCGTGCGGATGGCGATGAACGTGCTGGACGTATCCTGCTTCCCCCGTGCGCTGAGGCATGCCACCACCATCGTGTTCCGCGCCGAGGGACCGGAGGCTCGGCGCTTCGGTGAGCATTTGATGGCGGTCGGGGATGACGAGATTCGCAAGCTCGTCCTGGAAGCACGGGAGCACGACGGGCGATGACGGCGGATCCTCGCGATTGCGTGAGAAGGGTCAGGTCGCTGCCGCTGGACAAGAAGGCCGCGGCCGTTATGGCGGAGTGGGAATCCTCGGGCGCCGACATCACCCTCGACGCGACGTGCCTCGACCTCACGGGGGCCGACTTCTCACGGGCGGACTTCGCCAACGGAATGCTGTTCGACGCGGTCCTCCGCGGCGTCCGGTTCACGGGAGCGGACCTGTACCGAGCCCACCTGGAGGGCTCCGACCTCAGCCGCGCCGATCTCTCCGACTGCTGGTTGGCAAAGGCGGTGCTCGACGAGGCCTTGCTGCGGGGAGCCAATCTCGAGGGCGCCAATCTGGGCAGCGCCGAGCTGTACCAAGTCGACGCCACCGACGCGAACTTCCGAAATTGCCGGCTCAATTCGGCAATGCTGCTCTCCGTGCAGCTCAGAGGCGCCGACCTGTCCCACGCCACGGTGGACCAGACGTCCTTCCAGGTCGTGATGGACGACCGCACGGTCGTCGAGGGTCTCGAGGGGACCGTGTTCGGACCCGCCCACGTCACCGAGGGCGATCAGCTCCGGGAAATCTCAGGCGCCGAGCTCGAACGCTGGCTCAACGACCGCGGCGCCCGCGTACGCGTCATCGGCCCCCTCCACGACGCGGCACCGGCCGGGGCCGCGGTCGTCTCGCCGACCTGAACCCACTCACGCCTCAGCCGTCACCGTCACCGTCACCGTCACCGAGAGTTATCCACAGGCCTCGCGGAACCGCCGCCGATGCGCTGTCCTGGAGTCATGAAACGGGGGGAACAGCGGGACCTCCACGAGGTCGCCGCAGCACAGGGTGGGGTGTTGTTGACGTCGCAGGCCATCGCCTGCGGGCTGCGGCCCAGCGGGGCGGCGGGAGCGCTGCGGCGGGCCGGCTGGACACGGCTGCTTAACGGGGCCTGGGCTCAGCCGGGCCGGCGGGCAGGGCTTCGGTTGCGGTTACGGGCCGTGCAGCTGCGGCACCCAAACTGGGTCGGCAGTCACGGCTCGGCGGCAGCCGCGCACGGCATTCCGGTGCCCCGCTCGGACGACACGGTCGAGCTCACCGATCCCCGGTGCCGCGGGCAGTCCCGCGCGCCCGGCGTGATCGTGCACGCGATACGGCTGGACGAGCACGAGGTCACCGTCGTCGACGGCGTACGGATCACCACGCCTCTCCGCACGGTCTGCGACCTGCTCATGGCCCTGCCGACGCATGATGCCGTCATCGCCGCCGACTACGTACTCGCCAAGGACCTGGCCAGCCGACAGCAGATCGCTCAGGCCATCGGCCCCGGCGGCGGCTCCCGTCGGCGGAACTCACGGGCGGCCCGCAGAGCCCTCGCCCTGACCGATCCGGCATCCGGCTCGCCGGCGGAGACCATGGCCCGGCTGCACCTGCACGCTGCCGGGTTGTTCCCGGAGGCGCAGGTCGAGGTGGAGACGGTGAACGGACGGTGGTTGCGGGTCGACTTCCTGTTCCGGGAGGAGGGGCTGGCACTCGAGGTGGAGGGCTTCACCTGGCACGGCACACGGTCCGCCCATCAGAACGACATCCACCGCTTCAATGAGCTGGCAGGCTGCCGAGAAGTCCGTCGGATCCTGCGGTTCAGCAGTGACGACGTTTTCTTCCACCCCCGGTTGGTGATCCGCACCATTCAGGAGACGCTGGCCGCGCTGCGGGAGAGCGGCCCCGCGACCACCGGCTCCTCTATCGTGGGCGCCGGCGTTCATCCGAACATCCCATCTCACGAGGGGGCGATACCGTGCCCGAGCTCAACTGGATCCCGGCCACCGACGACGAGACGATGACCGAGTACCTCGAGATCGCCTTCGGGGACGACGGCAACGTCTACATCCGCGAGAACATCAACCCCGACACGGTCGTCGTCACCACCGACGCCAAGTGGGAGGCCTTCGTCCTCGGCGTCCAGGCCGGCGAGTTCGACCACTTCGTCGAGGGCATCGAGGACGGCGAGGGCGTCGAGGCCGCCGAGGACGACGGACGGAGGTCCGAAGGCGGCCGGGAGCCCGAGAGCGTCTAGAACAGCACCGCGCCTATCAGCGCCGCCACCACGAAGGCCACCACCCCGGCAACGGCACCGAGCAGCACCTTCGGCGGTCGCCGCACCGCCGCGGCCCGCGCGCTCGCCCGGCCGACCGACCGCGCGGCCGAGCGCCCCGCCGACCGTCCGGCCGTCCGCGCGGACGGCAGTGCGTACGTGGTCGTCGTCTCCCGCCGCATTCCGGGAGGCACGGGCCCGGCGAAGGGAGCATGGGGCGCGAAGGGCGCCGCCGATGGTGAAGCTGTCTCTTATACACACGCCGGCGAAGAAGTCCGCGACCTGCTGGGCCGTCGGACGCTCCTCCGGCGCCTTGGCCAGCATCCGCAGCAGGTACGTCTCGAAGGCCTGCGGCACTTCGGGGCGGTGGCGGCGCGGCGGGTCAGGCAGGCTGTCCACGTGCATGTACAGCAGCGCGGTCGGGCTGTCGTCCCAGAACGGCGGCCGGCCGACCAGCAGCTGGTACAGCACGCACCCCAGGGCGTAGACGTCGGACTCCGGGCCCGCCGTGCGGCCCAGGGCGCGCTCGGGGGCGAGGTAGGTGCTCGTCCCCACGATCTGGCCCGCCCGCGTCAGTCCCGCCGAGGTCTCGTCGACGAAGCGCGCGATGCCGAAGTCGCCGATCTTGAGGGCGCCGGTCGACTCGTCGACCATGAGGTTCCCGGGCTTCACGTCCCGGTGGACCACGCCCTGGCGGTGCGCGGCCGCCAGGCCGGAGGCGGCCTGGGCGGCGAGGTCGACCACGCGTTCCGGCCGGAGGGTGCGGTGGGTGGCCAGTTCGGCGGCCAGGCTCGGGCCCTGGACCAGCTCCATGACGAGGTAGAAGCGGCCGTCCCACTCGCCGAAGTCGTACACCGCGACGACCTGCGGATGGTTCAGTCGGGCCGCCGTCTGGGCCTCCATGCGAAAACGCATGGCGGCGGACTCGTCGCCGTCGTCCCCCAGCAGCAGCTTGACGGCCACCTGACGGCCCAGCACCTCGTCGTGGCCACGCCAGACTTCGCCCATCCCGCCGCGGCCGAGCTGCTCCCCCAACCGGTACCGACCGGCAATCAGCACCCGTACCACCTTTGATCTTGTTCCATGCGCTGAGCAGGAAGAGTACCCACCGAACGCACTCGTGTTTGAACGCCTCCGTTCACCTCTCCGCCGGCGGACCGACGTTGCCCGGCGTCCACCCTCGTGATACACAGAGTCACCATGGAGCCGGCGCTGACAGCAGGCCTCGTCGCAGGGTCAGAACATGTTCTGACTCCCGGCCCCGCCGGCCGTACGGACTCCGACAAAAAATGCCGCCAAATCGACATGCGAACGGCGGTACGTCAGCGAAGATAGGTTCCGGCCTTTGCCGTGCGGCAGGGGTGAGGCAACTAGCCGTTTGGGGCGGTGAGTTAGAAATGTTCTTGGCGGCCGGCAAGGGCGACATCAACACCATTATTGGCGGAATCGCCCCGAACTGGGGCCCGTTCGGTCAACTCGGCCGGGAAGCCCGTGTGATGATCGAGGTCATCATGGCAGTGGCGATTCTGCTGTGCCTGGCCATCGCGATCTGGGGCGCGGCGAAGCAGCGGATCGGCGCGACGGCACTTCGTGACACGTTCAGCGCCGAACAGGGCAAGGGCCTGATCGTCGCCGGCCTCACGGGTGTGTTCATCATCGGCTCGCTCGGCACGTTGTTCACCATCGTCTACGGCATGGCGGTCTAGCGGCGCCGGCCGTCCGGGCCGTTCTGAGCCCCCTTCCGCGCCCCCTCCTGCCCCCACCTGCTTCCATCTGCCCCCACCCGACCCCGACCGGGCACGCCGCGCATCGTCCCCGCGCAGACCCTCTCGTCCCCGTGTCATCCCGCACCGAGGCTGCCACCTGATGCCCCCTCACTCCCCGTCGCTCTCCCCCGGGATTCCCTTCACACCGCTACCGTCATATACGGGCGGCAAGCCGGCCACGACGTATGAGGGAGCAGGCGAGCGATGAGTCT
>KL569383.1:39844-41822 GCA_000715685.1 Streptomyces lilacinus
CGGCCGTCCGGCCGGAACCTCGTGACGGTCGTCGGTGTCGTGGTGCTGCTCATCGCCGCTATCGCCTTCGCCAACATGGGCGGCGGGGGCGGATCCGGTACGGCCGGTTCGGGCGACGGCGCGCGCAAGGGGGTCGGCAGCGAGCCGACGCGACCGTCTGGCGTGAAGCCGGTGGACGGCAAGACCGGAGGGATTGCTTCCGGATTCGCCCATTCGGAGCAGGGCGCGCAGTCCGCGGCGGCGAATTTCGCCGTTGCCCTGGGCAGTGACGGCATGTTCAGAGCCGCCAGTCGCCGCGAGATCGTCGGCGCCGTATACGCCACGGACGTTGCTGCAGTTCGGCAGGGCGACCTCGACAAGGTCTATTCCGATCCGGCTTTTCTCAAGAAGATCGGCCTCGACGCCGGCGGCAACGCCCCCAAGGGCATGACTTTCGTGTCCCGGACCAACCCTGCCGGCGCCAGGATCGTGAAGTACGAGGGCGATACGGCAAGCGTCGCGGTTTGGTACTCCTCGCTGTTCGGCCTCGCAGGAGAGGGCTCCACCACCCCTGTCGCCGAAAGCTGGTACACCAACACGTTCGACCTGAAGTGGACCGACAACGACTGGAAGGTCACCGGTTTCACTCAGAAGGACGGCCCGACGCCCGTCGGCCGTGACCAGGCCGCCTCCTCCGCCAAGGAGATGTCGGACGCCGTCGAAGGGTTCGGAGGGTTTACCTATGCCCGCTAGTCGCCGTCTCTCGATCGTCGCCGCGCTGGCGACCATCCAGACTTCAGCGGTCATCCTCTCTGCCAGGGCATTCGCCGTACCCACGCCGACTCCGACGCCCGGTGCCAGCGCGACTCCAGCACCCGCTGGCAGCGGCACTCCGACTCCCGGCGCGAGCGCGACCCCGACGCCCACTCCCGCGGGCAGTGCCAGCCCCAGCAACAACCCGTGCGACTTGATTCGTGGCCCCGCCAAGGACTACTGCCAAGGCGGCAAGGGAACCGGCGGCACATCCTCCACCTCCCCCAACGACCCCCAAACCGCCCTCGACCCCCTCGCCTCGCTCTCCAAGGGCTGTGCCGACGCCGCCTCCTGGATCGTCGGCAAGCTCTCCGACGCCGTCCACTCCACCAGCAACGTCGACTTCACCAACGCCGCCTTCCTCCGCCAGTACGCCGTCGTCTTCGCCGCCTCCACCATCCTCACGCTCGTCCTGTGGCTGCTGGCCGTCGCCAAGCGGGCCGTGCGCGGCGTGCCGTTCACGGAGGCGGTGAGCGAGGCGATCGGGTTCCTGTGGCTGACCGTGCTGGCCTCGGCGTTCACGCCGCTCGTGCTCTACACCGTCGTCTCCGCGACCGATGCCGTGACGGAGGTCATCGCCACCGGGTCGGCCACGAACAACGACGCGTTCTTCGGCGGCTTCGCCGACGCCCTGAAGAAGGGCGACGGCATCGGCGGCGGGCCGATCATGCTGATCGTCGTGTCGCTCGTGTCCGTTCTCGCCGCCGGCGTGCTGTGGCTGGAGCTGGTGATCCGGGCCGCGCTGCTCTACGTGGGAGCGCTGCTCGGCACGGCCGTGTACGCCGGGCTGGTCGACAAGAACATGTGGGGGCACGTCCGCCGCTGGGCGGGCATCATGATCGCGGTGATCCTGGTCAAGCCGATCATCATGATCGTGCTGGGCCTCGCCGGGGCGCTCGCGGGTGACAAGGGGCCCAACGCCTTCTCCGCCGTCGTGTCCGGCCTCGCGATCATCATCCTTGCCATCTTCGCCAGTGCGATGATCTACCGTTTCGTCCCCGGCTTCGGCGACGAGATCGTCAGCAGCCGCAACGCGAGCAACGACGCCGCTTCCCGCCGTGCCGCCGCCGTGATCTCCTCTCCCGCCGCCCTCGTCAAGCAGGGCATCACCACCCACAGCGCCCGCGGCAACGGCGCCGCCGGCGGGGGGGCGCAGCCCCGCCCCGCCGGTGCCGTCACGGGGGGG
>KL569383.1:42055-45082 GCA_000715685.1 Streptomyces lilacinus
CGGAAGCGCTCCCTCCGCAGCATCGGCGGCGCCCGGTCCCGCGTCCGCTCCCGCCCCCGCGCCCCGCGCGCAGAACAACGGGCAGGGCAACGGGCAGAACAACGGCAAGAGCACTACATGAGCAATACATCCGGAGGTGAGCGGAGTTGACGATCCCGGCCCAGTCCCAGCCGATCGCGGCCCGCCGTACGTATCTGATCGGCCGCGCCCGCCCCAACGCGGTCATCGGCAAGAACCGCGAGACCGGCGAGATCGCGCTGATCATCGCCGGCGCGTTCCTGGGCATGATGTGCGGCCTGCTGGTGCCGATCCTGCCGCTCCGGATCATCAGCCTCACCGGCTTCCCCGCGCTGTCGCTGGCGGCCGTCTACGTCCCGTACAAGGGCCGCACGTTCTTCAAGTGGTTTGAAATCAACCGTTCGTACAAACGGACGCTGCGTCGCGGCGCGGCGTACCGTTCCGCCGCGATCGAGGCCGGTACGCGGCTGGACGGGCGGGAGGTCGAGGTGGGGCCGCCGCCCGGCATCGGGCGGATCACGTGGCTGTCCGCGCCGTTCGGGCCGGACGAGATCGCCGTGCTGCTGCACGCCGACCGGCGCACCGTCACCGCCGCGATCGAGATCGAGGGCCCGGGCGTCGGGCTGCGCGACTCGGAGGACCAGGAGGCGCTGGTCGAGCGGTTCGGGACGTTGCTGAAGCACGTGGCGAACGGCGACGGGTACGTCACCCGCCTGCAGATGCTGGCCCGCACCCTCCCGGCCGACCCCGACGCGCACGCCAAGGACGTGGAGCGGCGCGGCGACGCCCGGGCGCCGGAGTGGCTGAAGGACTCGTACGACCAGCTGCAGTCCATGGTGTCGACGTCGTCCGAGCAGCACCGCGCGTACCTCGTGGCCTGCATGCACTACAGCCGTGAGCTGGCCGCCGAGGCCCAGGCCATCGCCCGGGCCTCCCGGCACGAGGGCGGCAAGCGGCAGGTGGACCGCGACGGCGGCCTGGCCGTGGTCATGGCGCGCGAGCTGACGGACATCTGCGCGCGGCTGGCCGAGGCCGACATCCGGGTGCGGCAGCCGCTGGGCCAGGGGCGACTGGCGTCGCTCGTGCACTCCATGTACGACCCGGACCACCCCATCGACCACATCCAGGCGATGACGAAGCGGAACGCCTGGCCGGCCGAGCTGGACGCCACGGAGGCCACCTTCCTCCAGGCGAAGACGCGCGAGTCGTCCACCCGCGCCCCCTGGTGTCACTCCACCGCGTGGGTCAAGGAATGGCCGATGACTCCGGTGGGGGTGAATTTCCTCGCTCCGCTCCTCGTCCACACCCCGGATGTGATCCGCACGGTCGCGGTCTGCATGGATCTGGAGCCGACCGACGTGGCCATCGAACGGATGCTGACCGAGAAGACCAACGACGACGCCGACGCCTCCCGCGCCGCCAAGATGAACCGCGTCGTCGACCCGCGCGACGTCGCCCACCACTCGCGCGTCGACCAGCGCGGCGAGGACCTCGCCAGCGGAGCGGCCGGCGTCAACCTCGTCGGCTACATCACCGTCTCCTCGCGCTCACCGGAGGCGCTGGCGCGCGACAAGCGCACCATAAGAGCCTCGGCCGGCAAGAGCTACCTCAAGCTCGAGTGGTGCGACCGCGAGCACCACCGGGCGTTCGTCAACACGCTGCCGTTCGCGACCGGCATCCGACGATAGGGGCAATGCCGTGCTCGACCCGCTCGCCGCCGTCACCGAAGCGTTCACCAGTTTCCTCTTCGGGAAGGTCGAAACCACCCGCCTGCCCGTCCGCACCTCCACCGGCCAGGCGCAGGCCGTCTACCTGCCCACCGCGGCACCCGGCCTCGGCGACTCCGGCGTGATCATCGGCCGCGAGGTCTACTCCGGCAAGGGCTACATCTACGACCCCTTCCAGCTCTACGGCCAGCAGCTGCCCGCCCCCCACTGGCTCGTCCTCGGCGAGTCCGGCAACGGCAAGTCCGCGCTCGAGAAGACCTACGTCCTGCGGCAGCTGCGCTTCCGCGACCGGCAGGTCGTCGTGCTGGACGCCCAGGGCGAGGACGGCGTCGGCGAGTGGAACCTGATCGCGCAGCAGCTGGGCATAACCCCCATCCGGCTCGACCCCATGGCCGCCCTCGACGGCGGCATCCGCCTCAACCCGCTCGACCCCGCCATCACGACGACCGGCCAGCTCGCCCTCCTCCGTACGATCATCGAGGTCGCGACGGGCCGCGGGCTCGACGAACGGGCCGGCTTCGCGCTCAAGGTCGCCCACGCCTACGTCAACGAGACCATCCTCGACCGGCAGCCCGTCCTCACCGACATCGTCGAGCAACTCCGCCACCCCGAGGCCGAGTCCGCGGAGTCGATGAACGTCGACATAGACGACGTACGGGCCTGGGGCCTGGACGTCGCCCTGGTGCTGGACCGCCTGGTCGACGGCGACCTGCGCGGCATGTTCGACGGACCGACGACGGTCGGCATCGACCTCGACGCCCCGCTGATCGTCTTCGACCTCTCCCACATCGACCGCAACTCCATCGCCATGCCCATCCTCATGGCCATCGTGGGCGTGTGGCTCGAGCACACCTGGATCCGACCGGACCGCAAGAAGCGCATCTTCCTCGTCGAGGAAGCCTGGCACATCATCAACTCGCCCTTCGTCGCCCAGCTCTTCCAGCGCCTGCTGAAGTTCGGTCGCCGGCTCGGCCTGTCGTTCGTGGCGGTCGTCCACCACCTGTCCGACGTCGTCGACGGCGCGGCGGCGAAGGAGGCCGCCGCGATCCTGAAGATGGCCTCGACCCGCACCATCTACGCCCAGAAGGCCGACGAGGCCCGGGCCACGGGCCGCGTGCTGGGCCTCCCCCGCTGGGCCGTCGAGATCATCCCCACCCTCACCCCGGGCATCGCCGTCTGGGACGTCAACGGCAACGTGCAGGTCGTCAAACACCTCATCACCGACGCCGAACGACCGCTGGTCTACACCGACCGGGCCATGACCTGTCTCTTATACACATCT
>KL569383.1:45288-47039 GCA_000715685.1 Streptomyces lilacinus
AGATGTGTATAAGAGACAGGTACGACCCCTACGGGCAGGCCTCCTCCGAGTCGACGGTGGCATGACGTGACTCCCGAACGGGACCACGGGAGCCAGGGCCGCGCCCCTCAGGGCGGCATTCCGGACGGCCTGCTGGTCAGCGTCCTCGCCTTCCTGCTGGGCCTGACCCTGCTGGTCTGGACGGCGGCCGGCCTCGCGGCCCTCTTCACCCACGGCGCCTGGCCGGACGGCGTCACGCTCACCCGCACCCCCCAGGCCATGCGCCACCTCATCGCCCAGCCCCGCGACCTCCCCGCCGCCTGGCCGAACACCCCACCGGACGCCCTCTCGGGGTACGGACTGTTCTGGGGCATCCTCATCAGCGAGCTGCTGGTGGCCGTGGTGCTGATGACGTTCGTGATCGGTACGGTCGCCCGCTGGCGGGGCGTACGGGCCCGCCGGGAGCAGGAGCGGAAGCAGGAGCAGGAGCGGTACGAAACGGCGCCCGTGTCCGTGCCCGCGTCCGAGCCGGGTACGGCAGCACCGGCCCAGCAGAAGGGCGCTGTCGCGGACACAGCCGTGGCGACGACCGCACCCCCGCCCGTACCGCACGCTCCCCCGGCCCCTGCCCCGGTTCCGGCGCCCCTCTCCGCATCCGTACCCGCGCCCGTACCCGCACCGCGAACCCCGTCCGCCCCGCAGCGCCTCGTCTACACCACCGACCGCCGCGCCCCCGCCGTGCGCGCCGTCCTCGAAGCCGCCGGGCCCGCGCTCGTCGTCACCAGCGACCCCGCCCTCTGGGCCGAGACCAAGGCCGCCCGGGCCAAGCTCGGCCCCGTCCACGTCTTCGACCCGGCGCACCTCCTCGACACGCCCGACCGCCTGCGCTGGAGCCCCACCACCGGCTGCGAGTCCCGCGACACCGCCGCCGCCCGCGCGACGGCGCTCCTCGCGCCCGTGCGCCCCCTTAGCGCGCTCGACTCGGCGACGGCCGACACCGCGGAGACGCTGCTGCGCTGCTGGCTGCACGCCGCCGCCGTGGACGGACGGCCCTTCCGGCAGGTGCACCGCTGGGCCCAGGGGACGTCCGCCCACGAGCCCGTACGGATCCTCCGCACGAGCCCCAAGGCGGTCGGCGGCACGGCCGGCGAACTGGAGTCGGCCCTCACCGGGCACCCCGAGCGGCGCGACATGGCCCAGGAGTTGGCCGCGCGGGCGCTCGGCGCCCTCACCTCCGTCCACATTCGTGACGCCTGTAACCCCAATCGAGCCAATTCGCCGGCGCTGGAATCATTCGTCGCCGAAGGGGGAACGCTGTACGTGGTGGGTGAGGCGATTGAGGATCCCCGCACCCGCCCGGGTGCGATGCCGCTGCTCACCGCACTCGCCTCGAGCGTGGTCGAGCACGGCCGCCGCATGGCCGAACGGTCATCCTCCGGCCGGCTCGACCCACCACTCACCCTCGTCCTCGAAGACGTCGCGGCCGTGGCCCCGCTGCCCGCGCTGCCGGAGCTGCTCGAGCTCGGCGAGGCCCAGGGCCTCCCCACGTTCGCCCTGATGCGCTCCGAGGAGCAGGCCCGCGCGCGCTGGCCCCGGCACACCCTCGCACCGGGACTCGCACCGGGGCAGTGATCACTTGGCGAAGGCGGCCGCGGTGATCTTCCCTACGATCGGGCTCGCCTTCTCGCTCTTCGCGTCCGTGGAGTTGACCGCGTAGACGAGGGTGCGGGAGAGATCGCGGGTCGCGCCGAAACCTGTCTCTTATACACATC
>KL569383.1:47329-49298 GCA_000715685.1 Streptomyces lilacinus
TCAGAGATGTGTATAAGAGACAGCCTTCGGGTGCTCCTCGTCGTACGCCGGGACGTTCGGGACCGTGAACATCAGCTCCAGCTCGGCCTTCGGCACGACGCGGCCGCGGAAGAGAGCGTTCATGAACCGCTCGAGGTCGGCGGTGGTCGAGACGAGGTCGCCCGACGCCCAGGTCTCGGACTGGTCCCACTCGGTCACGTCGACGAGGCGCCGGGAGCCGTCAGCGCCCTTGAGGGCCTGGTAGCCGTGCACGTACGTGCCGCGGATCTTTCGGTCGTCACCCGGGCTGTAGGTGTCCTTGAGGCCGAGGGGCTTGATGACGCGGTCGCGCAGCTCCTGCTCGTACGTACGGCCCGTGACCTTCTCGATCAGCAGGCCCAGCACGTTGTAGTCGATGTTGCCGTAGTGCTGCTTCTTTCCCGGCGTGAACAGCATGGGCTTGTCGAAGCCGCTCCGCACGAGCGCCCGGTGGTCCCACGTCGTCCAGCGGCCCTTCTCCCAGTCCGGGCCGTCGGCGGATCCCCGGGTGTCGCCGCTGGGCAGACCGCTCGTGTAGTTCAGCAGGTGCTCGACCCGCACCTCCGGGTACGAGGCCGGCAGCAGGCCCGGCAGGTACTGCTGCACGGAGCCCTTCAGGTCCAGCTTGCCCTCGTGGACGAGCTGCAGCGCCACGGCCGCCGTGAACGACTTGGTCACGCTGCCCACCCGGAACCGCTCGTCCCCCTTCAGCGCGCGCCCTGTGCGGATGTCGGTGACTCCCGAGGCGCCCTGCCAGCGGCCGTCCGTGCCCCCGAGGCGGACCTGGGCAGCAGTGGCGTCGTCGGAGGGCAGCCCGGCTATGGCCTGGCGCAGCGCCTCGGCGTTGACCGGCGTCCGGTGGGACGCGTGCGACGCTGTCTCTTATACACATCTGCGGTGGCGCCGACCGCCGCGGTCACAGCGGCGACAGCGGTGAGGAGGGCAATTCTCGTACGGCGCATGAGGGTTCTCCTCCTGAGAACACGAGGGATCGAGAAGCGACGCCTCACATCCTCGTGACCCCCGCACCACGGCGCATCGCCGACGCGAGGGGTCTTCCGCCCTTCGCGTATCCCTCGCGCGAGTGAGGCTGAGGCTCAGCCGACGCCCGCTGCTCCCAGGCCTCCCGGGGCGATCAGGCCCGACTCGTACGCGCAGATGACCGCCTGAATCCTGTCCCGCAGGCCCAGCTTCGACAGGACATTGCTGACGTGCGTCTTCACCGTGTGCTCACTGACCACCAGCTCGGCGGCGATCTCCGCGTTCGACAGACCGCGACCGAGCAGCACGAACGTCTCGCGCTCGCGCGCGGTCAACACGCCCAGGCCGGCCGACCGTTCCGGCGACTTCACGCCCGGCCCGCGGCTCGTGCGGCTCGTGAAGTCGGCGACCAGGCGCCGCGCGACGGAAGGGGCGAGAAGGGAGTCCCCGGCCACCACGACCCGCACCGCGTGCACGAGGTCGTCTCGCCGCACGTCCTTCAGCAGAAACCCGCTCGCGCCCGCGTGCAGCGCCTCGTACACGTAGTCGTCCTGATCGAAGGTGGTGAGCATGACGACCTTGGTGTTCGACTCCGCGCACACCGCGCGGGCCGCCTCGATGCCGTCCATGCGCGGCATGCGGATGTCGAGCAGCGCGACGTCCGGCGCGTGGCGCCGCACCGCCTCGACGGCCTCCAGGCCGTCACCGGCCTCCGCGACCACCTCGATGTCCGGCTGCGCCGAAAGGATCAACGCGAAGCCGGCTCGCACCAGCTCCTGGTCGTCGGCCACCACCACACGGATCGTCAACTTCACACCTCCGCCGGTGAGCAGACCACGAGCGGCAGCTCCACGGCAACGCGGTACCCGCGCCCGCCCGGCCCCGGCCCGAAGACGGCCGTCCCGCCGTGCGCCGCGGCGCGCTCGCGGATGCCAATCAGGCCGCGGCCGCTGCCACCGCCTATGCGTGG
>KL569383.1:49587-50237 GCA_000715685.1 Streptomyces lilacinus
CAGCCGTTCCGCCGCCCAGTCGAGGAGTACGTCCACTGAGGCGGCGTCGGCGTGCTTGAGGACGTTCGTCAGCGCCTCCTGCACCACCCGGTAGACCGTGACCTGCACGTCGGACGGCACCGCCCGCGGCTCGCCCAGAGTGGTGAGCGTGACCGCCGGCCCGGCCCGACGCACCTCCGCGACCAGGCCCTCCAGCCCGTCCAGCGTCGGCTGCGGGCTGCGCGACGAACCCGGCTCCTCCTTCAGCACCCCCAGCATCCGCCGCAGCTGCACCATCGCGTCCCGCCCGGCGCCGGCGATCGCGTCGAACGCCGCCTCGGCCCGCGCGGGGTCCGACCGCACGACCACGGGCCCCGCCTCGGCCTGCACGATCATCAGGCTCACGGCATGGGAGAGGACGTCGTGCATCTCGCGGGCGATACGGGCGCGTTCGCGCTCGGCCGCCCGCTCGATTTCCGTCAGGCGCGCCTTCTCCAGTTCCGCGGCCCGCGCCTCCACGGCCTCGGTGTACGCCTGCCGCGTACGGGCCAGTACGCCGAGCACGTAGACCATGCTGAAGAGGAAGAAGGCGAAGAGATATTCGCGTGCCGTGTTCGTACGAATCGCCACGGACAGCCCGACGAGCGGCAACCCGATGGCAATCGTGACCC
>KL569383.1:50526-51480 GCA_000715685.1 Streptomyces lilacinus
GCCCCGGACCGTCCATGAACAGATACGCGAACCCGGCGACGGTAATGAGCAAGAGCGAGATGAGCGGTGCCCGCGTACGCCAGAGCAGGGGCAGCACGGTGAGCGACGTCATGCCGTACGTCAGCCACGTCGCGGGCGGCACGTCGGCCGAGCGGGGCACGACGAAGGGAATCGTCACCGCCGCCTGGACGATGAGAGTGATCAGTCCGTCGACGACCCAGGGATTGGCCCCGCGCAGTTTGTCGGCGAAGGGCGGCATCACTGCCCCGGGCGCCAGAGAGCCAGCTCGTATTCGGTGGCGGACGGATCGCCTTCCATGGGAACGGTCACGCCCGTCCGTTCAAAGCCCAAGCTCCGATAGAGCGCCTCGGCCCGACCGTTCCGTTCGTGGACGTACAGCCGTACGCGCTCGATGCCCGAGCCGCCGGCATACGGGTAGGCCCAGGCCCAGTCGATCGCTGCACGGAATAGCTCCTGCGCTATGCCGGTGCCGCGGTGTTCGGGGCGTACGTAGACGCCGACGACGTGCGTCTGCGGGACCGTGGTCGGCCGACCGAACACCGTGTCCTGACCGGGTACTTCCACGAGGACGGTCACACTGCCGGCCCATTCGCCGTCCGGGCCCTCGGCCACGAAGGTGACGACCGAGATTCCCTCCGCGTTGTTCCGGGCCCGTTCCTGCCAGTGGCTGTCGGGCTGGGCGGACGCGTTCTCGTAGGTCTCGAGGAAGGCGATGGACGCCATCGGGTCACGCAGCGCGGCCAGCCGCAGCGCCTTGATCTTCTGCCATTCGTCGGCCCGCGTGGTCCTGATGATGTGCTCCATTCGGCGATGGTCGCGTGCGGTGGAGACGGCGAGCAATGTGTTTTCGCTCTCCGGAAGGTGGGCAGAGGGCTGCGCATGGAGACCGGCCGGACCATTGTGATTGCCATGGGCACGGACGAGGCGGCAGCC
>KL569383.1:51747-52742 GCA_000715685.1 Streptomyces lilacinus
CCTCCCTCGCGCCATCAGAGATGTGTATAAGAGACAGAGCTGGGGGAGTACGGGGAGGTGGTGGAGGCACCGATGGGTGCTGCGGCCGGCGCAGGCCCGTGCGTTCTCCTCACCGGGTGGGGCGCTCCGATGCTGACCGACGCTCTTCTGGACACGCTCCCCGGGCTTCAGGTGGTCGTCCACGCCGCGGGCTCGGTGAAACGTCTGGTCACACCCGCTGTATGGGAAAGGGGCATTGCCGTCTCCTCGGCCGCGGCAGCCAATGCCGGCCCGGTTGCGGATTATGCGTTCGCCGCCATCGTCTTCGCGGGGAAGAAGGCACTCGGAGCCGGGGCAACGTATGCCGCCCAAGGCGGTGCGGGGTGGCCCGACTTCGGCGAACGGGAAGGAGGGGATACCCGCACCGTGGGGGTGGTGGGAGCCTCCCGCATCGGCCGGCTGGTCATCGAGCGCTTGCGCAACGCCGGTGACGCCGGATACCGGATCCTGCTCCACGACCCGTACGTGACCTCGGCGGAAGCGGAAATGCTCGGCGCCGAATCGGTCGACCTCGACACCCTGTGCGGCAACAGCACCATCATCACGCTGCACGCACCTGAACTCCCGGAGACGCGGCACCTGCTGAATGCCTCCCGCCTGGCCCGCATTCCGAACGGCGGCACCGTCATCAACACGGCACGCGGCTCACTCATCGACACGGAAGCGCTGGTACGGGAGTGCGCGGCCGGGCGTCTCGACGCCTTCCTCGACGTCACCGACCCAGAGCCTCTTGACCACGGGCACCCCTTGTTCGCCCTGCCGAACGTCCTGGTCACGCCGCATATCGCGGGGGCCCAGGGGAGCGAGGTGCGCCGGCTGGGCACGTGGGCGGTGGCGGAGGTGGGGCGGTGGGTGCGCGGGCTGCCGTTGCGGGGGCGGGTGAGGAGAGAAGAGCTGTATCGGCTGGCCTGAGAAAAAGCATCGGAAACGCAAGAAAGCCCTGGTGGGAACATGGT
>KL569384.1:0-4225 GCA_000715685.1 Streptomyces lilacinus
ATGTGTATAAGAGACAGCCGCCCGACCCCCCGCTCGTCCGACGCCCCCTGGCACCACGCCCGCCCGGCCTTCGACGAGCCCGCCACAGGCGAGGCTGCGTCCCAGCCCACATCTCCGGCCGAGCCGACCGCAGGCGAGGACGCGGGCCAGCCCGCTTCTCCCCGCCGCGACGGCGACGAGCCCGCACGGCGCAGTCCGGCGGTGCCGGACTCCCCGCAGCCCGAGGCCCCCGGCGCAGCCGGCCCGGCCGAGCCCGGCGGAGCCCACGGCACCGAAACCGCCACCCCCGGCGGAGCCGAGGGCGCAGCCGACGGCGAGACCGGAAACGGGCACGAGACCGGAAACGAGCCCGGCCACGGGCCCCGGCACGAGCCCGGAAACGGGACCAGGAACCAGACGAACCGCGCCGGAGGCGACCCCGCATGAGCAGCGACACTCTCGACGTCGCCCTGCGACTGATCGCGGTCTTCGTCGCCTTCCTCGTGCTGCCGCTCGTGGTCGGCCAGACCGAGCACAAGGTGATGGCCCACATGCAGGGCCGCCTCGGCCCCATGTACGCCGGTGGTTTCCACGGGTGGGCCCAGCTCGTCGCGGACGGCGTGAAGTTCGCGCAGAAGGAAGACGTCGTCCCCGCGAACGCGGACCGCCGCATCTTCCAGCTGGCCCCGGCCGTGGCGCTGCTGCCGTATCTGCTCGTGCTGCTCGCCATCCCGATCGGGCCCGGCAACGCCGTGGGCCAGTTCGTCGACGCGGGCATCTTCTTCGTCCTCGCCGTGATGGGCGTCGGCGTACTCGGCTCGCTGATGGCCGGCTGGGCGTCGGCGAACAAGTTCTCGCTGCTCGGCGGCCTGCGCACCGCCGCGCAGCTGCTGGCGTACGAGCTGCCGATGCTGCTCGCGGCGGCGTCCGTCGCCATGGCGGCGGGCACGGTGTCGCTGCCGGGCATCGTGGACGCGTTCCACTGGTGGTGGGTGCCGTGGCAGATCGTCGGCGGCCTGGTCTTCTTCACGGCCGGCCTGGCCGAGCTGCAGCGGCCGCCGTTCGACATGCCGGTCGCCGACTCCGAGATCATCTTCGGTGCGTACACCGAGTACACCGGCCTGCGCTTCGCGATGTTCCTGCTGGCCGAGTACGCCGGCATCGTCGTCCTCTGCGGTCTGACGACCGTCCTCTTCCTCGGCGGCTGGCACGGCCCCTTCGGGGCCGACGGGCTCGGCTGGCTGTGGACGCTGCTGAAGACGGCGCTCCTCGCGTTCGTCGTCATCTGGCTGCGCGTGACCTATCCGCGGCTGCGCGAGGACCAGCTGCAGAAGCTGGCCTGGACCGTTCTCATCCCGCTCGCCCTGGCGCAGATCGCGCTGACCGGCGTCGTCAAGGTGGTGACCCAGTAATGCCCATTCCCGGCTCCGGCCTGGCCAAGGGCCTGGCCGTCACCCTGCGCACGATGACCCGCCGCTCGGTCACCGCGCAGTACCCCGACGTCCAGCCCGAGCTGCCGCCCCGCACGCGCGGCGTCATCGGGCTGTTCGAGGAGAACTGCACGGTGTGCATGCTGTGCGCCCGCGAGTGCCCCGACTGGTGCATCTACATCGACTCCCACAAGGAGACGGTGCCCGCCGCCACCCCCGGCGGCCGCGAGCGCAGCCGGAACGTCCTCGACCGCTTCGCGATCGACTTCTCGCTCTGCATGTACTGCGGCATCTGCATCGAGGTGTGTCCGTTCGACGCGCTGTTCTGGTCGCCGGAGTTCGAGTACGCCGAGACCGACATCCAGGAGCTCACCCACGAGCGCGACAAGCTGCGCGAGTGGATGTGGACCGTGCCCGAGCCGCCCGCGCTCGACCCGGCGGCCGAGGAGCCGAAGGAGATCGCGGCGGCCCGCAAGACGGCCGAGAAACTGGCAGCACAGCAGCAAGCGGCACAGCAGCAACAGCAGCAACAGGAGGGAGAGGCGTGACCGGCACCGCCACGCTCGCCGCCCAGGCGAACGGCTTCCTCTCCCCCTCCGGCGTCGAGGTCGCCTTCCTCCTCGTCGGCCTCGTCACCCTCGGCGCGGCCGTCGTCACCGTCACCACCAAGCAACTCGTGCACGCCGCGCTCTGGCTGGTGGCCGCCCTCGGCGGGCTCGCCGTGGAGTACCTGCTGCTGACGGCGGAGTTCATCGCCTGGGTGCAGGTGCTGATCTACGTGGGCTCCGTCGTCGTCCTCCTCCTCTTCGGACTCATGCTCACCAAGGCCCCCATCGGCCGCTCCCCGGACGCCGACTCGGCCCACCGATGGCCCGCCCTCGGCGTGGCCGTCGCGGCCGCCGCCGCGCTCGTGTGGGTGGTCGTCGACGCCTTCCGCACGACGTGGATCGACCTCGACGGCGCGCCGCAGGGCACCACCAAGGTCTCCGGAGAGATCCTCTTCCGGCACTGGGTGCTGCCGTTCGAGGCGCTGTCCGTGCTGTTGCTCGCCGCGCTCGTCGGTGCGATCGTCCTCTCCCGCCGGAAGAACGAGGAGCGCTGAGCCGATGCATCTCGTCTACGCCGCCGTCCTGGCCGCCCTCCTCTTCTGCGTGGGCCTGTACGGCGTGCTCGCCCGGCGCAACGCGATCCTCGTCCTGATGTCCGTCGAGCTGATGCTCAACGCCGTCAACCTCAACCTCGTCGCCTTCGACGTGTGGCTGCGCGACACGCTCCACGCCGGCCAGGCGCTCACCCTCTTCACCATCGCCATCGCCGCCGCCGAGATCGGCATCGGCCTGGCCATCGTCCTGCTCGTGTACCGCAACCGCGGCACCGCCGACATCGACCGGCTCCGCGACCTGCGCGACGACGCACCGGACACCGACACCGACACCGAACGCGCTGACCGCGAGGAGAAGGCCGAGGCCGCCGCGTGAGCACCACGACCACCGCCGTCCTCGTCCCCCTGCTCCCCTTCCTCGGCGCCGTCGCCGGTCTCCTGACGGGCCGCCGCGCGCCCGGCTTCGTACGGCCCCTCGCCGTGCTGCCGACGCTGGCCTCCGCCGTCCTGGCCGTGGTCGTCGCCTGCCGGCAGGGCGGCGGCAGCGGCCCGGACGCGGCGATCGACGCCGCCACCCGGCTCACCCCGACCGGCTCCGTGCCGATCGACCTCGCCCTGCACCTGGACGGCTTCGCCGTCCTCGTCGCCGTGCTCGTCGGCGTCGTCGCGACGGCCGTGCAGCTGTACTCGACCGCCTATCTGCGCGACGACCCGCGCTACCCCTCCTACGCGGCCCTGGTCTCCCTCTTCACCTCCGCGATGCTGCTCGTCGTCTACTCCGGCGACCTGATGCTGCTGCTGGTCGGCTGGGAGATCATGGGCATCTGCTCGTACTTCCTGGTCGGCCACTACTGGGAGACCGAGGCCGCCCGGGCCGCCTCCCTCAAGGCCTTCCTGGTCACCAAGCTCGGCGACGTCCCCTTCCTGATCGGCGTCTTCGCGCTGGCCGCCGACGCCGGAACGTTCCGGATCAACGGCATCCTCACCACCGCCGCCGCGGGCGACCTCCAGCACCCCACCCTCGTCGCGCTGCTGCTCCTCGCGGGCGTGGCGGGCAAGTCCGCGCAGTTCCCGCTGCACACGTGGCTGCCCGACGCGATGGCCGGCCCCACGCCGGTCTCCGCGCTGATCCACGCCGCGACGATGGTCGCGGCCGGCGTCTACCTCGTCGCCCGACTCCTCCCCGTCTTCGCCGCCTCCGCGGCGGCGCTGATCGTCCTGGCGGTGATGGCCGCGGTCACGATGGTGGGCTCGGCGCTGGCCGCGCTCGCCCAGGACGACATCAAGCGCGTCCTCGCCTACTCCACCGTCGGCCAGCTCGGCTACATGACGGGCGCCCTGGCCGTCGGCGACCGCGGGGCCGCCGTCTTCCACCTGATCTCGCACGGCGCGTTCAAGGCACTCCTCTTCCTCGGGGCCGGCGTGATCATCCACGCCGCCGGGACGAACTCGCTCGCCGCGATGGCCCGCATGGGCGGCCTCGCCAAGCGCATCCCGGACGCCTACTGGACGATGACCGTCGCCCTCCTCGCGCTCGCCGCGATCCCTCCCTTCAGCGGCTTCTTCTCCAAGGAGGCCGTCCTCGGCGCGGCCGAGCACGCCGCGCACGGCGAGGCGCACGGCATCCCCGCGGCCGCGGCCGGCCCGGCCGGCTGGACCGTCCTGATCGCCGGCCTGGTCACCGCCCTCCTCACCGCCGCCTACGCCACCCGCC
>KL569384.1:4504-6984 GCA_000715685.1 Streptomyces lilacinus
GAGGTGCCGAGGTCCCCGACCACGGCCGGGAACCGCTGGCCATGAACGCCGTCCTCTGGGTGCTCTTCGTGCCCACCGTCGCGCTCGGCCTGGGCGCCTGGAAGCTGCCCGACTGGTTCGACGGGCGCTCCCTCACCCCGGCGCTCACCACCTCCGTCCTGTCCACCGGCTGCGCCCTCGCCGGCGTGCTCGTCATGTACGCGGCCTGGCGCAGGACCGGCGCGCTCGCCGCCCGTACGCCCCTGGGCGCCGTGGCCGCGGACCCTGAGGCCGCCCCGTACGTCTCCGAGGAGGAGACCATCGCCACCCACGAGGCCGCCTACGGCGGCATCGCCGGTGCCCCCGACCCCGCCGATCCCGGCAGGCTGGTGCTGGCCCCCCTGCACCGCCACGCCGTCACCGGCTTCCACCTCGACGCCGTGTACTCCGCGCTCCTCGTCCGGCCCGTGCGGGGTGCCGCCCGGCTCGCCCGCTTCCTCGACCGCGAGGTCGTCGACGCGTACGTGCGCGGCGCCGGCACCGCCCCCGGCCTGCTGGGCGCGGCCGTCCGCCGGGCCCAGACCGGAAACGTGCAGACCTACCTCGGCGCCCTGCTCGCCGGCTCCGTCGTCCTGGCCGTTGCCGCCGTCCTCGTCGCCACCGGAGCCCGACCGTGAGCCTGAACCCCGACGCCGCTGCCGCCGCGAGCCTGACCGCCGCCGCGCACTCTCAGACCGCCACCGTCATGCAGCTCCTCCTCGCCGCGATCGTCGTCCTCCCCCTCGTCGGAGCCGTCGCCGCCCTGCTCCCGGCCCCGCCCGGCCTGAAGGGCAGGAGCCCCGAGCAGGCCGTGCTCCGGCACGGCGCCACCGTCACCGGCGCCGTGCTCGCACTGTCCCTCGCCCTCGCCGTCGGCTTCGACCACGATCACCCGGCGCGGATGCAGGCGACCACGGACATCAGCTGGATCCCGGCCCTCGGCATCCGGATCCACCTCGGCGTGGACGGCGTCTCCCTCCCCCTCCTCGTCCTGACCGCGCTGCTGACCTTCCTCTGCGCGCTGTACAGCTACCGCAAGATGCCGGCGGGCCCGTCTCCCAAGGCATTCGTGGCGCTGCTGCTCGTCCTCGAGTCCGGCACCCTCGCGAGCTTCGCCGTCCTCGACCTGATGCTGTTCTTCCTCGCGTTCGAGATGGTGCTCATCCCGATGTACTTCCTCGTCGCCCGCTGGGGCGGCGAGGGGCGCGAGCGCGCCGCGTGGCGCTTCATCCTCTACACCCTGCTCGGCTCCGTCGTGATGCTGCTCGGCCTCCTTCTCGTCGGCATCAAGGGCGGCACGTTCGACATGGTGGCACTCGCCACTGACAACGGGTCCGGTCTCAGCCACACCACGCAGGTCATCGCCGTTCTGGCCATCGGCGTCGGGCTCGCCGTCAAGGCCCCGATGTGGCCCCTGCACAGCTGGCTGCCCGACGCCCACACCGCCGCCCCGACGGTCGGCTCGGTGCTGCTCGCCGGTGTCCTGCTGAAGATGGGTACGTACGGCTTCGTCCGCATCGTCCTGCCCATCGCGCCGGAGGGCGCCCACACCTTCGCGCCCTACCTCGCCGCCTTCGCGGCCGTCGGCATCGTCTACGGCTCCCTGGTCTGCCTCTCCCTCGCCCGCCGCGGCACCGGCGGCGACCTCAAGCGCCTGATCGCCTACTCCTCCGTCGGCCACATGGGCTTCGTGCTGCTGGGCATCGCGACGCTGACCCCGACCGGCGTCAACGGCGCGCTGTTCGCCAACATCGCGCACGGCCTCATCACCGGCCTCCTCTTCTTCCTCGTCGGCGCCATCAAGGACCGCTGCGGCACCAGCGACCTCGACAGCCTCTCCGGCGCCACCGGCGCGGCCCTCTACGGCCGGGCCCCGCGCCTGGGCGGCCTCCTCGCCTTCGGCGCGATCGCCTCGCTGGGCCTGCCGGGGCTCGCCGGGTTCTGGGGCGAGATGCTGGCGATGTTCGCCTCCTTCAGCCCCTCCGCCGGCCTCAGCCGCCCGGCGTTCCTGACCTTCATGGCCCTCGCCGGGCTCGGGACGCTGCTGACGGCGGCGTACATGCTCGTCGTGGTGCGGCGCGTGTGCATGGGCGGCGACGGGAACGGCGACGGGGGCGGGGGCGGCG
Organism: Streptomyces lilacinus; assembly: GCA_000715685.1. GTDB lineage: Bacteria > Actinomycetota > Actinomycetes > Streptomycetales > Streptomycetaceae > Streptomyces > Streptomyces lilacinus. The sequence continues at coordinate 6,649 of KL569384.1, forward strand.
TCACGCTCGCCACCGCACCCACTTCTCCCGGGGCCGGGGCGCTCGCCGACGTCCAGGCGTACGAGTTCGCGGCCTGGACGCCGCTCGTCGTCCTCACGGTCCTCGCCGGACTCTGGCCCGCGGCCCTCATCGGCCTCTCCGACCCGGCCGTTCAGCAGCTCCTCGCAGGAGGCAAGTGATGGGCTCCCTGGTCCAGTCCGTCGACTGGCTCGCCATCGCCCCGCCCACCGTCGCGGCCGTCGTGGCCCTGGTCGTCCTCGTCGCCGACCTCTTCCTGCCGGAGGGCCGGAAGCCGGTGCTCGGGTGGATCTCCATCGGAGGCCTGCTGCTGGCGGG
>KL569384.1:7238-9090 GCA_000715685.1 Streptomyces lilacinus
ATGTGTATAAGAGACAGGTCTTACGGCGACGGATGCCGGCAATGCCTGCAGCTACACGGCCGACCACTTCACGCTCGTCATTCAGTTCCTGGTGCTCGGCGGCGCCCTGCTCACAGGGCTTTTGTCCGTCAGTGCGATCGCCGACTTCAAACTTCCGGCGGGCGAATTCTGGTTCCTGCTGCTGTCGTCGGCCGCCGGTGCCGCGCTGCTGCCCGCCTCCCGGGACCTCGCGACGCTCGTCGTCGCCCTCGAGGTGGCCTCGCTGCCGGCCTTCGCCCTCGTCGGCCTGCGCCGCGGCGACCGCCGCTCCTCCGAGGCGGCGCTGAAGTTCTTCCTGTCCTCCGTCACCGCCACCGCGGTCACGCTGCTCGGCGTCAGCTTCGTCTACGCGGCCACCGGCACCCTGCACCTCACCCAGGTCGCCGACGGCCTCACCCAGGTCGACCCGCGTCTCGCCGTTCTCGCGAAGGCCGGCGTGGCCCTGACCCTCGTCGGCTTCGCCTTCAAGACCGCCGCCGTCCCCTTCCACTTCTGGGTGCCCGACACCTACGTGGGCGCGCCGCTGCCCATCGCCGCGTACCTGTCGGTCATCGGCAAGGCCGTCGGCTTCACGGGCCTCATCCTCGTGACCGTCGTCGCCTTCCCCTCGTACGCCGAGGTGTGGGCGCCGGCCCTCGCCGTGCTCGCCGCGCTCACGATGACCGTCGGCAACGTCGCCGCCCTCCGCCAGCGCGCGGACCGCGCCCACAGCGCCGTACGCCTGCTGGCCTGGTCCTCCGTCGGTCAGGCGGGCTACCTGCTCGTCCCCGTCGCGGCCGCGGGCTACGCGGACGACCCCGGGCGCGCCATCGGCTCCACCGTCGCGTACGCCCTGATGTACGCCGCCGTGAACCTCGGCGCCTTCGCGGTGGCCGCCCTCGTCGCCCGTACGAGCCCGGCCAACCGCATCGACGACTACCGGGGCCTGTACGCCCGCCGGCCGCTCGCCGCCCTCGCCCAGGGCTTCTTCCTGCTCTGCCTGGCGGGCCTGCCGCCGGGGATCATCGGCCTCTTCGCCAAGGTCACCGTCTTCTCGGCGGCGGTCGACGCGGGGCTGGGGTGGCTGGCGGTGGTCATGGCCGTCAACGTCGTGATCGCGCTGTACTACTACCTGCAGTGGACGGCGGTGCTGTTCCGCCCGGCGAAGGCCGTCGAGGCCGCCGAGGGTGCGGAGGCAGGGGCGGAAGCGCCGAGGCTGCGCGTCCCCGCGCCCCTCACCGCGGCCATCGCCATAGCGGCCGCCCTGGGCGTGGCCCTCTCCGGCGCCCCGCAGCTGGTCCTGCGCTTCGCTTCGCAGGCGCTGCTGTAGGGGGCGCACTCCGCGGCACGCACTCCGCCCCGGGGCCGGCGCGCGCTGCCGGACCCGGGGCGGAGTGCAAGTGCGGTGCCGATGGTGCCAGTGTGGTGCTGACGATCAGCCGGACTTCGCCGCCCGCTTGCGCCGCAGGACGAGCGTGCCGCCGGCGAGCGCGAGCGCGGCGCCCGAACCTCCGAGGAGCAGCGGGGTCGAGGCCGACGACTGCTGGGCCGCGGGGCCGGGCTTGAAGCCGCTGGAGAGGCCCTTGGTGTCGTAGTCCGACCCGGGCAGCTTGTCGGCGTAGCGGCCCTTGACCAGCCTCTGGTAGTCGGCGAGGGACACCGACGACGCGCCGTTGAGGCCCTCCCGAGCCGCGTCGTTGAGGGGCTCGACCGTGGTGAGCTTCAGCTGGTACCAGCCGCGGATCTGCGGCTCGGAGAACACCAGGGTCCCCACGGTGGCCTTGCTCGCGTTGACGGCGTCACTGTCACCGTCGCGTACGGCGGCCAGGTGCCA
>KL569384.1:9330-10109 GCA_000715685.1 Streptomyces lilacinus
AGATGTGTATAAGAGACAGACCGTTGGTGGCACCGAGCAGGACGGTGACGTTCCGCCCGTTGACGGCGGTGCCCAGCGTGGAGGCCAGGTAGCTGAGCTTGACCGCTTCGGTGGCGACCGGCGGGGTCGTCCCCGTGATGAAGGCCGGGCTGATCTCGTTCAGCGCCACCGGGTCCTTGAGGGTGAACGTCGGCATGCCCTCGCAGGGATTGGCCTTGTCGGGGATCGGTTGTACCGACGCGTCGACGCCGCCCGTGGGCACCGGGACGCTGAGGAAGCGGCAGACGGCGTCGCGGACCGCGGTCGACTTCAGCGTGTCGAGGGCGGCCTGGTAGCCCGGGATGTCGGCCGGAAGCGGGTCCTTGGCGTGGGCCGGACCGACGGCGGAGAGAAGTGCGGACGCGCTCAGTGCGAGGACGATGGACAGGCGGGACAGACGAGAGGCCGCCCGCTTGCTGGACGTTCTTGTTTCGCGCATGTCGCCTGCCTCAGTTGGAGATGCCGATGCGGGAGTGGGTCCACTTGAAGGAGCTGTTGCTGACGTAGTCGTTGTAGTTCCACCAGGTGTACGTGGTGGTGTCCGGCCAGGGGTCGCCCACGGCGATGGTGTTGTTCGACGTGTCGAAGCCGTAGACGACGTTCATGTGACCGCCGCCGGACGTCCAGCCGATGCGCGCGCCGATGGGCCGGGCGGCCTTCACGTCGGTGTAGACCTGGTTGAACGAGGCCGCGGTGTTCAGGCCCGTGCCGGTGTGGGTCATGCCGAGGCTGCCCCAGGC
>KL569384.1:10428-11980 GCA_000715685.1 Streptomyces lilacinus
GATGTGTATAAGAGACAGGCAGAAGTCCGTCTGCGTGCTGCCGCGGCCGTGGAACTTGGCGATCGTCAGCCCCGAGGCGACCCAGCACCACTGGGTCTTCTCCTGCTTGAGCATCGTGATGTTGTCGTAGCCCGCCTCGGCGTGAGCCGTTCCGGCGGCGGCCGCGAGCAACCCTGAAGCGGCCAGCGCGATGGCCGACGCCGTGGTTGCGAACCTGAGTCTGCCCATATTCCTGCCTTCCCTGAGTGGGTACGACGAGTGCCGGGCAATCCGGGCCCTTCGCGGGAGGCGAGAGCTCCGTGTTCCGTGTTCCGTGAGTCCGTGCCGCCCCGCGACGGGCAGTGACATGACAGCGCAAAATGCCTACGTCATACGGGGAGCTTGTAGGAACGTCACCCAGGGGGGTGGGTATCCCGATAAGCATTTCGCAAGGGCGACTTCGCGAAATGGAACGCGGGCGGGAGACGGACGGGAGAGTCCTGCGGCGTGAAGCGGGCGCCGACAGTCGCCGACGGTCTCGAAAGGGAACGGATGGTTCAGGAGAAGGAACATCCGTCACCCGAACGGCCGATGCCCCACGCGCTCCGCAGAAGGGGACGGAAGGGAACTGGCGGCCCTCGTCTGGCGTTGACCAGTTCGAAAGGTTCCACTGGTTCAAGGGTTCCCCTGCCGCACCATTTGGAGGGCGTACCGTGCACCGCCGGCACAACGGGCTCCGGACAGCAGTGCTCCTCGGAGGGCTGTCCGCGCTCATCATCGCCATCGGCAGCGTCTTCGGCCGCACGGGCCTGATCGTCGCGGTCCTGGTGGCTCTCGGCACCAATGCCTACGCCTACTGGAACAGCGACAAGCTCGCCCTGCGCGCGATGCGGGCCCGGCCCGTCAGCGAATTCGAGGCACCGCAGCTCTATCGCATGGTCCGCGAGCTCTCGACGGCCGCGCGTCAGCCGATGCCCCGGCTGTACATCTCGCCCACGGAGGCGCCGAACGCCTTCGCCACCGGGCGCAACCCGCGCAATGCCGCCGTCTGCTGCACGGACGGGATTCTGCGCCTGCTCGACGAGCGCGAGCTGCGCGGCGTCATCGGCCACGAGCTCAGCCACGTCTACAACCGCGACATCCTGATCTCGTCGGTGGCGGGCGCGCTGGCCTCGGTGGTGATGTTCCTTGTCAACTTCGCTTGGCTCATCCCCATCGGCCGCTCCGACGACGACGAGGGCCCCGGGATCGTCGGCATGATCATGATCATGCTGCTCGGCCCCATCGCGGCCTCCCTCATCCAGCTCGCCGTGAGCCGCTCCCGCGAGTACGAGGCCGACGCCTCCGGCGCCCGCCTCACCGGCGACCCCCTCGCCCTCGCCTCGGCCCTCCGCAAGCTCGAGATCGGCACCCAGCACCGCCCCCTGCCGCCCGAGCCGCGCCTGGAGACGGCGAGCCACATGATGATCGCGAACCCGTTCCGCGCGGGGGCGGGCATGGCCAAGCTCTTCTCCACCCACCCGCCGATGCGGGAGCGCATCTCGCGCCTGGAGCAGATGGCGGGGCCGCAGCT
>KL569384.1:12219-12610 GCA_000715685.1 Streptomyces lilacinus
GCCTCCCTCGCGCCATCAGAGATGTGTATAAGAGACAGGGCTCGCCGTTGTGGGTGCCGCCCGTGCACGTCTCCTTGATCGTGGGGGAGAGGACGCCGCCCTCCTTGGTCACCGTGATCATGCCGCCGCCGTCGATGCACTCCCGCACATCGGTGTCGGCCGGCACGGCGCCGTGAGCGTTGTGCGGCGCGCTGACGGCGACCAGCGCCACGGCGGCGAGGCCCAGCCCTGCGATTCGGTACGCGTACGTGTGCATGGCCTCACCTTGACCACGGCGCGTACGGGGCGGCGAGCGGAGCGGCCCCGAACGGGTGGGGTGGGGCGGGGTGAGGTGGCGGCTGTGGCGGCAGCGCTGGTCGGTTCACGTGGGGGGGGCTCCGCCGTCCGCCCC
>KL569384.1:12908-29793 GCA_000715685.1 Streptomyces lilacinus
AGGCGGAGCTGCACCGGCTGCTGTGCGGCGGCCAACTGCGGTTCGCCAGAAGAGCACTTGGCCTGCGTGTTCCTTCCGCCGGACGAAGCCCTCGGCCTTCTGCCGCCGCGCACGCGGCGTCGCGCTGTCCCAGCGCTGGACGCCCTGCGCGGCCCCGGGGTCTGGGGGCGCAGCCCCCAGTTAACGGGAAGGGGCGGGATCGGGGAAAACCCACCGGCCTACCGCAACCGCGTCCGCACCCAGTACGAGTGCGCCGCAAAAGCCAACGCCACCCCGTACACGGCAAACGCACCGTGCCCGATCCACCCCACCAGCACCGCGTCCTCGGAGGACGGCAGGTCGCCGGCCCGCATCGTCACGACGCCCGCCGACGCGAGGGCGCAGTAGCCGGCGCCCAGCACCCCGTACGGCACCAGCGTGGTCGCGCCGATGAGGGCGGGGGTGAGGGGGAGCCAGCGGGGGACCGGGTGGCCGGAGAGGAGGAGGGTCCAGCGGGGGAAGACCTGGCCCCAGGGGCGGGTGAGGCCGAAGAGCAGGAAGACGCCGAGCGCGGCGAGCAGCGCCGTGGGGTCGAGGCCCCAGGACTCGAGGGTGAGCCAGAAGTCGGACGCGCCGTTGCGTTCGGAGATCGCGAGGGCCTCCTCGCCCGTGACCCCGGCGAACGTCCCGCCCGTCGCCCAGATCAGCTTCATGCCGGCGTACGGCACGAACGCCAGCGTCCCGGCGTACGTGAGCACGCGCACGCGCCGCGGCGCCACCGACGGCGCGGGCCGCACCGCGGGCGCCCCGGACCGGGGCACGTGCGCGCGGGCAGTCGCGGCGAGGAGGACGGCGTTGCCCAGGCCGAGGGCGTGGTGGACGGCGACCGGCGCGTTGTCGACGCCCTCGCCGAAGAGGAGCTGCAGCACGTCCATGAGCAGCGTGACGCCCCAGGCCAGGGACAGCGCGCAGGACGTCCACAACAGCACCCGCACCGCCGGCCGNGTGTATAAGAGACAGAGCCAGGTGAGCCCGGTCGGTCCGGGCAGCAGCCGCGTACCGGTGAGCGCGCAGAGCAGCGCGAACGCGCCGTGGACGGCGGTGGAGCACAGCGCCGCCCGCCCCACCCAACGCGGCCACGCGCGCCAGGACATCGTCATCACTGTCATGCGTCGAACCTCGCAGTCCGCGCCGAGTAAGACGTCAGCCTCGACGGCGATCCGCCTCCGTCTGCCGGGTGAGCGGAGTGCCGATCCGGGCATGGATAACCGGGAGTCGACGAGAGGAGGTGACACACGATGGTGCTCCTCGACCTGCAAGTCCTGGACGCGGAAGGCGCCGAGGAACGGATGGAGTTCGGCGCCAGCGTCGAGCCCAACAGCGCTCTCAGTGTGGTGATCTGTCACGAATGACAGTGACCCCGGGGGCGTCACCTCGTGATCGCCCCCACCCTCCTGGTTCCCCCCTAGGGGCTGATTCAGGGTCTCTCACCAGCCATAAGATGGAACTGTGGCTCAAACACCGGGCGTCTTGCGGATTGAGGTACCGGTGCCGGTGGGAGGCTGTGAATCATGAAGTTGATCCTGAATATTGTCTGGCTGGTCCTCTGCGGTTTCTGGATGGCGGTCGGATACATGGTCGCCGGAATCATCTGCTGCGTGCTGATCGTGACGATCCCCTTCGGCATCGCGAGCTTCCGGATCGCCTCCTACGCCCTGTGGCCCTTCGGTCGTACGACCGTCGAGCGACGGGACGCCGGCGGCGGGTCGCTGATCGGCAACATCATCTGGATCGTCTTCGCGGGTTGGTGGTTGGCGATCGCCCACATCTGCACGGGTATCGCGCTGTGCCTGTCGATCATCGGCATCCCGCTGGGGATCGCGAACTTCAAGCTGATTCCGATTTCGCTGATGCCGCTCGGCCGCGAAATCGTCCCGACGGACCGGCCGTTCGCCACACGCTAGGTCCGGCGGAAATCGCGCGAGGGCCCGTCCGGAGCGGTTCGAGAACCGCTCCGGACGGGCCCTCGCCCGTGACGCGTTACCGCGGGAAATCAGCGGTAGTTGGTGAACCGCTCGAATGATCGTCGGACCTGCATTGATCCACGAAAACCCCGGTTGACGTGCAAAAACTACACTCAGTAGTTGCCGCCGTTTTCCGGGGTCTTTCTGGTTCTTGTGCCCTGAGTGTGCCCTCGGGGTGCCCCCTCGTTCCTGCCCTGCGACATCGGTCGTACAGCGGGGCCGATCTGTGTCGCGCGGGCCCTGCCGCATTCGTGTGAGGTGTCGGGGAACGGCGGGCCCGGTGCGCCCGGAGGGGCCTAGGGTGGGCGCCGGTTCCACCGGGGCGAGCGCTTCCGGTCCCTACGCCCCGGCTCGGAGGGCACGTGAGTTACCTGCGGCTGCTCCGGCAGCGGTCCGTACTGGTGCTGTGGCTCGCGCAGAGCCTCTCCGTGCTCGGGGATCGGCTGTACGCGCTCGCGGTGATGTGGGTCGTCTACGCCGCGACCGGCTCGGCCTCGCTCATGGGGCTGGTCGCGGTCGTCGAGTCGCTGCCGTACGTCGTGCTCGGCACCGCCGGGCGCCATGCGGTCGCACGGTTCTCGACGTTTGGGCGGCTGGCGTGGGTCGACGCGGCCCGGGCGCTGGTCGCGGTCGCGTTGCCCTTCCTGTGGTCACCGGACGCGCGGGGTGTGGCGCTCCTACTCGTCGGGGTGTTGCTGCTCGGCACCCTCGGGGCGCTGTTCGATCCGAACCTCGGCGCCCTGGTGCCGGATCTCGTCGAGCCCGCGCGGGTGCAACAGGTCACGGGCCTGTTTGACCTTACGGGGCGCATTGCCCGGATCGCGGGTCCGGCGAGTATCGGTCTGCTGCTGCTCGTCGTCTCCGAGGTGCAGCTCTTCGCACTGAACGGGGTGACGTTCGCGGTATCCGCGGTGGCGCTCGGCTGGCTGGCACGGCGGTACGCCATGGCGGCCAGCGCCGAGGGGGTGGAGCGGTCCGGCGGGACGCGGTCGGCGGTCCGAGCATGGCCGACGGTTCGTGCGCACCCCCGCGTCGGGCTCGCGATTGGGGTACACGGTGTCGCGCTGTTCTGCTCGGCCGTGACGGCGGTCGGCATGCCGGCGCTGCTCGCCACCCGGTACGGCGCCGGGGCGGCCGTCTACGGGCTTGTGACAGCCGCTGTGGGCGTCGGGGCGCTGCTGGGCAACCCTCTTGCCAGCAATCGGCGCTCGAGCGGCTGGATGGGCGTCTACTGCGCGGCGTGGGTGGTGCAAGGCGTAGCGACGGCGTGCATGGGGCTGGTGCTGAGTCTGCCTGTGCTGGTGCTGCTCGCGGGGGTGACCGGTCTGGTCACCCCCGCTACAAGCGTCACCTTGCGGGCGCGCCTCGGCGCGTTCGCCCCCGCCGAGCGCCTGCGACTGATGTCCGTGGATCAGACCGTGATCCGTGCCGGTGGCACGGCCGGAATGCTGCTGCTGCCGTTCTTGGTCGACGCCTCGTCGCGCGGTGCGTTCGTGGTGGGCGGGGTCGTCGTGGCCAGCGTGGCGCTCGGCGCGCTGCTCGTCGCCTCCCGGGCGCTGCGCCCCGATGTGGTTCTGCCCGTGTCTGCGGCAGCCCATGGGCGCCCGGTGGCTGCGGAATAGCGGCGTACATGCCTCGGCCCCCGCCACGCGGTGCAGGCGCGACGGGGGCCGAGGGGCTTACGGGGAGGTCAGCCGTTCAGACGGCTGGCGCCGAGGCGCTACGTGGATTGCGGCTCGGCCTTCCACTGGGCCACCTCGAGGGCGAGCCAGTGCTCGACGGTGACGTCCTCCATGGGCACGCCGATCTCCTTGTAGATGCGGGTGTGCATGGCGCCGAACCAGGCGTCGCGGCGGTCGTCGAAGAACGCCCGGTCGTACCAGGAGACGCCGAGGATTACCGTCCCACCGCCGTTGGTGTTGTCGGTGTCGGCCTCGAAGTAGGTGCATTGCCAGTCCCACAGCATCTGCTCTTCGGGACGGGAACGGAGCCGCTCGTCGCTGGCGCGCAGGTGCTCGACGCACCGTTCGACGGTGGCGGCGTCGGGGCAGTAGTAGCGGCAGTCACTGAACGCGATGACTGTCTTGCTGCCCCTGCGGGCGGGGTCGGCGTCGTCGCCGGTGAGGACGCGCACACGGGTGATCGGCGGTGCGCCGGTCTCGAGGATGGTCACGGTTGGTGCTCCTCTCTTTCCCATTGGTGCCTTGTTGGACTACCAGCCTGATCCGGTGAGCGGGTACAGGCTGGGGCTGTAGTCGCCGCGCGCCCGGACGGCGCCGGGCGCGACGTAGCGAACGTTCAGGCCGACGCGGGGTTCGTCGGTGGTGTTGCTGTCTGAGCGATGGATGAGACGGACGTCCATCAAGCAGGCTTGGCCGGCGTCAAGAGGCAGCCACACCCCGCGCTCGTGCGGGCCGTCCGGCATGCCCTGGACCCCGAGCGCCTTGCCGCGCGCTGCGCTGGCGCTCTCCCGGCCGTTCGGGAGGTAGCCGGCGGCATGTGAGCCCGGCAGCACCTGCAAACACCCGTTCCCGGTGGTCGCGTCGGTGATGGCCAGCCATGCGGCGACCGACCGTTCGGGGTCGAGGTCCATGTGCTCATTCGTGCCGTCTTGGTGCCAGGGCACCACGAACTCGCATCCGGGCCACTTGACCATCAGAAAAGTGTTCTCAACGGCCACGGCGTTGCCGATGACGTCCTGGACGGCGCGGAGCAGCCCGGGGCTACGCACGGCGTACGCGGCCCACTCGACGCGCAGGTGAGCCTCGGGGATGACCTCTGTGCGGCTGTTGAGGTGCGCGGTTGTGACCTCGGCGCCGCAGCCGCGGGCTACCTCGTTCAGGTGCCAGCCGACGCCGGTACGGAAGCCGCATTCCCCGAGCGGACTCGGCCCGGCGAACCGGGGCGCAGCGGCGCGAGTGTTCATGGTTCGGTGTCCTCTCCCGCCTCAGCAGCAGCTGAAGCGACGGCGAGTGCGCGGTGATGTCGTGCTCATCCCGCCGGTATACGGACCGCAGTGGGGCGGCCGAAGGAAGCGCGGGGAAGGAGCAACGGGCTAGTAGCCGTGGTGCGGGTCTCCGGCGACGGCCAGCGGGACGACGACGGCAACGCACAGGCAGATCCGGAGCAGGACCGCTAAGCGTTGTCTCACGCGTCGTTCCCGAGCCGACGCACGGACGCGATGTCCACCCGCCACTCGAACCCGCCGCCCGGCGGGAGCAGCCACACACACGAAGGTCTCTCCTCGATCCCGAACGGCTCACCGACCCCGTGCACGATGCCCTCACGGTCCGCGGCGACGTCGATCACCCGCGTGCCGAATCGCAGCCACTGCGGCTGACCCTTGATGTGGTCACCGCTAGCCTGCGCCGGCCGTCCGGCGTGCGCTCGTACGGACTTGCTCACGTCTTGCCCCCTCGCTGCGTAGCTCGAAGTGGTGCACCACCAGTGCACTGCTTGAGCGGGCGCTGCGGGCGTCGAGGGACCGGACGTTTAGGCGGACGTTTTCGTGCTCGGCACTGACGCCAAGTCAGTACGGTGTGGAAGGAATTCGCGGTCGCGAGGAGAGCACATGGCGGGCAAGACGATCAGCAAGCTGACGCAGTTACGCCGGGCCGCCGGGTACACGCAAGCGTCATTCGTGGCGGCGTTCCTCGAGGAGGCTGCGCGCCTCGAGGTCGCTGCTTCGCTCAGTGTGCGACAACTGCGCCGGTGGGAAAGGGAAACGCCGCCGCCTCTGCCGCACCCAGGTCAGCAGGCTGTGCTGGAAGCCATGTTCGGCGTGCCGCTGGCCGAGATGGGGTTCGACGTCCCGAAGCACCGCGTGACGGTTGCAATGCCGATCAGCGACGCTGGAGAGGTGAAGCGGAGAACGTTCGTCGCCGACGCCGGGGCACTCGCCGCAGCGACCCTTGTTCCTGTTCGACCGGGGCCGCGGATCGGCACGTCCGACATCACCCGCCTGCGGGCGAGGCTCGATGGCCTGTACCAGACGGACCACACGGCGGGCAGCGTGCCGGCCATGACGCAGGCGGGCCGTATCGAGGGTGAGATTACGGACGCTCTCGGCGCCGCCTCGTACACCAGCCGCATTGGTCGCGAGTTGCAGACGATGCTTGCTGAGCTGCACGGCCACCGGGCTTGGTACGGCTACGACGGCGGGCGCATTGATCAGGGGCGCGCCGCCTGCATGGAAGCGCTCGCGGCGGCGCAACTTGTCGACAATCCGTTGCTACAGATTTCCGTGCTGGAGACGCTTGTGCTTCTCGCGATCAAGGCGGAGCGAGCGTGGGAGGCGGCGAGCGCGGTCGAGAACGCGTACCGGCTCGCCACGCGCGCGGGCGCCGGTCACACGGTGCACCTGGTGATTGCGCTGCGGGATGCGAATGTCGCGACCCACGCGGGAGACCTGTCCGGGGCGCGCCGCGCACTGAGTCGGGCCGTCAGTCACCAGGGACGCGTAGACGCGGATGCAGAGGTGCCGAAATGGGCTCGGTTCGTCGGCCCGTTCGAGGTCGACTACGCGACGGCAGACATGTACGTACGGGCCGAGCAGCCGAAACAGGCCGTGCCGTTCCTGCGCGCCGCCGTGCGCGGCATCGGCGGCGACCTGGCTCGCAACAGCGCCTCCTACCGCGTGAAGCTCGCCGGTGTACTTCTCGCCGCCGGGGAGGTCGACGAAGCTTGCGCGGAGATGGGTGCTGCTCTCGACGCGTCCGGCGGCATCGCCTCTCCGCGGCTGCTGGGCAAGATCCGAGGGTTTCAGTGGGCCGCGGCCGGTGTCGACAGCATCGCGGCCCGTGAGTGCGGCGAGCGCATCCGCGAGACTGTCCGAGGAGGCACGACGTGACGCAGCAAGGGGCCATCACGGTGGAGCGCCTGAACGGCCTTGCCGCCGCTCAGGCCGAGGACGCGTTCAGGCTGGTATACGGCGAGGCTTTCGCGGAGCCGCCGTACAACGAGACCGCGGACGACGTGGCAACTGCCTTCCGGCGCTTCCGCTCTCAGACCCGCAAAAGCACCTTCCGTGCTGCCCTGGCCTGCGCCGAGGACGGCGAGCCGGTCGGCATGGCGTACGGCTACCCACTCGGGCCCAACACGGGATGGTGGGACCAACTCACCGATCCTGTGTCCGACGACATGCGGCGGGAAGACGGGCACCGCACCTTCGGGCTCATGGAGCTCGCCGTGCGCGGGCCGTGGCGCCGGCAGGGCATCGCGCGCCGCCTGCACGAGACACTGCTCGACGGGATTGAGGCCGAGCGCGTGCTGCTCAACGTCCACCCGGACAGCAAGGCAGCGTCGGCCGCTTACCGGGCGTGGGGATACCGCAAGATCGGCGAGGCGCGCCCGTGGGAGGGCGCAGACCTTCATGACGTGATGCTGCTCGACGTGCGCTGAGCGAGCACGGGCGCCTCGCGCGCGCGTAGGAGCAAAGCGACCGGTCGCACCGGATCACCCACACGCGCGCGCCCGCGCGAGGCGCGACCGGTCGCGACACGATGTGGTGGGGGCGATGGGGGCGTGGGGGACGCTGTTCCCTGCGTCCCCTCTCCTCTTCTCCTCACTCCACTGACTGAGACAGAGGGGAATGGAGCTGGAGGCGTCCCCAGCGTCCCCCATGCTCCATGGTGTGCCTGTCGTTCTGATGCGAGCGCTGCGCCGTGGGGGGACGACTCATGGTGCACTGCGCGTCCCCTGCCGTCCCCCGAGCGTCCCCCCGCTCGTTCCCAGGACGCAGCAGCGCCCCACCGGGAGCTTGCCCGGCACGGGCCTGCATTTCCGCCCAGTAGGGCGCCGCACAGTCGGTGCCCGTTTCGAGAACGTCACAGTCCGAGATCCATGATTTCCCCGCACGTGGCCTGTCCAGAGACCGATGCTGTCGTGCTGGCGTGACGAATCCAGGTGAGGGCGCTGGTTGTGATCCACGCCCATGGCTTGGCCACTGGCGAAACGCCTACATGAGCACCGAATTGATACGACATGAGCCGGAGAGCCTGGACGTGGGCCATGCCATCGGCCGTCAGCTCAGGCAGCGAGGCGAACAGCTCATGATGCGGGCGGGTATGGACCGCCTCGGCGACAGCAGCAGCGCTGATCCTTCGTAAGTCACTGGCAGCAGAGATCGGCCGGTCGAAACTGATCGAGTGGAGGGCCAGGCAGACAAGTGCCTGAGCTTTCGGGTCAATGGCCTCAGCGTTCGTCTCCCAGTCCTGATACCGGCGGTGGATCCGCTCACGCAGAGCTGCATCACGCATGGCCAGGCCGAAGACGTGAGAGCCGAAGCTTTGGCAGAACTGCCACCGCTGCTCATCACTGATCGTCACTGCTGGCCTCCGGTCGCTGTGGGAGCGGGTGCTGACTCGCTCCCACAGCATTCCGGTGACTTGCGAGGACGTGAAGGGCTTGTTCAAGCACACTTGACGTTGAGGAGAGAGCTGTCTGCATATCCAGTCTTCTGAGACGCGCCGTCCGAGACTGTGACCCAGGTCCTCGACATATAGCTCCAGTTGACGTCACTTGGCTGACAGTCACGGAAGGTCGCGGTACTGCTGCGACTGGGAGGCGGGCAACCATAGTTCACCGATCCCGCAGCGAGCACTTCGAACGTGCCGGGCCCCGGGTAGTACCTCATCAGGTCCGTCTCGGTACGGCACGTCTGCGGCTGTCGTGGCGAGCATTTCGTGATTGCACCGGTCGCCACGACGGCTGACCCGCTGTAGTTGGGCTTGTAAGCCCGTCCCTCACAGGTGATGACTTCGTTGGAAGCGCCCTTCTCGTCGCCCAACGTGATGGTGAACGTTGTCACTGGAGCGCCTGTGGGATCAGGCTCGGCAAGAGCCGGACCAGCGGCAAAGACCAGCAGGATTGCGGTGCCGGCCATGCTCAACAGCGACCGCCAGAGCTTGGTTGCCTTGCTCACTGTTCTCCCCTCGTAGAGTGGCGTGTGCCACGGAACTTCGGGTGGGACATGTGCAGCACGAGCGCTCGAACTCTAGTGCGTCAGTGAGGGGTGGACCCTCTGTTTTCCGGCCGAGTCGCCCACGGCAACCAAGTTCGGACGCGACTGCGCCCCGGGCGGCGAGAGTGCCATGCCGGGGCGCGTTCGGATGCCGGGCAGGTCATGACGGCGGGGTGAAGGTGACGCCCCACACCTTGCCGTTCTTGTTGCTGCCCGAGGTGCGCGCCACGTGGATGCCTCGGGCGCGGAGCGCAGGGGCGACCTGGCGAATGCGGGCGCTGAGGACGGCGGGGGTCTTGGGCCAGCCGTCGGCGAGGCTGCGCCCGTCGCTGCCGAGCAGCCGGTGCAGCTCGGCCATGGTCCCCTGCCAGCCGCCGGCCGGGAAGGCAGGCGAGGCAGTCCAGTCACGCAGGGCGCCGGCGACTGGGTGCCCGTCGAGGACCGCGTCGTTCAATGCGTCTTGCGCGCCATTGAAGGCGGCGAGGCTGTGCCAGCCGGTGACGCGGTCGAGGGCGTGCAGCAACTCGGCGAAGTCGGCGAGCCGCGGGCGTTCGGTGAGGTCGGCAGCAGCGTGCGGAAGGTCGGCCCATACAGCGGCGGCGAGGTCGAGCAGCGCGCCGAGAATGCGCGGGTGCGCCTCTTCGTACGTGGTCCACAGGGCGCCGGCCGTGCGTCGCTTGTGGCGTGGGATGGGTTGCAACTCGAGCGGCATCATGCGCTCGGCGAGATCGTTGCGCAGCGCGCCGAGGTCAATGCCGGTGAGGAGCACTGGGCGTTGGTAGGTGAGCACGTTCACGTCATCGTCGGTGTACAAAGCGCGGGTCACCTGCGCGTCGCCCGTGACGACGCGGCACAGCGCGTCGGACAACCAGCCCGGCAGGCCCGAAAGGTTGTCGAGCGCGAGCACCCATCCGGCGGCGGTGGTCGGTCCGAGGTCGCGCAGAGTCTCGGGAGCCTGGCGCAGTGGCGCGCGGGCGCCTTCAATGACGCCGGCGAGCATCTGCCCCGACGTGCTCTTGCCGGTGCCTTGCTCGCCGGTGAGATATGCGATGGGGCGCGGCATTCCTGGGCGCAGCGCAGCCAGCAGCCAGCCGACGGCGAGAGGTAGCGTCTCGGGCGTGAAGGGCAGCAGTGCGGCGAACTCCTCGAGGCCGGCGCGCCAGCCGCCCGCCGCCCGGTCCGGCCGCGGCAGAGGGCGGACAAGCTTGCTGCGCCGCCAGATCGGCCCAATCTCGGGATCGGGGTAGGTCAGTGCCCAGCCGTCCGGGGCGAGGCGTACCGACTCCCCGTCGGCGCGCCCGAGGTCGAGCCAGGACACGGCGGAGTCGTCAGGGTCGGGAGCGACCCGAAGGTGCAGCTCGGTCTCGGGGACGTGCATGGCGAGCGCGTCGAGGGCGGCGAGCGCGTCGGCAAGCGCCGTCTGCGAGGGCGTCCGGTTGTACTGGGTCACGTACGCGTGCGTGAGGTGCTGCCGCAGACTGCCGGTGCCGGTGTGGGCGGTGGCGCGCAGCGGTACAGCGATGGGCGGGCCGTCGTAGGAGACGGCGTACGGTGCGCCGTTGTGGTGCAGGTACCGGAAGCGGTTCTGCCCGAGCACGCGCAACACTTCGGCCTGCGGCGGCTGGCGCTCCTGCTTCGGCGCACGCGGGTGCTCCGCGCTCGCTTCCTGCCGGGGGAAGGGGACGACGGAGCGTGCGGCGGCGGCCGGGTTGAAGGTGAGGGCGTGGGTCATGCGGCGGCTCCGGTGAAGGTACGTGGGTGCCGCGCGCCGGCGGACAGCCCGGAGCGAATCGCGGCCTCAGTCTCGCGTCCGGACAGCCCGGCGTGCCGAGCGGCATCGCGCAGGACGTCGGCGAGCTGGTCGTGCTCGAGGTGCCCCGCGGCGCGCAGAGTGCCGAGGTTGAAGGCGGAGCGGTTGAGTGTGGCGTTGCGCGTGCCAGGCTGCGCCTCGGCGACGGCGCGCAGCTCGCTCTCGACTGCGGCGGCGACGTACCCGCCGCCCATCGTGCGAGGGCGCCAGGGCAGCGCGACGCGGGGACGCTCGGGGCGTACGCGGTGCCCAGTGCGCTCGAGGTCGCGCGCGAGCCACACGGGCAGTTCGGCAACCGTGCGGCAGTCCCCGAGCGCCGTGTACGCCCCATCGCGGGTGACGGTGCCCGGTGCCACGGCGTAGGACGATCCGGCGCGCACGTCGAGCTGCCAGCCGAGCGCCCCGGCTTGCGGGCGCCAAACGGTGCCGGCCGGTGCGCGGAACCAGTAGTGAAACCCTCCCGAGGGCGTACGCACGGTGAGCGTCTCCGGGGCGCAGCCGGGCAACGTGGCACGGCGCACCTCGACAAGCAGAGCGAGGACGTCGCGCCCGTCAACGACACTGCCCGGGGCGATATCGGCAGGCAGTTCGACGCCGGGCAGCAGCATCTCGAGGTCGGTCGGCATATCGCCGCCGTGGCAGTCCACATCGAGGATCACGAGTCCGGACGGTCCCGCGGCAACGCCGACTCCTGCCGCGGGCGTGCGCTTCCACCACTGGGCGATGCGATCAGGGTCGACCGTGGCGGCCAACACACCATGACAGGGGCGTCCGGCAACGTGGCACGGGCAGGCGCGCCCGTCATGCTCGGTGTAGGCGGGGTTGGGGCGCTCGGCAGTGCCAGGCGAGCAGCGGTCGCAGCCGCGTACGGGCACCTTCCCGCCCGGGGCGAGAGGGTGCACCGCGTAGCCCTGAGCAGCCAGCCAAAGGGCTACGCGGATCGGGGTTGGGGCCGGCGCAGTCAAGTGGTCGCCGCCCCTCACGCAGCGGTGTCGATGGTCTGCGCGTCGAGCCACTGATCGACGTCTTCCCACCGTGCGCGCAGGTGGCGGCCGACCTTGATCATGCGGGGGCCGCCACCGCGGTGGCTCCACTGGTAGACGGTGGCCAGCGGCACGCCGCAGTAGTCGGCGAGCTCGCGTGCGGTGGCGAGCTTGCGACGGGGCGAGTCGGCGGTGGCAGGGGTTTGGGCGCGGGGCACGATCACACTCCTCTGTCGATTCGACATCAGGACTTGTCGATAAGACTGATCTTGGGCAACTTTGTCGATGTCCCGCATCGCATGTCAATCTTGCTTACAGATTTGTCGTATCGACATAGAGGTGAGCCGTGAATAACCACCAGTCGGCGAGCGAAGTGGTCGCCGAACGGGTCCAAGAGCTGCGGAAACGGCAAGGTCTCACAGCCAAAGACCTGGCCGAACGCTGCCGGCTGATCGGGGCGCCGGGGCTGACCGCGTCGGTGATCGCCAACATTGAGAGCGGTCGGCGTGACCTGAACGGCCGGCGGCGCAGGCAGATCACCCTCGAAGAGTGGCTGATCTTGGCGCAGGCGCTGCATGTCGCCCCCATTCACCTGGTCGTCCCGATCGACGACGACCATTCCCGCTACGAGCTCACCCCCGAGCCTCCGACGCCTTCCCACGGCCTCAACCGCGAGGGGGTCGGCTGGGTCCGTGAGTGGATCAGAGGGAACGCGCCGCTGACGTTCATGAACGAGCGCATCTATCGCAGCGAAGTGCCGGCGGAGGAATGGAAGTCCCGCGAGCGACGCGAGCAGGAAGGGCTCGAGGTCAACAAGAAGCTCTTGGAAGCGCTCGAGGCGGTTGGCCTCACGGCTGCGCCGAAGGGGGCCGAGGGGGGAGAGGCGGAGTCGCATGGCTGAGGTCTACGACCGGTGGCACAAGTCCCGTCCGTTAGAAGACGACGAGCCGTGCGCCGAGCACACCAGCAAGACGCGCAAGCTCGTGCCCAGCGGCGAGCACGGCAAGGGCAAGCGGTGGCAGGTCCGTTGGCGCGACGCCAGCGGGAAGCAGCGCAAAGAGAACTTCGACAAGCGGAGCATGGCCGACACCCGCGCGGCGACGATCGACGCTGACCTTGCCCGTGGCCTCTACGTCGACCCTGCCGCGGGCAAGGAGAGCTTTCGGGCCGTAGCTGAACGCTGGCGCACCTCGGCTGTTCACCGCTCGACAACGGCCTCGCGCGTCGAGCGCGCCCTGCGCAATCACATCTACCCGACGTTTGGCGACCGGCCCGTCGCCAGCATCCGCCCGTCGGAGATACAGGCATGGGTCAAGGACCGTGCGCAGGTGCTCGCCCTGTCCACGCTCCGGGTGACGTACGCGTACCTCGTGAGCGTGCTGCACACGGCCGTACGTGACCGGATCATCGCGGTGAACCCGTGCGATGGGGTTCGGCTGCCGGCGAGGCGCCGTACGGAGATCGTGCCGCTGCACCCGGACGTCGTCCGCGCTCTGATCGACGCAGCTCCGGCCTGGTACCGGTCTCTCACGCTGCTCGCCGCAGCGTCCGGCCTGCGCCAAGGCGAGGTGTTCGGGCTGGAGGTCGAGCACGTCGACTTTCTGCGCCGCGAGGTGAGGGTGCAGCAACAGCTCATAACCCCGGAGGAAGGCGTGCCCTACCTCGGTGAGCCGAAGACGCACGAGAGTTATCGCACTGTGCCGCTCGCCAAGTCGGCCGTTGATGCTCTTGCGGCGCACCTCGAGCGGTATCCCGTCGTCGAGATGGAGATCGAGGATCGTACGAACCCGCGTAAGCCGCGCAGGCGTAAGGCTCGGCTGCTCTTCCTCAACGAGCACAACGAACCGGTTCGGCGTGACGGTTGGGCTCACGTCTGGCGGCGGATGGTGGCCAACGCGAACAAGGCGCTCACTGCGGCGCATGGGCGCGCCTACGCGGCTTGGACCAAGAAGGGGAAGCCGGAGGGGCAGGCGCCTGAACTCTTGCAGGTCCCCGAAGGGGCCAGCATGCACGACCTGCGCCATTTCTACGCGTCGCTGCTGATCAAGCACCGCAAGAACGTCAAGACGGTGCAGAAGCGGCTCGGCCACGCGAAGCCGTCGATCACGCTCGACACCTACACGCATCTCTGGCCGGACGACGAGGACACAACGAGGGCCGCCGTCGAGGAAGTCCTCGGCGATGTGCCCCCGTTGTGCCCTGCCCGGCCCGCCTAGAGTGCGTATGCGCAGGTCAGAGACCTACATCAGCGGTAGTTGGTGAACTGGATCGCGAAGTCCAGGTCCTTGCCCTTGAGGAGGGCGATGACGGTCTGCAGGTCGTCCCGGCTCTTCGAGGAGACGCGGAGCTCGTCGCCCTGCACCTGCGCCTTGACGCCCTTGGGGCCCTCGTCGCGGATGATCTTGGCGACCTTCTTCGCGTTCTCCTGGGAGATCCCCTCCTGGATGGAGGCGCTGATCTTGTACTCCTTGCCGGAGGCCTGCGGCTCGCCGGTCTCCAGGGCCTTCAGCGAGATGCCCCGCTTGATCAGCTTGGACTGGAAGATGTCCAGGACCGCCTTGACCCGCTCCTCGGCGTTGGCGCGCATCTCGATCTTCTCGCCGGACCAGGCGATCGAGGCGCCGACGCCCTTGAAGTCGTAACGCTGAGCGATCTCCTTGGCGGCCTGGTTGAGGGCGTTGTCGACCTCCTGCCGCTCGACCTTCGAGACGATGTCGAAACTGGAGTCGGCCATATTGAGTTGGCTCCTCGTACGTAGATCCATCAGGGGGCGCGGCCGGAGGGCCGCGCTGCCAGCCTAGCCACCCGGGGCCTGATCGCAGGGCTGTGAACCGAGTGGCGGACCACCCCAGGTCATCGGGTATGGTTTACGTCGTTGCCACGGAGCGGCTCGAAAGAGCGACCGAGGTGACAGCCCATGGCGGTGTGCCCGAGTGGCCAATGGGAGCGGACTGTAAATCCGTCGGCTTAGCCTACCCAGGTTCGAATCCTGGCGCCGCCACAGAACGAGGCCCCTGACCTGCGAAGGTCAGGGGCCTCTTCCGTTTACCGGGACAGCGCCGCGACCGCCTCCGCCACCGGCGTGTCGCCGCCGATCAGCTCCAGGGTCAGGCCCACGGCCCCCCGCTCGTCCTCGTCCAGCAGGGCCGCCAGCACCGCCGCCACGTCGTCCCGGCTGACCTCGCCGCGGCCGGTGGAGCCGGCCGAGAGGGTCACCCGGCCCTTGCCCGGCTCGTCCGTGAGCGCGCCCGGGCGCAGGATCGTCCAGTCGAGGCCGGGACGCGCGCGGATGTCGTCGTCCGCGGCGCCCTTCGCGCGCAGGTAGGCGGCGAAGACGGGGTCCGTGCCCTCGGGGGGCTCGCGGTCGGCGCCCATGGACGAGACGACGAGGAAGCGCCGCACCCCGGCAGCCTCCGCCGCGTCGGCGAAGAGCACGGCGGCGCCGCGGTCGACGGTCTCCTTGCGTTCGACCCCGCTGCCGGGGCCCGCGCCCGCGGCGAAGACGGCGGCGTCGGCGCCCTCGAGATGGCGGGCGATGTCCCCGACGGATGCCGACTCGAGATCGCAGACGACGGGCTCGGCGCCCGCCGCCAGCAGGTCCCCCGCCTGTTCGGGGCGGCGGATCACGCCCGCCACCTCGTCACCGCGCGCGGCGAGCAGCCGCTCCAGCCGCAGCGCGATCTGACCATGTCCTCCAGCGATGACAATGCGCATGATCCGACCGTACGCGCCCGCCGTTCACGACGGGTCGCCGCCGCGCGGCGACTGCCGGGGCAGGTCGAGCGGCGCCGTGGCCTGGACGTCGCCGTACTCCCGCACCGCGCTGGTCCGGGCCACGACCCGGCCCCGGTGGACGACGAGCCGGCTGTAGCCCAGCGAGAGGACGCCCGCGGTCCCCGCGCCCCGCACGGCCAGCAGCTCCGCCGGGAAGCCCGCCTCGACCCGCACCTCGGGCAGGCCCATCGCGGCCCGGGCGCGCGTGCTCACCGCCTCGTAGGCCTGCTCGGGGCTCACCTCCCCATGCGAGGCCAGCAGGAACGCGGCCTCCAGAGGATCGCCGCGCCCCACGGGGTTGGCGGCGTCGCGCAGCGAGCCGCTGCCCGCCGCGACCCCGACGCCCGCCGCGCGCAGCAGCCGCACCGGGGCTGTCTCTTATACACATCTCTGNGCCGGGCCAGGCCGCCGCACGGGCCCACGGCGACGCCGGGCCGCAGGCCCCCGCACATCGCGGCGAGCCGGGCCAGGCGGGCCGGGTCGCCGCCGTCGGTGTGCAGGTCGACGGCGCAGCCGTGCTCGGCGGCCAGGCTCAGGACGGCCTCGGCGTAGCCGGTGGGGTCGGGATCGAGGTCGGGGCAGCCGCCGATGACGGTGGCGCCCATCTTGATCGCGTCCCGCAGCACGGCCAGCCCCTCGGCCCCGGCGGCGCCCGTCAACAGCCTGGGGACGGCGACGGCCCCCAGGTCGGTGAGGCCGCGCAGGGTCCTACGGGCGGCCAGCACGCCCTCGAGCGCGCGCAGCCCCTGGACGTCGCCCACGCGCACGTGGGTGCGCACCGCGGTGGCGCCGTGGCCGAGCTGCAGCAGCGCCGCCTCCGTGGCCCGCCGCTGGACGTCCTCGGCCCCGTCGGGGACGGGCCCGCCGGTGTCGGCCGTGAGCGCGGTGTCGTAGTGGGCGTGCGGCTCCGCGGGGGCCGGCAGCAGGAGGCCCGCGGTGCCGACGGCCTCGATGCGCCCGCCGCTGAGGCGGACGTCCACGACGCGCCCGTCGGCGAGCCGGGCGCCGCACAGCACCAGCGCGCCCTCGCCCGGCGCCGGGGCGGCGGCGTCGCCGTCGGGGCTTCTCGCGGGCTGCGGCTGACTGTCGGGCATCGCGCATCCTCCGGGTGGCCGGGGCGGACATGATCACGCAGCGGTCCGAGCGTAGGCCGCGTACGAAGCGGGTTCGCGCAAGCGGCGAATAGTCGTACCGGCGTGGTTCCCGGGGGCCGGAGGGCGGGCGGCGCGGGGCCGGTGGCGGGGGTCGGGAGAACGCGCTGGCCGGGGCGGCTCCATACGGATTTCACCTTCGGCGGCAGACCGTGTAATGTCTTCCTCGCTCGCCCCAATAGCTCAGTCGGCAGAGCGTCTCC
>KL569385.1:0-660 GCA_000715685.1 Streptomyces lilacinus
CCGGCCTCTCCACCGGCCTCTCCACCGGCCTCTCCGTCGGTCGCGGGCTGATCTTCGTCACCGTCGCGGCCGTCGCCTGGGGCACGGCCGGCGCGACGGCGGCGCTGGCCTTCGACAGCAGTGGCCTCGGCCCGATCGCCCTCACCTTCTGGCGCACGGTCGGCGGCTTCGTCCTGCTGCTGGCCGTACGGGCGCTGCGCCCTCGCCGGACCCGTACGGCGCGGGCGGTCGAGACCAGGGGGCAGCGGGTGGCCCGCGTCCTGGTGACCGGTGTCGGGCTGGCCGTCTTCCAGACCGCCTACTTCGGCGCCGTCGACGGAACGGGCCTGGCGGTCGGCACCGTCGTCACGCTCGGCGCGACCCCGGTCCTGGTCGCGCTCGGCGGCAGGTTTCTGATGGGTGAACGGCTGGGTGCCGGCGGCAGGGTCGCGGTGGCCGGGGCGCTCGCCGGGCTGGCGGTGCTGATGCTCGGCGGCGGGGGCACGGGCGCGGTGCGCCCGGCCGGCGTCGCCTGGGGGCTGCTCTCGGCGGCGGCCTACGCCGTCCTCGGCCTCTACACCCGGCACCTCGGACGGCACGGCCGGGGGACGGACGCGTTCACCACGACGCTCACGTCGTTCGCCGTGGGCACGGTGTGCCTGCTGTCTCTTATACACATCT
>KL569385.1:934-1753 GCA_000715685.1 Streptomyces lilacinus
TTTCCCTCCTGCCGCTCGCGGCCGTCGAGGGGCTGTGGCCGCGCGCCCACGAACTGGGGCGCACGCTGTGGCTCCTGGGGTATCTGGTGACGGTGCCGACCGCGCTGGCCTACGCGCTGTTCTTCGCGGGGCTCGTGGCGGTGCGGGCGACCACGGTTTCGGTGATCACCTTGCTGGAGCCGGTCACGGCGGCCGCGATCGCCGTGACCCTGCTCGGCGAGCGGCTGACCGCCGCGACGGCTCTGGGCACGGCGGTGCTGCTGGCGGCGGTGGCCGCGCTGGCCTGCGCGGAGGCGCGCGGCACGGCGGCCCCCGCGCCGGCGCGGGCCGTCAGCGGCCGGTGAGGTAGCCCGGCACGGGAACGGCAGGGTCGAGGTCCGCGGCCGGCACGGGCGTGCCGTAAGCGGTGCTCAGGGGGACGACGCCGGTCCAGTGGGGGAGGGAGAGGTCCGCGGCGTCGTTGGCCGGAGGGGCGTCGCGGACCTTGGCGGACACCTCGGTGAGGTCCACGCGCAGCACGGCGGTCGCGGCCCGCTCCTTGGCCGTCGCCGGCCGGCAGTCCGCCGACCGGCCGGGCAGCGCCTGGTCGACCAGGGCGTCGAGAGCGGTGGTCAGCTCCGCCTCGTCGGTGACCCGGCGGGCCGTGCCGTGCACCACGACGGAGCGGTAGTTGAGGGTGTGGTTGAAGGCGGAGCGGGCCAGGACCAGTCCGTCGACGTGCGTGACCGTGACGCACACGGGCATGCCCGGCTCCTCGGCCTCCCCGGCGGCGCGCAGCGGCCGCGAGCCGGTGGAGCCGTGGACGTACAGGCGGGCGCC
>KL569385.1:2002-2390 GCA_000715685.1 Streptomyces lilacinus
GATGTGTATAAGAGACAGCGTACAGGCGGTCGCCGACCCGGCCGTAGAGGGTGGGCAGGACGACGGGCGCCCCGTCGCGGACGAATCCGAGGTGGCAGACGTAGCCGGCGTCGAGTATCGCGTGCACCAGCTCGCGGTCGTAGGACGCGCGGTCGCGGTAACGGGAGGGGGTGGTGCGCTCGGTCCGCTCGTACGACGTCCGCTCGTGCGACCCGGACTGCTCGTGCGACCCGGTCTGCTCGGGGTGCGTGCCGGCGGCGGGAGAAGCCATTGCGAACTCCATTGCACTAGTGCATAATCTTGTTTGTGCTAGGAGAGTATCGGATCGAAGGTCGTCGCGCAGTGGACATTTCCGCGAGCGTGGAGCGCGCTGTCGGGTCGGGCCGGC
>KL569385.1:2693-2916 GCA_000715685.1 Streptomyces lilacinus
AGATGTGTATAAGAGACAGCGTCAATCCCAACACCGTCGCGGCCGCCTACCGCACGCTGCGGGACCGGGGAGTGATCGAGACGTCCGGGCGGCGCGGCAGCCGCGTCCGGCAGCGACCGGCCAGCACGCCGCGCGAGTGCATCCGGGTGGAGGTGACGGAGGGCGTGCGCGACGTCTCCTCGGGCAATCCGGACCCGGCGCTGTCTGTCTCTTATACACATCT
>KL569385.1:3175-9470 GCA_000715685.1 Streptomyces lilacinus
GAGATGTGTATAAGAGACAGAGCCGGCCGTCGACACGGAGCTCGAGCAGATGGCGCGGGCCGCCTTCACGGAGGAGGGCGTGCCCGACGGGCCCATGGCGGTCACCTCGGGCGCGCTGGACGGCATCGAGCGCGTGCTGAGCGCGCATCTGCGGCCCGGTGACGCCGTCGCCGTCGAGGACCCGGGCTGGGGCAGTCTCCTGGACCTCGTCCCCGCCCTCGGCCTGCGCGCCGTGCCCGTCGCGCTCGACGACGACGGCCCGCTGCCCGAGGCGACCGACCGGGCCCTGCGGGAGGGCGCCCGGGCGCTGATCGTCACCGATCGCGCGCAGAACCCCACGGGCGCGGCCCTCGGCGAGACGCGCGCCCGGGAGCTCCGCGCCGTCCTCGCGCGCCATCCCCATGTCCTGCTCGTCGAGGACGACCACGGCCACGGCATCGTCGACCTGCCGCTGCGCCCCCTCGCCGGCGCCACCACGCACTGGGCGCTGGTGCGTTCCGTCGCCAAGGCCTACGGCCCGGACCTGCGGCTCGCCGTGCTCACCGGGGACACCGTCACCGTCGACCGGGTGCGCGGCCGGCAGCGGCTGGGCCCGGGGTGGGTGAGCCATGTCCTGCAGGACGCCGTGCTGCACCTCTGGCGCAGCGGCGCCGTGGACGCCGCCGCGGTCGCCGGCGCCTACGGGCGGCGGCGGGACGCTGTCCTGGGGGCGCTTCGGGAGCGGGGGATCGAGGCGCACGGCCGCAGCGGGCTCAACATATGGCTGCCCGTGCCGGACGAGACGGGCGCGGTGGCGCGGCTGCTCCAGGCTGGCTGGGCCGTCGCCCCGGGGGCGCGTTTCCGGCTCGCCTCGCCGCCCGGTGTGCGGCTGACCGTGTCGACGCTGACGCCGGACGACACAGGGCCGGTCGCGGACGCGCTGGCATCCGTGACCGGCCCTGTGCCGGCGGGGCGTTACGACTGAGCGGACTGAGCGGGCCGTGCCGGGCGACCGGCCTCGTCCTCGTCCGTCGCCGCGGCGGGCGTCGCGCCCCGGCCGGCGGCAAGCGTGCGGCCCTTGCCGCCCTTGCTCTGGGTGAGCGCCGCTCCGGCCAGCACGATCAGCGCGCCGACCGGGGTGTTCCAGGTGAGCCGTTCGTCGAGGAGCAGCACGCCCGCCGCGGTGGCGACCAGCGGGATGAGATACGTCGTCATCGTGGCGGTGGTCGGCCCCACCTGGGCCACCAGCCCGTACTGCAGGAGGAAGGCCAGGCCGGTGCCGAGCGCGCCCAGCGCGAAGACGGCGAGGAGGGGCACGGCGGGGAGGGCGGACGGCAGCGGGCTGAGCAGCGGGGCGACGACGGCGAGCTGCACGGCACCGACGAGCAGCTGGCCGCCGGACAGCGACAGATGGGGGTCACCGGTGTCGGAGAGCGTGCGCCGGACGTAGATCCAGCCGAGGGCGTAGCTGGCGGAGGCGACCAGCGCCATCACCGTGCCCTTCGGGTCCTGTCCCGAGAAGCCCTGCCAGGCCCCGAGCACCACGAGCACGCCGACGAAGCCGAGCCCGAGCCCGGCGAACCGGCGCCGGGTCGGGCGGTCCTCCGAGAGCGCCACCAGCGAGAGCACCATGCCCCACAGCGGGGTGGTGGCGTTGCAGACGCCGGCCAGGGTGCTGGAGATGGTCAGCTCGGAGTAGGCGAAGAGCGTGAACGGAAAGGCGTTGCAGAGGAAGGCCGCGACCGCCAGGTGCCCCCAGGTCCGGGGGGAGCGCGGCAGCCGCTGCCGCTTGACCACCAGGGCGACGATGAGCACCGCCGCGCCGAAGAACATCCGGCCGAAGGAGACGTAAGGGGGAGCGAGGCCGTCGGTGCCCAGCTTGATGAAGAGGAAGCTGAAGCCCCATATGACGGAGAGGACGCCGAAGCGGATCCGCCAGTCGACGGAGAGCCGCCCCCGGCCGGAGGCTGCGGGGGCGGTGGAAGAGGGTGAGGAAGAGGAGGTGGACGGGGGTCTCGGCGTCGCGACGGTGCTCATGGTCACTACGATGCGGGCCGCAAGCGATTAGAACAAGCAATTAAATCTATGCCCTATCGCGTAGCATCGCTTACATGTTGAACCTCGAGCGCCTGCGCACCCTCAACGCCGTCGCCCGCCACGGTTCCGTCAGCGGCGCGGCCGACGGCCTGCACGTGACGACGTCCGCGGTCTCGCAGCAGCTGTCCAAGCTGGAGCGCGAGGCCGGGCAGCAGCTGCTCGTCAAGAGCGGCCGCGGCGTGCGCCTGACCGACGCCGGGCGCCTGCTCGCCGAGCACGCCTCCCGCATCCTCTCCCAGGTGGAGCTGGCCCAGGCCGACCTCGAGGCCCAGCGCGGGCACGCCGTCGGCCGGCTGTCGCTGGGCGCCTTCCCCACCGCGGCCCGGGGCCTCTTCCCCGCCGTGCTCACCGCCCTGCGCGCGGAACACCCGCAGCTGCGGGCCCGGCTGGTGGAGATGGACCAGGACGAGGCGCTCTCCCGGGTGGTGCGCGGCGACATGGACCTCGCCGTCGTCCTCGACTGGTACAACAAGCCGCTCCCCGTCCCCGAGGACCTGATCAGGACGCCGATCCTCGACGACCCCGTCGACGTCGCCGTCCCCGTGGACCACCCGCTCGCGGACCGCGCCGAGGTCGCCCTCGAGGACTTCGCGGAGGACGAGTGGATCTCCTGGCCCAAGGGCGAGTTCTGCCACGACTGGCTGCTGTCCACGCTGCGCGGCAAGGGCGTCGAGCCCCGCATCGCGCACATGGCCGAGGAGCACCCCACCCAGCTCGCCCTCGTCGCCGCGGGCCTCGGCATCGCGGTCGCGCCCCGGCTGGGCCGCGGGCCGGTGCCCGAGGGGGTCCGCGTGGTGCCGGTGCGGCACACGATGTGCCGCCATGTCTTCGCCATCTGGCGGGCGGACGCGGACCGCAGGCCCTCGATCCGCGCGGTGGCCGAGGCCCTGCAGGCGGCGGGCGCCGGAATCCACGCAGCACAGTGATCCTTCATCCGCCCCGCGCGACGGGCTGCGGCCCCTGCGTCTCCTACGCGCCCCGAATGCCGACGAGCCCCATCTCGTAGGCGGTGATCACGAGCTGGACCCGGTCCCGGGCGCCCAGTTTGGTGAGCAGCCGTGACACGTGCGACTTGGCGGTGGCCACCGTGATGAAGAGGTCCTCGGCGATCTCGGTGTTCGACCGGCCGCGTCCGACCAGGGTCAGCACCTCCCGTTCCCGCTCGGTGATGCCTTCGACCGGCCGCGGGGAAGGGTCCGGCGCAGCTGTAGGGCGCCCGACGAAGTCCGCGATCAGACGGCGCGTCACGCCCGGCGCGATCAGCGCGTCGCCGGCGGCGACCACGCGGATCGCCGCGAGGATGTCGTCCAGCGCCATGTCCTTGACCACGAAGCCGCTCGCGCCGGCCCGGAGCGCGCCGTAGACGTGGTCGTCCTCGTCGAAGGTGGTCAGGACGAGGACGCGCGTGGTCGTCGAGCCGGCCGTGATCAGGCGGGTGGCCTCGATCCCGTCCATGCCGGGCATCCGGATGTCCATCACCACGACGTCGGGGCTGACCTCCCCGACCAGCTGGACTGCCTCCGCGCCGGTGGCGGCCTCACCGACGACCTCCAGGTCGGAGTGGTCGGCCATGATCACGCGCAGACCGGACCGCACCAGCGGCTGGTCGTCGGCGAGCAGGATCCTGACGGTCATCGGGCCTCCACCGGGACTCGAACGGGTGCGGGCAGCGGCAGACCGGCCGCCACCCGGAAGCCGCCCTCGGGGCGCGGCCCGGCGCTGAGGCGGCCGCCCAGCAGGCCGACCCGCTCGCGCATGCCGATGATGCCGAAGCCGTGGGCCGAGCCGTTCCCGGGGGCGCCGCGCCCGTCGTCGACGACCTCCACGGACAGCTCCTCGTCCCCGTAGTCGACGGCCACCCGGCAGCGCCCGGTGCCCGCGTGCCGCACCACGTTGGTCAGCGCCTCCTGCACGATGCGGTAGGCGGACAGGTCGATGTCGGCCGGCAGCTGGCGCTGATTCCCGCTGCGGCGCACGTCGACGCGTACGCCCGCGCCCGCGGTCGCCGCCGCCAGCTGCTCGAGGTCCGCCAACCCCGGCGAGGGTGCGAGCGGCGACTGCTCCGAGGCGGTCGCGCCCCGGTCGGCCTGACGGAGCGACACCAGCGTGCGCCGAAGACCCGACAGGGTCTCTCTGCTGGTGGCCTCGATGGCGCGCAGGGCCTCGCGCGCCTCCGCCGGCTGGGTCCGGATGACCCGGCTGCCCACACCGGCCTGGATGGCGATGATGCCGATGCTGTGCGCGACCATGTCGTGCAGCTCCCGTGCGATCCGCAGCCGTTCGGCGGTCACGGCCTCGGCCACCTCCTGCGCGCGCAGCGCCACCGCGTGCTCGCGGCGCTCGCGACTCAGCAGACCGGCTGTGCAGGACGCGGCCGTCGCCAGGAGGGCGATCACCCCGTTGACGGTCAGATTGTCCCCGTGCGCGAAGAGGCCGATCACCAGGAGCTGTACGACGAAGGACACGGCCACGGCGACGATCGAGGCCCGGCGTGCGCGGGTGGCGACGACGAAGCCCAGGACGAGGTCCGCGGCGAGGTACGACAGGAACTCGCCCTGATACGACGCCGTCAGGCTCTCGTGGGCGGAGCTCGGAGGGCCCACCACCGCTGCGGTGGATCCGAGGAGCGCCACGGCCAGAGCCGGCAGCGGCGTCCGTCGCACCACGCCGACGAGCAGACCCGCGGCCAGCAGCGCCCCGACACCGTGGACGGTGCCGGAGGCTCGGGGTGCGCCGCCCACCAGCAGGCCGACCATGAGGAGGTAGGCGACGCCTCCTGCCCGGGCCACGGCCTTCGTTCTCGTGATCGTTACGGGGTTCACGCCGCGAGACTAACCGGCCACCGCCTGCGCGGCATCGGCCCGGGGACGTACGCCCACGGGCCAATCCGACCGCACGATTGCCGCCCACGGCCCCATGCCCGGACGGGGGTCCGCTCGGCAGTGTGGATGCCGTGATCGAAGTCAACGAACTCACCAAGCGCTACGGCGGCAAGACGGCCGTCGACCACCTGTCCTTCACCGTGCGCCCGGGCCGGGTCACCGGATTCCTCGGCCCCAACGGAGCCGGCAAGTCCACCACACTGCGGATGATCCTCGGCCTGGACGCGCCCACCACCGGCACCGCCACCGTCAGCGGTGTCCCCTTCCACCGCCACCCGCGCGGACTGCGGCACGTCGGCGCCCTCCTCGACGCCGGACAGGTCCACGGCGGACGCAGCGCCGCCGCTCATCTGGCCGCCCTGGCCCGCGGCAACGGCATCCCGCGGCGCCGGGTGGACGAGGTGCTTCAGGAGGTGGGGCTGACCGAGGCGGCGAACCGCCGCATCGGCGGATTCTCCCTCGGCATGAAGCAGCGGCTGGGCATCGCCGCCGCCCTGCTCGGCGACCCGCCCGTGCTCATGTTCGACGAGCCGATCAACGGCATGGACCCGGAGGGCGTGCTCTGGGTACGCCGGCTCTTCCGGCGCCTGGCCGACGAGGGGCGCACGGTCTTCCTCTCCAGCCACCTGATGTCGGAGATGGAGAACACCGCCGACCAGCTGGTCGTCATCGGCCGGGGCCGCCTGATCGCCGCCGAGTCGCTGCGGGACTTCGCCGCCCGTGGCACCCGTGGCAGCGTCGTGGTCGCGACACCGCAGGCCGCCGAGCTTGCGGCCGTGCTCACCGCGGCGGGCGCCTCGGTCGAGCCGGAGGGCTCGGCCGGCGCCGAGAGGCTCGCCGTGAGCGGGCTGTCGGCCGACCGGATCGGAGCGTTCGCCTTCGAGCACCGCATCCGGGTGGACGAGCTGACCACCCGCACCGCCTCACTGGAGGCCGCCTTCATGGAACTCACCGCCGACAGCATCGAATACCTGGCAGGAGAGCCCCGATGACCACACTCGCCTCCGTCCCCCGGGCCACCCCCGCCGCCGCGCCGTCCGCCCGCTTCGGCGACCTGCTCGCCGCCGAGTGGATCAAGACGCGGTCCCTGCGCTCCACCCCGTGGACGATCGCGTTCACCGTCCTGTTCGTCGTCGGGTCCTCCGCCGTGGCCACGCTGGCGGACGGCGCGGCGGGCTCCCACCCCGCTGACTTCCTGCCCTACGACGCGTATCCGCCGGCCGGCTACTGGACGCTGATGCTCGTCGCCGCCAGCATGGGCGCCCTCACCGTCGTGAGCGAGTACAGCAGCGGCCTGATCCGCACCACCACGGTGGCCGTCCCGGCCCGCGGCTCGG
>KL569385.1:9750-11235 GCA_000715685.1 Streptomyces lilacinus
CGGCTCGGTGGTGCTGGCCAAGGCGGCCGTCACCGCCGCGCTGTGGACGGTGGTCGGCACGGTCGTCTCCACCGGTTCCTTCCTGATCTCCCAGGCCGTTCTGAACGGGCACCACGCCGGGGTCCCGATCACGCACCCCGGGGTGTTCCGGGCCCTGGCGGCATCCGCCTTGCTGGCCCCGGTCTGCGCACTCGTCGGGCTGGGCCTCGGCGTCCTCCTCCGGCACGCCGTCGCGACCACGGCCACCGGCGTCTTCCTCCTGCTGATGCTGCCCACCATGTTCTCGGAGAGCGACCGCTGGTCGGCGGACATCAAGCACACGCTGGTGTCGGCGGCTTGGAAGCGCCTGGTCGAGACCTGGGAGCCGGACCCCGACTCCCTGGCCCACACCGCCACGGTCCCCGGCTGCTGGATCGTGTACGCGCTCTGGCCGCTGATCACGGTCGCACTCGCCGTGCTCGTCGTGAGGCGCCGCGACGTGTGAGCGTGTCTCCAGGGCGCGCACATCGCGCCTCGGTCGTCACGGATCGGCCGCCCCCGCTCGTGTCACAGCTTGCGGAAGTCCCAGGAGGCGACCGCCTCCGGGGCCAGCCGCAGCCACGCGTGGCGGCCGTCGTGCGGCATCGCCTCCAGGCCGAAGTACTTCGCGGCGAACAGTCGTTCCGGCTCGTCCAGCTCCGGGTACGGCAACCCTCGGCGCGGGGCCTCGCCGACCGTCGTGACCCTGCCGGAGAGTTCCGCGCCGCGCAGCTCCCCGTACTCCCGGCCGTCGTCGACCACCACCGCCACGCGCGGGTCCCGCCGCAGGTCGGCCCAGCGCCGGCTGCGGGTGAGGGAGTACAGCCACAGGGCCCGCCCGTCCCACACGAACCACAGCGGACCGACGTGCGGGCGCCCGTCCGGGCCCGTCGTCGCCACCCGGCACGTACGTCTTTCGGCGAGAAAAGCGTCGAGTTCGGCCGGCGTCAGCATGATCCGGCGGCCCCGCCGCTGTGTGTCGGCCATTCCCACGCCTCCCTCACCTGACGCACCGTCAGAAAGCATGGACCCCTTCCCCCGCCGGCGCAATGCCCGCTAGCCTCACGCGCCCGGCCACGACAACCGCCGGGCGAGGCGGCACGACGGGCCGGCACGACGAGGGGGCAGCATGGCGCCGCAGGAACAGCCCGCCGACGGGGCCGACCCGGCGACCACCGTGCTGTTGACCGTCGAGTGCCAGCGCGGCGTCGTCGGCCCCGACAGCGCGCTGCCCGAGCTCGCCGCCGTCGCCCGCGCCTCCGGGGCGCTGGTCAACGTCGCCCGGCTCGTCGCCGGGGCGCACGAGGCGGGCGTCCA
The DNA here is from genome assembly GCA_000715685.1 of Streptomyces lilacinus. GTDB lineage: Bacteria > Actinomycetota > Actinomycetes > Streptomycetales > Streptomycetaceae > Streptomyces > Streptomyces lilacinus. The sequence continues at coordinate 11,086 of KL569385.1, forward strand.
GGTCGTGCACGCCGTCGCCGAGCGCCGCCCCGACGCCCGTGGCAGCAGTCGCAACGCCCCCCTCTTCCACGCCGCCGAGCGCCTGCCCGTGCAGCAGCTGACCGGCTCCCTGGCCTGTCTCTTATACACATCTCTGATGGCGCGAGGGAG
>KL569385.1:11428-12084 GCA_000715685.1 Streptomyces lilacinus
GCTGCACGGGCTGTCGCCGCTGGCCGGCACGGGCGTGGACGCCCTGCTGCGCAATTTGGGCTGCCGCACCCTCGTCGTCGCCGGGGTGTCGGCCAACGTCGGCATCCCCAACGCCGTCTTCGACGCCGTCAACCTCGGCTACGCGGCCGTCGTCCCCTCCGACGCCATCGCGGGCGTGCCCGCCGACTACACGGCGGCCATGGTCCGCCACACCCTCTCCCTCGTCGCCGCCGTGACGACGACCGAGGCGCTGCTGCGCGAGTGGCGCCGGCGGGGGCGCGAGCGGCGGGGCGTCAGCCCACCGTGAGCGAGTCGCCGACGACGGAGACCCGCTCCGCCGGCAGCGGCCGGCGGGCCGGGCCGGCCTTCACACTGCCGTCGGCCACCGAGAACCTGCTGCCGTGGCAGGGACAGTTGACGGTCCCGTCGACGACCTCCTTCACCAGGCAGCCCTGGTGCGTGCAGACCGCCGAGAACGCCTTGAACTCGCCCTTCGCCGGCTGGGTCACCACCACCTTCCGGTCCGGGAACACCTTGCCGCCGCCCACCGGGATCTCCGAGGTCGTGGTCAGGGCCGCACCGCCCTCGGGCTTCTTCTCGCCCTCCGACCCGCCGCAGGCGGCGAGCACCGTGGCCCTGTCTCTTATACACATCTC
>KL569385.1:12325-13152 GCA_000715685.1 Streptomyces lilacinus
ATGTGTATAAGAGACAGGCCCGGAAGGGAGCGGCCGGGTAGGGAGCGGGCGGGGGACGGTGCGGCAGACGAATGCGCGATGTGCGTCATGATCGATCCTTCGCTGTGCTCGGGCGTCGGCTGACTCGGGGGCTGGTACGGCTCGGCCGCCCCCGGTGTTCAACGGCCGCGGGACCCCCCGAGTAACCTGGGGCGATGCTCCCCGAAGTCACGGCGACCCGCTACGTCACGCCCTTGCGTGAGGGCGGCTCGCTCCCCGGCATCGTCGAGGCGGACGATCTCGGGACCTATGTCATGAAATTCACCGGCGCCGGCCAGGGCCGCAAGACGCTGGTCGCCGAGGTGATCTGCGGGCAGCTCGGCCGCCGGCTGGGGCTGCGCGTGCCGGAGCTGGCCCGGATCCAGCTGGACCCGGTCATCGGCCGCGGCGAGCCCGACCCCGAGGTGCAGGCGCTCCTCAAGGCCAGCGGCGGGCTCAACCTCGGCATGGACTTCCTGCCCGGTGCCCTCGGTTTCGACCCGCTCGCCTTCGAGATCGACGCCGTGGAGGCCGGCCGTGTGGTCTGGTTCGACGCGCTGATCAACAATGTCGACCGCTCCTGGCGCAACCCCAACCTGCTGGTCTGGCACGACCGCCTGTGGCTCATCGACCACGGCGCCACCATGATCTGGCACCACAACTGGCCGCGCGCCGCCGCCTCGGCCGCCAAGCCGTACGACGCCTCCGACCACGTGCTCGCCACCTTCGACCCGGACATCGCCGCCGCGGCCGCCGAGCTGGCCCCCAAGGTCACCGAGGAGCTGCTGACCGCTGTCTCTTATACACAT
>KL569385.1:13389-16700 GCA_000715685.1 Streptomyces lilacinus
CTCGTCGACGAGCCGGGCTTCGAGAGCCCGGACGCCCTGCGCCGGGCCTACGTCGAGGTGCTGCTGGAGCGCGCGGCGGCCGTCGGCACGCTGATCACCGTTGGTGAGCGCAGCACGGCCAAACCTTCGCAGGCGCCGGAATGGGTACGAGTCAGGTTGAACGGAAAGGCCGCGAAGTGACGGGCCGCATGAACGGACGCGACGTCTTCGAATACGCGCTGCTGCGCGTCGTCCCGCGCGTGGAGCGCGGGGAGCAGATCAACGCGGGGGTCGTCGTCTACTGCCAGGCGAAGTCCTACGCTGTCTCTTATACACATCATAAGAGACAGTCGCGGGCGTGCGCGCCGCGCTGCACGCCGTGGAGGGCGTCTGCGCCGGTGGCGAGCGGGCCGGCCAGGCGGCCTGCGACGACGCCGGCCGGCGCTTCCGCTGGCTGATCGCGCCGCGCAGCACGGTCGTCCAGCCCGGCCCCGTGCACACCGGGTTGACGGCCGATCCGGAGCACGAGTCGGAGCGCCTGCTCGACCTGCTGGTGCGGTGACCGCCCGGCGGGGCAGAGGGACGGGTCACGGGGCGTTGACAGCGGGTGGCGCGGCTTCTAGCGTCTGATCACTGACGCTACTAAGCGGTTGCTCACCCGCGGCTCCGGGGCGGGGAGCCGCCTTCGAGGTGAGGAGAACCCCGCATGTCCACCACCGAGCAGCGCGTGGCCCTGGTGACGGGCGCGGCCCGTGGCATCGGCGCCGCGACCGCCGTGCGGTTGGCCGCCGAGGGCCACGCGGTCGCCGTCCTCGACCTCGACGAGGCCGCCTGCGCGGGCACCGTGGAGAAGATCACCGCGGCGGGCGGCACCGCGCTGGCCGTCGGCTGCGACGTCTCCGACGCCGCCCAGGTCGAGGCCGCCGTCGCCCGCGTCGCCGCCGAGCTCGGCCCGCCGGTCGTCCTCGTCAACAACGCCGGAGTCCTCCGCGACAACCTCCTGTTCAAGATGAGCGAGAGCGACTGGGACACCGTGCTCGACGTGCACCTGCGCGGCGCCTTCCTGATGTCGCGCGCCTGCCAGAAGCACATGGTGGACGCGGGCTTCGGCCGTATCGTCAACCTCTCCAGCAGCTCGGCCCTCGGCAACCGCGGCCAGGCCAACTACGCCGCCGCCAAGGCCGGCATGCAGGGCCTGACCAAGACCCTCGCCAAGGAGCTCGGCAAGTTCGGCATCACCGCCAACTCCGTCGCGCCCGGCTTCATCGCCACCGACATGACCGCCGCCACGGCCGCCCGCGTCGGCATGGGATTCGACGACTTCAAGGCCGCGGCCGCGAGCCAGATCCCGGTCCAGCGCGTCGGCGAACCCGACGACATCGCCAACGCCATCGCCTTCTTCACCGACGAGCGGGCCGGCTTCGTCTCCGGTCAGGTCCTGTACGTGGCCGGCGGGCCGCTCGACTGACCGAAGGGTACGGACACATGACCACCGAGGAACGCGAGCAGACAGGCCGGGTCGCACTCGTCACGGGCGCCAGCCGGGGCATCGGTTACGGCATCGCCGAGGCCCTCGTGGCCCGCGGCGACCGCGTCGTGATCACCGGCCGCAACGAGGACGCCCTCAAGGAGGCCGTCGAGAAGCTGGGCGCCGGACAGGCGATCGGCGTGCCGGGCAAGGCACACGACGAGGCCCATCAGGCCCGGGCCGTCGAGCGGGCCATGGAGTCCTTCGGCCGCATCGACTACCTGGTCAACAACGCCGGGACGAACCCGGTGTTCGGGCCCATCGCCGAGGTCGACCTGGCCGTCGCCCGCAAGGTCTTCGAGACCAACGTCGTCTCGGCGCTCGGCTTCGCCCAGCGGACCTGGAAGGCGTGGCAGAAGGACAACGGCGGGGCGATCGTCAACATCGCCTCCATCGCCGGGGTCACCGCATCGCCCTTCGTGGGCGTGTACGGCGTGAGCAAGGCCGCCATGGTCAACCTCACGCTCCAGCTGGCGCACGAGTTCGCGCCGGTCGTACGGGTCAACGCGATCGCCCCGGCCGTGGTGAAGACCAAGTTCGCCGCCGCCCTGTACGAGGGGCGCGAGGCGGAGGCCGCGGCCTCCTACCCGCTCGGACGGCTCGGCGTGCCGGAGGACATCGGGGGCGCGGCCGCGTTCCTGCTGTCGGACGCCGCCGGCTGGATCACGGGACAGACGCTGGTCGTGGACGGGGGGCTCTTCCTCAACGCCGGGGTGTGAGCGGCGGGGTCCCCCGGGACTCCCCGGCGGGCGTTGTCAGTGGTCGCCGGTAAGTTCTTCCACGAGAACGGAACGAACCCCGGAGGTTGTCGACGTGACCGTCACCGACGTGCTGCCCGAGTCCTGGCGCGCTGTCCTCGGCGAGGAGCTGGAGAAGCCCTACTTCAAGGAGCTGACCGACTTCGTCGAGGACGAGCGGACGAAGGCGCCGGTGTACCCGCCGCGCGGGGAGGTCTTCGCCGCCCTGGAGGCCACCCCCTACGAGCGGGTGAAGGTCCTCATCCTCGGCCAGGACCCGTACCACGGCGCCGGCCAGGGGCACGGCCTGTGCTTCTCGGTGCGCCCCGGGGTCAAGACGCCGCCCTCCCTGCGCAACATCTACAAGGAGATGAACGCGGAGCTCGGCTACGACGTGCCGGACAACGGCTACCTGATGCCGTGGGCCGAGCAGGGCGTCCTGCTGCTCAACGCGGTCCTCACGGTCCGCGGCGGCGAGCCCAACTCCCACAAGGGCAAGGGGTGGGAGAAGTTCACCGACGCGGTCATCCGCGCCGTGGCCTCCCGCCCCGACCCTGCGGTCTTCGTGCTCTGGGGCAACTACGCCCAGAAGAAGCTCCCCCTGATCGACGAGGAGCGCCACGTCGTCGTCAAGGGCGCCCACCCCTCGCCGCTGTCGGCGAAGAAGTTCTTCGGCAGCCGCCCCTTCACCCAGATCAACGAGGCGGTGGCGGCCCAGGGCCACGAGACGATCGACTGGCGCATCCCCGACCTCGCGATCTGACGCGGTCGGCCGGCTGCCCGGTCCGGGGCCGGGCGCCCGCTGTCACGGGCCGGGTCATTGCCCGTAGACCTGGTGGCAGATGCGCGACGCGTCGCCGCCCTTCTCCCACCTCCCGTAGGTGTCGCCGAGGCCGCAGACGCCGCGGCCCTGGTGGCCGCGGGGGGCCGGGGCGGGCTCGACACGTCGCGACTCGGGCTCCCGTTCGCGTTCCTGGCCGCGTTCCTGGCCGCGCCCGGGATCGGGCCGGGGCTCGGAGCGCCGGGCCGGCGGCTCGGGGGGCGCGGGGGGCCGCCACCGCGGGGCG
>KL569385.1:16956-19304 GCA_000715685.1 Streptomyces lilacinus
CCACCGCGGGGCGGGAGCCTCCGGCGCGGGCCGGGCGGCGGGCGGGGGAGCGGGCAACGCGGGGGAGAAGGACGGGGGTTCGGCGCCGTGCGCCTCGCCGGCCGTCCGGGCGGGCAGCGGGGGATCCCAGGGGGTGACGGGACGGCCGGAATACGCGGAGCCGTCCGGACCGTGCGGGTCGTACGACCGGCCGAGGACGCCGGCCGCCCGGCCACCCGCCCCGGCCGCCCCCGGCAGGGGCGTCGCGTCCGTCCCGGCCGCCCCGGGCGACGCGTCCGGGCCGTCCGGCGGGGTGGTGCCGGACGCGCCCGGGTCGGTGACGACCAGCGACTCCCGGGCTGGACCCTGCACGATCGGGGGGCCGCCGGGGGAGCCGGGCGGAAGCGGGCGCGGGGGGACGGACACGCAGCCGGCGGCGGCCGACATGACCACCGCCACCAGGACCGCCGCTGTGGGCACTCGATGCACCCGTCCAACGCTGCTGGGAGGAATGGGTGGTTGGGAATTCCCCCCACGCGTGAAGCGGGATCACGGCCGCGGCCGTGCGCCGGTCAGGCTCCGGTCGCGCCGTCGATGCGCTCGCGGATGAGGTCGGCGTGGCCGTTGTGGCGCGCGTACTCCTCGACCATGTGCACGAGGATCCAGCGAAGGCTGATCGGCTCGGTGTACCTCCGGTGGCCCCCGAGGTTGACGTCGTCCAGCGACCGCCCCGCGGCGTTCTCCCGGGCCCGGGCGATCTCCGCCTGCCAGGTGGCGAAGGCCTCCTCGGCCGTGTCCTGCTCCGTGACCACGAAGTCCAGGTCGGGATCGTCCTCGGTGTAGTAGATCGGCGGAGCGTCCTCGCCGGCCAGGACGCGGCGGAACCAGTGGCGTTCGACCTCCGCCATGTGCCGCACGAGTCCCATCAACGTCATGTCGGAGGGCGGCGCGGACGCCTCCCGCAGCTGCTCGTCCGAAAGGCCGGCGCACTTGAGGGCCAGCGTGGCCCGGTGGAAGTCGAGCCAGCCCTCGAGCATGTCGCGCTCTCCGGCGGTGGTCGAGGGTGAGGGGCGTTCCGTGGTGGTCATGGCCGTCATCATCGCCCGGGCCTCCCGGCCCGTGCCACGGAAATTTCGCACCCGGCGAAGAGTCGGCCGTCCTCAACGGCCGCTGTATAAGAGACAGACGCCGAAGAGCGCCAGCACCGCGAGCGCGCCGTACACCGCCCAGTCCCCGGCGCGGACGTACGGGCTCGTGCCCCGGGCCAGCGGCACGTCGTAGACGGCGGCCGCGCTGCGGTCCGTGCCCAGCCGGTCGCCGACGACGCGGCCGCGCGGGTCCGCCACCGTGCTCACCCCGGTCAGCGTCGCGTGCACCACGGGCCGCCACGTCTCGGCGGCCCGCAGCGCCGCCAGCGAGGCGTGCTGGCCGGGGGCCCAGCTGTGCTGGAACGTCGACGTCGCCGACTGGGCGACGAGCACGTCGACCCCGTCCCGCGTCAGCCGCCGGCTCATGTCCGGGAACGCCGACTCGAAGCACACCAGTGGACCGATCCGCAGCCCGCTGCCCCGGGTGTCCGGCAGTCGCATCACGACCGGGTGGTCGCCGCGGCCCCGGTCCTCGCCGGCCGCCTTGCCCACGGACGTGGCCCAGCCGAGCAGCGAGCGGGCCGGGACGTACTCGCCGAACGGCACCAGCCGCATCTTGTCGTAGCGCTCACCGGTCGGCCCCTCCGGGCCGATCAGCACCGAGCTCTTGAAGATGCCGGCCCGGTCCGAGCGCCGTGCGTCCACGTTGACCAGCAGGTCCGCGCCGACCGCGCGCGAGAGCGCGGCCAGCCGGTCGCGGAGGTCGGGGCGGCGTCCCAGGTCCTGCCCGACGCCGCTCTCGCCCCAGACCACCAGGTCCAGGCGCTGTCCGACCAGCTGCCGGGTGAGCTCCTCCTCGCGGTCGAAGCGCCGCTGCACGCTGCCCTGCCCCTCGATCACCCCCGGCTGCACGACGGCGACGCGCGCCGTCCCCGCGAAGCCGGGCACCGGCGCCCAGACCCACACCCCGCCCACCACCGCGGCGCAGCCGACGAGCCCCGCCGCCGCGGCCGTACGGGCGCGGGGCGCGCACACCAGCGCGGCGAGGGCGGTGTTGACGGCCACGACGAGCAGGCCGACCAGCCACACGCCCCCCACCGAGGCCACCCGCAGCGCGGGGGCGACCTGCCACTGGCCGGCGCCCAGCAGCCCCCACGGTCCGCCCAAGTACTCCCAGGACCGCACGAGTTCGATGGCCAGCCACCCGGACGGCACCACGAGCAGCGCCGCGGCGACCCGGCCGGGACCGGGGTCCCCGCCCAGCCTGTCTCTTATACACAT
>KL569385.1:19552-21316 GCA_000715685.1 Streptomyces lilacinus
TGTATAAGAGACAGGTACGAGGATGAAGACGTGCAGGCTCGGCAGCAGCCAGTGGTGCACCGCGAGCAGGAAGCCGGCGCCGCCCAGCCAGCCGTCCAGCCCGGCCCGCCGCGCCGTGCCGGCCGAGCGCACCAGCAGCAGCCACGGCACCAGGGACACCCAGCCGGTCCACCACAGCGACAGCTCGGGGAAGGCCAGGGCGGGCAGCGCGCCCGCGACGACCGCGGCGACGGATCGCGGCCAGGGCGAGGCGAGGAGCCGACCCGGTCGCCTCACGGACGACAGCACCGTCATGACGTGCCTCCCTCGTGCGCGCGGATCACCAGTCTGGGGGATTCCCGGGCCCCCGTCCGTGGCACCACGCAGGAGCCAGATCCGGCCATCCCCGGCCCGGCCCCGCTGCGGGGAGATCATGAGGAAAAAACCCCGACATCGGTGTGCAATATTCAACCGTTCCTACTCGCCTGGAAAATGCGTTTGGCTTGATTCGATCGAAAACGATCCGAACCGATCCTTGCGCTCGGCGCCGGAAACTCGTGCGCCGACACCCATACCGGGTTATCTCTGGTTCCTCCTGGGCAGGTACCGCACAAAAGTGGACAGGAACGCTGCGAGTCGGCCTGGGGAGGCGGCGTGACACGCGTACGGGATCGGATCAAGGTCCAACCCCTCGAGATCGTTCCCTTCTACTGCCCGATACCGCCGGCCACGCATCCGCGAAGCCAGGAGTTGGACCACGCCTCGGTGGACTGGATGCTCCAGAAACATCTCGACACGTCGCGGCACCAACGCAAGCGACTGAGCCAATGCGACTTCGGTGGGCTGACCGCCAAAACCATGCCCTACGGGCAGTTCGGCCCCCTGACGGTCGTGGCGAAGCTGCACGCCGTCCTCTTCTCCCTCGACGACGCCCTGTGCGACGAGGCCCGGGCGACGGCCCACGGCCTGGCCCACACCACCTCGCGCATCATGCGTGTCCTGGAAGCGCCCGCTCCTGCGTGGCCGGACGACTCACCGCACGCCGCGGCGCTGCGGGCCATCCGGATGGAGCTCACCGAGTACGCCAGCCCTCGACAGCTGCACCGGTGGACCGAGGCGATGCGCGTCTACATGTCCGGCCTGGTGTGGGAGGCCGCCTGCCGGGGCGACCGGGAACTGCCGTCCCTCAATGACTACGCCGCGATGTGGATGCGAGCGATAGGCATGGCGCCCTCGACGGCGCTCATGGACATCGCGGGCGGGTACGAGCTCGAGGACGAGGACCTGGACCGGCCCGAGGTCAGAGCCCTGACCGAGATCACCTGGACCCTCGTGGCCTGGGACAACGACTTCTACTCGCGCAACAAGGAGATCCACCGGGCGGACGACCACCTCAACCTCATCGACGTGCTCGCCCGGGAGCGGGGATGCTCGCCCGCCCGGGCGCAGGCGGAGGCCACGGCTATGCGCGACCGCGTCATGACGCTCTTCCTGCGCCTGCGCGAACAGGTCTGGGCCACGGCTGGGGTGGAGCTGCGCTGCTATCTGGTGGCACTCGGGCAGTTCATCCGGGGCCACCTCGACTGGGCGTCGGCCTGCGCCCGGTACGCCCACCCCTACGGGTCGGACGCGCCCGGGCGCTGGTGGGCCACCCGGCCCGCCGACGACAGCTCGTCCCCCCTGGCCATCCCCTCGATCGCCTGGTGGTGGGACCAGCTCGCCCCCACCTCCTACGAGCGGCGCAGCCAGCTCGTGAGCGACTTCCACCAGGACCGCCGCGAAGCG
>KL569385.1:21597-25186 GCA_000715685.1 Streptomyces lilacinus
GCCACCGACTGCGCCGCCGGCCTGACCGTCTGATCCGGCAGTGCCTCCCCGGCGGCCAGCTCCGGCCGCCGGGGCTGGTGCGGCGTGAACTTGACGGGCAGCGCTGTCAGATGACGAGACATCAGAGAGGAGCGGTAGGAGAGCTCGGACTCCTCGACGGCGAGCGAGAGGTCGGGCAGGCGCAGCAGCAGGGCGTCGATGCCCGTGCCCGCGATCGCCCGGCCGATGTCCTGGCCGGGGCACTCGTGCGCCCCGCCGCTGAACGCCAGGTGGGCGCGGTTGCCGTGGATGGGCGCCTCCAGGTCGGGCCGAATGGCGGTGTCCACATTGGCCGCGGCCAGCCCCAGCACCAGCGCGTCGCCCTCCTTGATCTGCTGTCCCCCGAGCTCCGTGTCCTGCGTCGCCCAACGACCCAGGATGGTGATGAACGGCGGCTCGTCCCACAGGACCTGCTCGACCGCCTCGGGCAGCGTCATGTGCCCGCCGGCCAGGGACGCCCGGAAACGCACGTCGGTGAGGACCATCTTCAGGGTGTTCGCGATGAGGTTCGCCGTGGTCTCGAACGCGGCGATCAGGACCAGTCGCAGGTGCTGCTGCACCTCGTCGTCCGACAGCCCGGACGGGTGCTCGATCAGCCAGGTGGTCAGGTCCGACCCCGGCTGGGCGTGCTTCCGGGCCACCAGCTTGCGCAGCGTCTCCTGGACGAACTCATTGCTCGCGACCGCCGTCTCGGTCCCCTTCAGCATGTCGCGGGCGGCGTTGACCAGCTGGGGGCTGTAGTCCTCCGGCATGCCGAGCAGCTGCGTCAGCGTCATCATCGGCAGGTGTTCCGCGAACTGGTGCACGAGATCCGCGCGACCCGTGGCGCAGAAGCGGTCTACCAGCTGGTTGGCGCACTGCGTCACGTAGCGACGAATGCCCCTCTTGTCGAAGCGCCCCATGCTCTCGTTGAGGGCGCCGCGCCACCGCTCGTGCTGCTCGCCGTCGGTGAAGACGCAGACCGGCTGCCAGGTGGTGACCGGGGCGAGCGGGTGATCGGGGGCGACCCGGCCCTCGCGTGCCTCGCGCCAGTGCCGGGAGTCCCGGGAGAAGCGCGACGGGGTCCGTGTGACGTCGAGGTTCTCCCGGTATCCCAGCACCAGCCACGCCGGGAGGTCGCCGTGCAGCAGGATGGGCGCGACCGGGCCGTGCTCGGTGCGCAGCCGCTCGTAGAGACCGTACGGATCGGCCTCGGCCTCCGGGCCGTACAGCCGGGTCGCACCGCCGGGACCCAGGGCGTGGGCCGGGCACTGCGGCGGCGGGGCGGTGAGGGAGTCGGCGCGCGAGTGTTCGGGGGGGTTGGTCACTGTGGCTCCGTGGAGACGGTGGTGAGGGAGTAGAGGTAGCGCATCAGCGCCATCAGGGTGTCGCGGCAGGAGGAGCGGTCGCGGGCGTCGCAGTCGATCATGGGTACGGTGTCGTCCAGGTCCATCGCCGTCCGCAGCTCCGCCATGGGGTACTTGGGCGCGCCGGGGAAGGCGTTGACCGCGACGACGAACGGCACGCCGCGCTCCTCCAGGCGGCCGATCACGTCGTAACTGACCTCCATCCGACGGGTGTCGAGCAGGACGACGGCGCCGAGGGCACCCTCGAAGAGGCCGTTCCACAGGAACCAGAAGCGCTCCTGTCCGGGCGTGCCGAACAGGTACAGCACCAACTGTTCGTTGATGCTGATGCGGCCGAAGTCCATGGCGACCGTGGTCTCGGTCTTGTGCTCGATGCCGGCGAGGTCGTCCACGCCGACCCCGGCCTGGGTCATCGTCTCCTCGGTGGTCAGCGGCCGGATCTCGCTGACCGAGCCGACCAGGGTCGTCTTGCCGACCCCGAAGCCTCCGACGATCACGACCTTCACGGCCGCGGTGGCGGAGGCAGGAAGGATGTCCTCGCTGCGCGGCCCGGCGTAGCCGTCAGAGCTTTTGTAGTCCATGCATCACCGCCTCAAGGAGTTGGACGTCGGGCAGCGCGGCCGCCGGCACCGGGGGACGGGCCTCCACCTTGCCCCGCGACAGCAGCTCGGTGAGCAGCGGCGTCAGGGTGCTGACCGGCAGCTCGAGGTACGCGGATATCTCGGCCACCGAGAGCGGGAAGTCGCACATCCGCACCACGGCGGCGTGCTCCGGCTGCAGGCCCGGATCGGGCTCCGCCCGGGAGACGACCAGCGTCACCAGGTCGAGGTGCGTCTTGGCCTCGGTACGGGTCTCGCCACCGGTGAGGATGTACAGCCGGTCCGGATTGCCGGGTGGCTCGGCGCCGGACTCGGTCCCGTGTCCTGGTTCGCTCATGTCACCGACCCGCTGACCCGGGGCGGGCTGGTGAGATGGGAACCGATGCGGGCCACCAGATCCCGCATCTTCATGCCCATCAGCCCGGCGTCCACGTCGTCGTCGGCCAGCACCGCCAGGTAGGCCCCGGCACCGGCGGCCATCAGGTAGAAGAACCCGCCGTCGACCTCGATCACGACCAGGCGCATCTCCCCGTCCCCGTGCGGGAACTCGGACGCGATCGCCGTCGAGAGGCTCTGCAGTCCGGCGCAGGCGGCGGCGAGGCGGTCGGCGACCTCCGCCTCCGTGCCGTGCTGCGCCATCCGCAGGCCGTCCGAGGACAGCACGATGACGTGGCGGGTCTGAGGGACGCTGGTGGCCAGGTCCTTGAGCATCCAGTCCATGTTGAACCGCGGCTGCTGCGTCACTTGGCTACTCTTCCTTGTCTGACGGGTTATCACTGGTGGGCCGCCCGTTCTGTTCCTGTCTCTTATACACATAGATGTGTATAAGAGACAGATTCCTGGCTGCACGGGCGGCTCGTCGGGATCGGGCGGGGCGGGAGTCCGCCGCTCGGCGGCCGCCCGGCTCGCCCGCTCCCGCTCCGCCGCGGCGCCCCGGCCGAACGGCAGCGGGGCGGGGCCGCGCCGCCGGCGGCGCTGTGGCAGTCCGCTGTCGCCCAGGGGCGGCGGGATGGGGTTGTCCATGATGGGTGTGGAGGACGGCTGGAGGGGGATGCCGCCGGGGCGCCGCTTCTTCTTGGCCGGCGGAAGCTTGGGGGCGCGGGCGATGTCGCCGCCGGGGAACCTGCTCGCGGTGATCAGGTTCGGCGGGATGACCAGTACCGCGCGGACGCCGCCGTACGCCGAGGGGCGCAGCGACACGATGAAGTCGTAGGCGTTGGCGAGACGGCTGACCACCGCCAGGCCCAGCCGGGGCGACTCGCCGAGGTCGTCCAGGTCCAGGCCGCCCTCCTTGGACAGCACCCGGTCGGTGCGCCGGCGGGCCTCGTCGGTCAGGCCGACGCCGGCGTCCTCGATCTCGACCGCGATCCCGGACTGGATGTCCACGGCGGTCAGGTGCACCCGGGTCTGCGGGGGCGAGTAGCGGGTGGCGTTGTCGAGCAGCTCGGCCAGGGCGTGGATGACCGGCTCGACGGCGGGACCCACCACGGCGACGTCCGCCACGGAGTGGAGGTCCACACGGCGGTACTCGAGGATGCGGGACATCGCGCCGCGCAGCACGTTGTACAGCGGGATCTCGGCGCTGTCTCTTATACACATCTCTGA
>KL569385.1:25448-26760 GCA_000715685.1 Streptomyces lilacinus
ACCGAGCACCGCGATGCTGTCGGCGAGACGGCCGGTCAGGGCGTTGCCGTGGTCGAGGTGGAGCAGATCGCCGAAGACGTCGGGGTTGTTGCCGTGCTTGTGCTCCATCTCCCGGATGTCGTAGGCCTGCTGGTGAACGATGGCCTGCATGCGGCGGGCGATGTTGACGAACGCCCGGTGGGCCGCGTCGCGCAGCGCCTCCTCCGCCTGGATGGCCTCGATCACGCCGCGCACGATCGCCCGGTGCGCGGCGAGGAAGCCGGGCTCCAGATCGTGGGAGGGGATGGTCACCCGCACCACCTGGTCGGTGGGGGCGCCGCGACGCATCAGCTTGACCGCCTCGGGGAGCACCTCGCGGGCGAACCGCCAGGTCTCGGCGTCGTGCTGGTCGAGCCGGTGCTGCAGCAGGCCCTCCCGCTCGGCCTGGCGCCGGCGCAGCGCGACGATCACCCGCCCGCGGCGGGCGGCCTCGGCGGCGGCCAACGCCACGGCGACCGTGGCCGTCGCCCCGCACCAGGCCACGGGCGCGCGCGCCGCGGGGGCCACGGAGAGGACCGCCGCGACCGAGCACACGGCCAGGACCAGGGGGGAGATCAGCCATATGAGTGCGGAGGCGGGCCGCCTGGGAGCCGACGAGCCTGAACCAACCATCGAGATCCTCGAAACGCTGGGAGCAAGGAAGAGACAAGGAGCGCGTGCCGGAGCGCGGCGTTTTCCGGGGCGGCCGGGACCTCGCGTGATCTCCCGTGGATTCCCCGGACAAGCGCGGCAGCACAGCACTGCACCGCGGCGAGCCGAAGTCAAGACGGCTCGCTGCGCGACATGGAGCGTAGCCGCTCGTCCGGTGCTCCGGCGCGAAGTTGTCATATTCGCCGATCGGCCTGACGAGGCAATTCGAAAGGCTTCATAATGGCCCGCACATGAATATGCGAATGCGTTTCCGAACGGCATGAATGGGTGTTCGGGGGTGGGGGATGGTCACGCTCACGAGTGGTCCGTCCGCCGAACCCTGCCCTCGCACCGGCCGACGGGGCTAGGCTCGCTCCACCACATCCTCCGGGGAGACTTTGTCATGTCGGGGCATCAGCGTGAACGCGACCCATCTGCCGCCCTGTTCGAGCGAGAGCGCGAGCTCGGCGTCGCCGAACAGGCGGTGTACGGCCTGTGCGGCCGTCAGAGTCCCGCGAAGAGCGGGGAGGGCGGCCACGAGGGCGGCCTGCTGCTCTTCAGCGGCGAAGCCGGACTGGGCAAAACGGCCCTGCTCTCGGAGGTCCGGCGCATGGCCGCCGAGTGCGGCTGCTGCACCGTGCTC
>KL569385.1:27018-33848 GCA_000715685.1 Streptomyces lilacinus
CAGCCGGTCCGCCGAGAAGGTGCCCTTCCACGTCGTGCGGCAGCTCTTCCAACCGACCCTCGCCGCGATGCCCACGGCCGACCGGCAGGAGCTGCTGGGCGGCTGGTACGACATCGCCGGCCCCGCGCTCGGCATCGCCCCGCCCGTCGGGCCGCAGGCCGACCCCCAGGGCGTGCGCGACGGCCTCGACTGGGTGATGACCCAACTCTCCCAGAACGGCCGACGGTTGGTCGTCGTCATCGACGACGCGCACTGGTGCGACCCCGAGTCCCTGGGCTGGCTCACCTCCTTCGCCGTGCGGCTGGGCGAGCTGCCGCTGCTCGTCGTGATCGCCTACCGCCCGAAGGAACTTCCCGAGCACACCCCGGCCTTCCGCGAGTTGGTCGAGGGCCGCGGCGCCCACCCGGTGGAGCTGCGCGCCCTCACGCCCGAGGCCGTGGCCGGCCTGGTGCGGGGCGCCCTCGGGCCCGGCGCCGACGATGCGTTCTGCCGCGAGGTGTGGGCGGTCACCGCCGGAAACCCGTACGAGACCGTCGAGCTGATAGCCAAGGCACAGGACCGCGACCTGGACCCGGTCGAGGAGTCCGCCGCGCTGCTGCGCGACCTGGGCGCCGCGGCCCGTGGGAAGGGTCTGGTCTCCCGGCTGGAGCAGCTCGGCTCCTCGGTCACCCGCTTCGCCTGGGCCGCGGCCGTCCTGGGCACGGAGATCGAGCCCCGGCTGGCCGCCAACCTCGCGGGCATGGGCCCCGCCGAGGCCTCCGACAACGCCGACCAGCTGCGTGAGGCCCGCATCCTCACCGGCTCCACCACCCTGGAGTTCGTCCATCCCCTGATCGCCACCGCCGTCTACCGCGCCATCCCCGCGGCGACCCGCACCGCCATGCACGGCCAGGCCGCGTGGCTGTCCGCCGACGCGGGCAAGGGCGTCGCCGTCTCGGCCCGACACCTGCTGGAGGTCCATCCCGAGGCCGGCGCCACCGTCGTCGCCCAGCTGCGGGCCGCGGCCCGCGAGCACCTGGCGGTCGGCGCGCCGGACGCCGCCCGGCGCTGCCTGGAGCGGGCGCTGCAGGAGCCGCCGCCGGAGGAGGAGCGCGCCACCCTGCTCTACGAGCTGGGCTGCGCCGCGCTGCTCACCTCGCCCCAGACCACGGTCAACCACCTGCGGACGGCCCTGGAGCTGCCCGGCCTCAGCGACGACCTCCGGGTCGACGCCACCTACCGGCTCTCCCAGGCCTACGCCCACAACAACCAGCTCCGCGAGGCCGCCGCCGTGGTGGCCGACCAGGCCTCCCGCACGCCCTCGGGCCCCGGCCGGATGCGCCTGCAGGCCGCCCACTACATGTGGAAGGGCATCCAGATCGAGGAGGACGACGCCCGGGGCCGGTCCCGGCGCATCGCCGAGCTCGCCGCCCGCCTCGACGGCCGGGACAACGCCGAGCGCGCCCTGCTCGTGCTGCGCGGCTTCGACGGCATGATCCGCGGCGAGAACGCCCTGGAGGTCACCGAGTTCATCGACCGGGCCCTGGTGGACGGCCGGCTCGCCGACGGCATGGGCTGGACCAACGTCGAGTGGGGCTTCGAGATCCCCAGCGTCGTCGGGATCACCTACGCCTACTGCGACCGGCTCGACGAGGCGGAGGAGCTCTTCGACGACGCCGTGCGCGCCTTCGAGATCTCCGGCTGGAGCGGGGCCCACCTGGCCTTCGCCCATGACTTCCGGGGCATGGTCCTGCGCCGCCGGGGCGATCTCGTCCGGGCCGAGGAGTCCCTGCGCAAGGGGCTGGAGCTGGCCTCCCGTCTCGGTCCCGGGCTGCCCATCCACTGGGACGGCACGTGCATGTTGATCGACACCCTGCTCGCCCGGGGTCAGGTCGACGAGGCCCAGGTCGTCGCCGAGAAGAACGGCTTCGAGCCGCCGTACTCCCCGGCGATCGTCCTGCCCGACGCCGCCTGTCTGGCGGGTCGGCTGCTGCTGGCCAGGGGCAAGGCGAAGGAGGCCGTCGCCGAGCTCGAGGCCGCCGGGCGCAGGCTCGAGGAGCGCGGTCGGCACAACACCCTCTGGGCTCCCTGGGCGTTCGACCTGGCCGAAGCGTTGGCGGACGACGAGCCCGAGCGGGCCCGGGAGCTGTCCGACGCGGCCCTGCGGCACGCCCATCGGTTCGGCACCGACACCGCGATCGGGGAGGCGCTGCGGAGATCCGCCCAGCTCGACGGGTTGACGGAGCGGCTGGCCAAGCTCGACAAGGCTGTTCGGCACCTGCGCCAGTCGCCCTGTCGCTACGAGTTCGCGGCGGCGCTGGTCGATCACGCTGTCGCGCTGCGCGCGGCCGGCCGCCCGGTCGAGGCGGTGGAGCGGCTCCAGGAGGGGCTGACCGTCGCCGAGCGCTGCGGTGCCGACGGCCTGGTCGGGACCGCCCGTGCGGAGCTGGAGGCCTGCGCCGCGCGGGGGGACGACCCCGAGGACCGAAGTGACTGATCCGTCGGCGGGTTGACGAAAGGCGTTGACGAAGGGCGGGGCGAAAAGAGCGGGACGAAAGGCGGGCTGTCGGGTACGGGCCTCGGCTCAGGAGACCCGGCGGCCCGCCTTTTTCGCGGTGGTCTTCTTCGCCGTGCTGGACGTCGTGCTCTTCGCGGCAGTGCTCTTCGAGGCCGTGCTTTTGGCGGCGGTGCTTTTCGAAGCGGTGCTCTTGGCCGCGACGCTTTTCGCGGTGGCGGTTTTGGTCGCGGTCTTTTTGACCGCGGCCTTTTTCGTTCCTCTGCTCGATTCCGCGGCCTTCGCCTTCGGTGCCTCCTTCTTTCCGGCCGTCTCGATGGAGGCCTGCAGGGCGGCCATCAGGTCGATGACGTTGTCGGGCGCCGGGGTGGTCTTCTTCTTCGGCGCCGGCCGGTGGTCGAGGTGGGCGCTGATGAGCTCGCCGAGCGCGACCTCGTACTCGTCCTCGAGCTCGTCCAGGTCGAAGTCCTCGGAAAGGGTGTCCATCAGGCTCGTCGCCATCTTGAGCTCCTGCGGCCGCACGGTGACGGAGTCGGGCGGCGCCAGGCCCTGGCGGTCGCGGATCTCGTCGGGCCAGTACATCGTGTGCAGGGTCAGCATGTCCTCGTGGACGCGCAGCAGGGCCAGCGACTCCCGGGTGCGCAGCGCGATCTTGGTGACGGCGACGCGCTCGGTCTGCTTGAGGGTCTCCCGCAGCAGGACGTACGGCTTGTTCGCCGCCGGGCTGTCGGGGGAGAGGTAGTACGAGGTCGCCAGCTGGAGGGGGTCGATGCGGTCGGCGTCGACGAAGGCGAGGACGTCGATGAGCTTCTTGCTGGGCAGGGGCAGTCCCGCCAGGTCGTTCTTGGTGACGACGGCGGTGTGGCCCTCGTCGTCCTCGTAGCCCCTGGCGACGTGCTCGTAGTCGATCTCCTTGTCGCAGGCGTCGCAGACGCGCTTGAGGTGGATCCGGCCGCCGTCCGCGTCGTGGACCTGGTGCAGCTTGAGGCCGTGTTCCTGGGTGGCGGCGTACAGCCGTACGGGTACGGAGACCAGCCCGAATCCGATCGCGCCTTTCCACATCGACCGCATAGTTTTATCCCTCCACGGGGAATTCCTACCTTATGCCCGCTTCTTCGGAGCGGCAGGTGGTGGAGGTCGAGGGCCGTCGGCTGTCGCTCTCCCACCTCGACCGGCTGCTCTTCCCCGCGTCGGGGCACACCAAGGCGCAGGTCCTCCGGTACTACGCCGCGATCGCCCCCGCGCTGCTGCCGCACGCCGTGGGCCGCGCGGCCTCGTTCGTCCGCGCGCCCGAGGGGACCTCCGGCGAGAGCTGGGTCGCCAAGACCCCGCCGAACGGCTCGCCCCGCTGGGTGCCGCGCGTGCCGGTCCGGCACAAGGACGGGGTCGCCGAACAGGTGATGATCGACTCCACCGCGGCCCTGATCGCCATGGTCAACCTCGGCGCGTACGAGCTGCACGTACCGCAGTGGACGGCGGCGGCCGGCCCCGAGGGGCACGACCGGCTCGTCCTCGACCTGGACCCCGGGCCCGGCGTCGACCTCGTCGTCTGCTGCCGCGTCGCCCAGCGGCTGCGCCAGCTCCTCGCCGACGACGGGCTCACCGCCTTCCCCGTCGTCTCCGGCGCCAAGGGGCTGCATCTGTACGCGCCCATCGCCCCCGCCTCCGGCCGGATCGCCGGGCACTACGCCAAGCGCCTGGCCGGCCGCATGATGAGCGAGCACCCGGGCCTCGTGGTCGTCTCCATGGTGCGTGCCGAGCGCAAGGGGAAGGTGCTCATCGACTGGTCCCAGAACGCCAGTGCGAAGACGACCGCCGCGCCGTACACCGTGCGCCTCCTGCCCGACCGGCCCGGCGTGGCCGCGCCCGTCAGCTGGGAGGAGGTCGCCGGCTGCCGGGACCCCGAGGACCTGGCCTTCACCCCGGAGGAGGTCCTCGACCGCTTCACCGCCGAGGGCGATCTCCTGGCCGGCCTCGCCGGCGACGACGACCGCGCCCCGCTTCCCTAGCGACGAGGGCCCGGTGCCGCTCAGCCCAGGTCCGTCAGGTCCGGCCGCAACCGGTGCCACGTGGGCTGACGGAGGCGTCCCCCAGGCGTCCAGCCCGTGAAGGTCACCTCGGCGACCAGGCGGGGCTCGACCCAGTGCGCGCCGGTGACGTCGACCGGGTCACGGAAGGGCGAGCCGGCGCGGGCGAGGACGGCGAGGTAGCGGGCGAGGTCGCGGCGTTCGTACTCGGACAGCCCCGAGCCGACGGAGCCGGCGTAGCGCAGGCCCTCCGCGTCCCACAGGCCGGTGAGGACCGCGCCGGGCAGGCCGGTGAGCGCGCCCCGGCCCTCCGTCCAGCCGCCGATGACCACGTCGAGCGTGATGACGTGCTTGGTCTTGCGCCAGTCGGGTGACCGCACGCCCGGGGTGTAGCGGGACGACAGCCGCTTGGCGACGACGCCCTCGAAGCCGCTGGCCAGGGTGGCCTCCCAGGCCCGCCGGCCGTGCCCCTCCAGGTGCGCGGGCGCCGACCAGGCGGGCCCGCCGAGGCCCAGGCCGGCGAGGACGGCCCGGCGGTCCCGGTAGGCGACGTCCAGCAGGGAGCCGCCGTCGAGGTGCATGACGTCGAAGAGCATCAGACGGACGGGGTACTGCAGCGCCAGCTGGGCCGCGCGGCGCGGGTTCAGCACCCCCATGCGGCGCTGGAGCAGCCCGAAGTCGGGCCGCCCGGCCTCATCCAGGACCACGACCTCGCCGTCGAGCACGGCGGGCCGCCCGATCAGCTGCTCGCCGAGGCCCCGCAGTTCGGGATAGGTGGCGGTGGCGTCGTTGCCCGCCCGGGTGACCAGGCGGATCGTGCCGTCGCCGGGGACGTCGACGACGCAGCGCACCCCGTCCCACTTGACCTCGAAGCCCCACGCGGCGTCCTCGCCCTCGGCGGGCAGCGGCGCCGGCGTGGCCAGCATCGGCCGGATGCGGGGGAGCGGCGGGGCGGGACCGCTCACGTCGACCGGGTCCAGTCCAGCAGCCGGTCCGCCGGCCAGGTGGTGACGATCCGGTCGGCGGGCACGCCGCACTCCTCGGCGCGGGCGCAGCCGTAGATCTGCCAGTCCAGCTGGCCGGGGGCGTGGGCGTCGCTGTCGATCGAGAACAGCACCCCGGCGTCGAGCGCCCGCCGCAGCAGCCTGCGCGGCGGGTCGAGCCGCTCGGGCCGGCAGTTGATCTCCACGGCGGTGTCGAAGCGCGCGCACGCCGCGAAGACCAGGTCCGCGTCGAACTCCGACTCCGGGCGCCCCGCCCCGCCGTGCAGCCGCCCGGTGCAGTGCCCGAGGACGTCCACGAGCGGGCTGGCGACGGCCGAGACCATGCGGCGGGTCATGCTCTCGGCGTCCATCCGCAGCTTGGAGTGGACCGAGGCGACCACCACGTCCAGCCGCTCCAGCAGCTCCCGCTCCTGGTCCAGCGAGCCGTCGGCCAGGATGTCGCACTCGATGCCGGTCAGCAGCCGGAACCCGTCGCCGAGCCGCTCGTTGACCTCGGCGACGACCTCGAGCTGGGCGCGCAGCCGCTCGGCCGACAGCCCGCGGGCCACCGTCAGCCGGGGGGAGTGGTCGGTGAGCGCGGCCCACTCGTGGCCGAGCGCCCGGGCCGCCCGCGCCATCTCCTCGATCGGGCTGCCGCCGTCCGACCAGTCGGAGTGCAGATGACAGTCGCCGCGCAGCGCCGCCCGCAGCGCGCGACCGCCCTCGGTCAGCGGGCCGCCGGCCTCCTCCTCCAGCCGCGCCAGGTAGTCGGGCACCTCGCCCCGCAGCGCCTGCGCCGCCACCGCGGCGGTCTTGGGGCCGATGCCCTTGAGGTCCGTCAGGGAGCCGGCCTCCGCGCGGCGGCGCACCTCCGTCTCCGGCAGCGGGGCGAGCACGCCGGCGGCCGTGCGGAAGGCCTTCACCCGGTACGTCGGTGCCTGGGTGCGCTCCAGGAGGAACGCGATGCGCTCCAGCGCCTCCACGGGGTCCATGGCACCACCTCCACACCACCACCGTGCGGCACGGCGCGGCGCCACGCATGCGTTCGGGCGGCGTGCGGTACGGGCAGATCATCCCTCGAGCCGCGGGAGACCGCAGCGGACCGCGAGAGACCGCAAGAAGCCGCGGAAGACTGCAGAAGCCGCGGGCGACCGCAGAGGAGAAGGAGCCGGAGATGAGCGAAGCGCACCACGGCGGCCCCGCCCCCGAGCGCCGGCGGGCGGTGGTCCTCGGCGGCGGGATGGCCGGCATGCTGGCCGCGTCCGTCCTCGCCGACCACGTCGAGGAGGTGGTGGTCGTCGAGCGGGACCGGCTGCCGGCGGAGCC
>KL569385.1:34088-34486 GCA_000715685.1 Streptomyces lilacinus
TGCCGCAGGCCCGCCACGCCCACCTGCTGATGTCCGGCGGCGCCCGGGCGGTGGAGTCCCTGCTGCCCGGCGTCACGGACCGGTGGCTCGCGGCGGGCGCCCGGCGGGTGGCGCTGCCGACCGCGCTGGTGACGCTGTCGGCGCAGGGCTGGATCCCCCGCATGCCGGAGTGGCAGTTCCTCATCGCCTGCAGCCGTGACCTGCTGGACCTCGTCGTCCGCGAGCGCGTGCTGGCCCGCCCGGGGATCACCCTCCTGGAGGGCGCCTCGATCCACGGGCTCGCGGGCGACGCCGAGCGGGTCACGGGCGTGCGGATCGCCGACTCCGGGGACGGCGACGTGCGGACGCTGGCCGCCGACTTCGTCGTGGACGCCACCGGCCCTGTCTCTTATACACAT
>KL569385.1:34763-38785 GCA_000715685.1 Streptomyces lilacinus
AGAGATGTGTATAAGAGACAGAGCTCGGGCTGCCGGCCGTCCGCGAGGAGACCGTCGACTCGGGCCTGGTCTATGCCACCCGGATCTTCCGGGCGCCCCCGGGTTCCGAGGACTTCCCCGTCGTGAGCGTGTCCCCGCGGCCGGGCGGGCGGGTGCCGGGCCAGGGGGTGACCATGCACCCGGTCGAGGGCGGCCGCTGGCTGGTGACGGTCTCCGGCACCCGCGGCGGCGAACCCTCCCGGAGCGCGGGCGACTTCGAGACGTTCGCCCGCCGGCTGCGGCACCCGCTGGTCGCCGACCTGATCGCCGGCGCGGAGCCGCTCACCGACGTGCTCCTGAGCCGTTCCACGATCAACCGGCGCCGCTACTTCGAACGGCTGGACCGCTGGCCCGGCGGCTTCGTCGTGATCGGCGACGCCGTGGCCGCGTACAACCCCATCTACGGGCACGGCATGTCCGTGGCGGCCCTCAACGCGGCGGCGCTCCGCGACACCCTCGCCGGACAGGTCCTGGGCGACCCCCGCCTCGCCCGCCGCGCCCAGCGCGCCGTCGCCCGGACGGCGGACGCGGCCTGGTCCATGGCGGTCGGCGAGGACATCCACTACCCGGGCGCGATCGGCGAACGGCCGCCCGTCCCCGCGCGGCTGCTGCGCGGGTACGTCCAGCGGATGATGCTGACCGGCACCGTCGACCCGGCCGTGACGCGGCCGCTGCTGGACGTGATGACCCTGTCGAAGCCGATGGCGGGGCTGTTCGCCCCCGGGGTGGTGCTGCGGGTGCTGCGCGGGCCCCTCGGTCGGCCCCCGACCGAGCCGCCGATCACCGCCGCCGAGCGGGCCGTCGCGGGGCTGACGCCCCGCTGACGCCGCTCAGGGCCGGGCCAGCCGGGTGGGCGGCAGGTACTCGCCGCGCAGGGTCCGGTGCCACCAGGCACCGGTCTCCCGCAGCTCGCGCCAGGTGGTGAAGCGGTAGAGGTACAGCCGGGCGCGCACGTGGGTGGGCGGGGCGGCGGGGAAGGGGTTGTGCCGCAGCAGGCGCAGCGTCGCCGGGTCGCCCGTCAGCAGCCGCTCCACGAAGGGGCCGAACCACTCCCGTGCGTAGCCGGGCGAGATCCCGGCGAACCACATCAGCCAGTCCAGCCGCAGGTGGTACGGGGCGTACTGGCGGGACAGCCGGCGGGGGTCGCCGGGCTTGCCCTTGAAGCCGTACTCCTTCCAGACGGTCTCGGGCGTGAGCGTCTCCTCGTCGGTGCCCTCGACGACCACCTCGTAGCGGTCGCGGTTGATGCTGCCGAAGGCGCCGTAGGTGTTGACCAGGTGGTACGCGTTGAAGGACATGTTCATGCGCTGCCGCCGGGAGAGCAGGTTGCGCACCGGCCACCAGCTGAGGACGGCCACGAGCGCGGTGGCGGCGAGGACGAGCACCGCGTACCAGAGCGGGGCGGCCGGCAGGGGCGTGTGGTGCGGGAGGGAGAACAGCTCCGCCATGGCCGTCCCGTCGACGGCCGCGAAGGCCAGCACGATGGTCAGCCAGTTCAGCCAGGCGAAGTTGCCGGAGGCCACCAGCCACAGCTGGGTGACGATGATCAGGCCCGCGGCGACGCTCGCGTACGGCTGGGGCGTGAAGAGGCCGAAGGGCACGACGAGCTGGGCGACGTGGTTGGCGCCCGTCTCCACCCGGTGCAGGGGCCGGGGCAGCCGGTGGAAGAACCAGCTCAGCGGGCCCGGCATGGGCTGGGTCTCGTGGTGGTAGTACAGGCACGTCAGATCGCGCCAGCAGGGGTCCCCGCGCAGTTTGATCAGCCCCGCGCCGAACTCGACGCGGAAGAGCAGCCAGCGCAGCAGCCACAGCACCAGCACCGGTGGGTCCGTCCGGGCGTTGCCCAGGAAGACCGCGAGGAAGCCGGCCTCCAGCAGCAGTGACTCCCAGCCGAAGGCGTACCAGGTCTGGCCGACGTTGACGATGGACAGGTAGAGCACCCACAGCGCCGCCCACATGGCCATCGAGGCCCCCAGCGGCACGGCGTCGGCGGCCCCCGCGACGATCGCGGCCGAGAGCAGCGCGCCGGCCCAGGCCCAGGCGGCGAAGAAGCGGTCCGAGTAGTGGAGGTGGAAGACGCTGGGGGCCCGGCGCGGCGGGGCGTACGCGAGGAAGCGGGGGATCGGCAGCATGCCCCGCTCGCCGAGGAGCGCCCGGAACTGCAGCGCCGCCGAGACGAAACCGACCAGGTAGAGACCGGCGAGCGCCCGCTGGACGACCAGCCGGCTGAGCCAGTACCCGGACGAGGTGAACCACTCCATGTCGGTATCGGTACCACCAGGCGAAACAGAACCGTGCAGTCGCATCGAAGAAACCGACAAAAGATGGCAGAGTGGCCGTATGGTTGATCGGGGAGCGACGCCTGCCGCCGTACCGCCGCCGCCGGACGACTGGCCCGCCCGCCCGGAGACGGTCCTCGCCCTCAATCACCTGGGGAGCTTCGACTGGGACCTCGTCAGCGACCGGCTGCACCTGGACGAGCAGGCACTGCGGATCCTCCAGGTGCCCCCGGGCACCTTCCACGGCGACGTCTCCGAGCTCACCGGCCGACTCCCGCGCACCGACTCGATGCGCCTCGACGCCCAGGTCGCCCGGGCCCTGAAGGACGGCAGCGAGACCTACGGCGCCTACTACCGCGTACGTACCGACGACGGCACCCTGCGCTGGACCTACACCCAGGGCCGCATCCGCCGCGACGCTGACGGCCGCCCCTGCCGCATCGTCGGCATCGTCCGCGACGCCACCGAGGAGCTCGGCCACGCCGCGCCGCGCGAGACGGACGAGGACCGCCGCCACCAGACCACCGTCGTGGAGACCACCACCGCGGCCCTCGCCCACGCGCGGACCGTCCAGGACGTCATCGACTTCTTCAAGGACCCCCGCGCCGTCGAATACCTCGGCTCCGACCTCCTCGTCCTCGGCCTCCTCGACGCCGGCCGCATCCACCTCGTCGCCGAGGGCCCCTCCGAGCACTTCATCCCCGGCACCCGCTACACCCGCGTCGACGACAACTTCCCCATGAGCGAGGTCATCCGCACCCTGACCCCCCGCTTCATCGAGTCCCCCGAGGAATTCGCCGGCAACTACCCCTGGCTGTGGGAGCGGATCAAGGACATCGGCATCTCCTCCGCCGCCTACCTCCCGCTGATCGCCCAGGCCCGCCCCATCGGCGCCCTCGGCCTCCTCTACCGCGAGGCCCGCGGCTTCACCCGGCAGGAGCGCAACCTCTTCATCGCCCTCGGCAGCAGCCTCGCGCAGGCCATCGCCCGCGCCATGCTCTTCGACCAGGAGCACGACCTCGCCGAGGGCCTGCAGCAGTCGATGCTGCCCCGCCGCATCCCCGAGGTCCCCGGCGCGCAGATCGCCGTGCGTTACCGCTCCGCCCGGATGGGCCGGGACATCGGCGGCGACTGGTACGACGCGATCCCGCTGCCCGGCGGCCGGGTCGGGGCCGTCATCGGCGACGTCCAGGGCCACGACACCCACGCCGCCGCCGTCATGGGCCAGCTGCGGATCGTCCTGCGGGCGTACGCCACCGAGGGCCACGCCCCCGCCACCGTCATGGCCCGCGCCTCCGCCTTCCTCTACGAGCTCGACACCGACCGCTTCGCCACCTGCA
Organism: Streptomyces lilacinus; assembly: GCA_000715685.1. Classification (GTDB taxonomy): domain Bacteria; phylum Actinomycetota; class Actinomycetes; order Streptomycetales; family Streptomycetaceae; genus Streptomyces; species Streptomyces lilacinus. The sequence continues at coordinate 38,422 of KL569385.1, forward strand.
CCTACGCCGAGGCCGACCTCGCCACCGGCGTCGTCCACCTGGTCCGGGCCGGCCACATCGACCCGCTGCTGCGCCACACCGACGGCACCTGCCGCCGGCTGCCCGTCTCCGGCGGCCTGCCGCTCGGCCTCTCCACCGAGTTCGGCCGCCCCGACTACCCCGTCACCACCGTCGAACTCGACCCCGGCGAGACCCTGCTGCTCTTCACCGACGGCCTGGTCGAACAGCCCGGCTCCGACCTCGACGAGGGCATGCAGCAGCTCACCGGCGCCGTCACCGACGGCCCCTACGACCTCGACAAGCTCGCCGACCTGCTGTGCGACGTGGTGGGGGAGCGGCGCGGCGAGGACGACGTGGCCGTGCT